>NZ_JALQCK010000007.1:0-279748 GCF_030464835.1 Paraburkholderia sp. WS6
CAGCCTTATTTGCAGCCCGACAATTATTAACCCTATTTGCGGGATGTTGTACTAGCGTGCGTGCGTACGGTGCGCCGCCAGCTTCAGCGCGTGCCGATGTAGGCAACCACGTCGATCTCCACGAGCACACCCTGCAGACCGGCTTCCACCGTCGTTCGCGCCGGTTTGTGCTGGGCAAACCAGCTTGCATAGAGTGCGTTGAAGCGGCTAAAAAGCGTTAAGTCGGTTAGATAGACTGTGACCTTGACGACGTCATCCAGTCCGGCGCCGGCGGCGGCCAGTACCCGCTCGACATTGGCGAGCGTCGCACGGGTCTGCTCTTCGATCGAGTCGCCGATCACCTTCCGGTCGGCGTCGCGCGGCGTCTGGCCAGACAGGAAGACGAAGTCGCCCGCGACCATCGCTGAAGAATAGTGCCCGCCTGGTTTGAGGTCGGGTGGATTGACACCACGCAATGCGCGGCGCGTGCCACTGTCGTTCATGTTTTTCCCATCGCCTTGATGTGGCGTTTTTCCGACTTGCCGCATGACGTGCGCGGCAAATCGCGTTGTATCACTTCAATCGACGCCTCCCGCTGCGGGCCTCGCGGCCTAGCGACGGCTCCCGAGTTGCTCACGCACTTCCCACGACCCTTCGGTGTTAAGCACCATCGCGCTAGGGTAGAGATAGGCAGTCGTGCAAGCGTGGCGCGGCAGCAGCATCACCCGGTCGCCGACAGCCAGATCGGTGTCTTCGACCACAACGTGCTCTTCGCTCATCATGATGATCTTGCCGTCCCAGCGAAAGCGCTCGGCCAGCGGCTTGTCCGGCGAGATGGCCTTCGAGCCCGCATCGAGCGTGGCGGTTGTGCTGTTGCGTGAAATCACCGTTGCCAGTACATATGCGCTTGGCGTCCAGCCGAGCGCGGGCAACTCCAGGTCGTGTTGAGCGCTCGAATAGGTCCAACTGCCCGGGGATACGAAGTCGGCGAGCGTGCGCGGCCACAGATCGAACGTATAGCTGCCCCCGGCGATGAGTTTCGTCGACAGTCCGTCTGCATCGGCTGCGCGCGTCAGCGCCGCCACTTTCTCCACGATGGCGGCCACCCGCGTGCGGCGTGCGGCACTGTCGAGATCATGGATGTGGCCGTCGTAGACATGCCATCCTCCAAAGCAGCCGATTGTGGCCAGTTCGCGGGCCAATTGCAGCGTCGCCGCTGCTATCGGCGCGCCAGTTCTGCCCATGCCGGCATCCAGATCGATGAGCAGGGCGAGATTGGTCAACGGCGCCCCGTTCGTCGCGAGACGCCACGCGGCTACGCCAGCCGCCGAGTCGACGAGCGCGTCGACCCGTGCGTCCGGATGAGCGTGCGCCAGCGCGAGCAAGGTACGGATATGAGCGCGGTTCACGGTCGGATACGCCCAGACGACGTGTTTCGCGCCGGCCTCGAGCACCATCGCCACTTCCGCCACGGTAGCGGCCTTGAACGCAGTTACGCCTTCGCGAATCAACCGCTTGACGACCCATCCGGCGCGATGCGTCTTCACATGCGGCATGAGCCGCTCAACCCCTCCACACGCACGGGCAGTCGCATACAGGTTATCGACGATGCCGCGCTCGGATACGATGAAACACGGTGTCTGCAATTCATCTGGCAAGCTGGCTGCCCACGACGGCGCACGTTGGAGAGTGGTGCTCGAAAGGTCGGACATGGTTGGTACGTTAAGAAATAAAAAGGGCGTCGCGCTCACGCGTGCGACGGCACTGCGAGGTATCCGTCGACGTGCGCCCTGAGCTGACTGAGCACTTCTGCATGCTGTTCCCACGACAGCCGGTCGACGCTCATCTTCGGCGTCGCGGGGCGGTCGACGCGGCTATCGTCAACCGCCTGCCCGAGGTCGACGGCCGCCGCGAGATACGCCCGGTCGCGCTCCGGTGTGAAGTCGGTGAGCAGTCGCACCGCTGCCTCTCGCGGCGCGACCATCGCCATTGCGGATACCAATCCCCAGCCGCCCCAGTTCGAGACGCTGGAAACAATCAGATAGTCCGCGGGAATGGCTGCGCTGATCAACGGGCCATTGGGAATGTCGTCGTGGACGATTTCCTCGGGCAGCACGCCCATGCCGATTTCATTGCCGCCGTCGCCGATGCCGATCGTGACCCACGGACGTGGCCACTCGGGATCCTCGAACAGAAGGTGCAGCGGAGCGGTATCGTCGGACATGTCCGCGCCGTACTCGCGATGCGGCTTGCCGTCGCTCGCGGGCGACACCCGCTCAATCGCGACCATATGCGTGATCGGACGTTCGGCCTCGCTTAGCCTGGCTCTCAGCGACTTGACCGATGCCGCGCTCACCGAGGTGATCTCGAACGCCACGTCTTTCGGCAATTCCGTGGTGACCGCCCAGACAGCCTTGCAGCATGGCGCGTCCGAGATCACTGTCACCGGTATGCCGAGGTTCGAAAGTGCGGCGGCCAGGTGGGCCATGCCGCCCAGTCCGTCCGTCTCCGGCGAGGGCGGGACGGCATTGCGTATGAAGAAACCGGTCACGATACCGACGTGGGCGTTCGGCGTGCTCATGATCGAACGCGCGGCCGCTTCCAGCTGACCTTCAACGAACCGCTTCATGCGGCCAATGTCGCGCCGGACGGTTTGGCCAATGATGTCTTCGACTTTTGCTATTCCCATTATCCAATCTCAGTAGCAACGTTGTTCATGCGAGGCGCGACGATCGTTCAGACCGGAATCTTCGTTTCATAGTCGATTCCGATCGAACAGAGCAGCAGGCCGACGCCCATTGCGGCGAAACACATCAGCGCGAGGAAATAGGAGCCGGTGAATTGAACGATTGCGCCGATCGCAATCGGGATCACCATGCCGCCGATATTCCCGCCGAAGTTAAGCAGTCCGCCAAGCGTGCCCACCTTGTTGCGTGAGGCGAGCATCGCGGGGATCGACCAGTACAGACCGCCCCACCGCAGAAAGAAGAGCGTGATGGACAGCAGGATCACAACCATCGTGGGGCTTGTCGCATGTGCCACCGAAAACACCGCAATCGTGGCAACCACGCCGGCGATGCCGAAAATCGTGCGCATGACGCGGTTCGGCGCGGCGCCGCTGGCGAGCCACTTGTCGGCAACATAGGCACCGCAGAGTTCGCCGATAAACCCGCAGAAGAAGATCACGAAGCTGGCGCCGCCCATCTGCTGAATGTTGAAGCCCTGCACCTTCTGCAGATAGGTGGGCATCCATGTCAACAGGCCGTAGTAAAGCGTCGTGCAACACATGAAGCCGACGAACATCAGCAACACTGAGCGATACCTGAAGAAATCGAGCGAGTTGCCTGACAGGTTCTTGGCTTCCTTTTCATCTTCCTTGCGCCGTGCTTGCTCGATGTGTTCCGCTTCGGCTTCATTGACGCCGGGATGTTCGTGCGGTTGATTCTTGATGTAGTACCAGGCGCCGACGCCGCACAGGATCGTGCCGACGCCGGCGATCGCGAATGCGGTTCGCCATGAGTGCGCGACCACGATCAGCCAGGTGATCAGCACCGATCCAAGCGCTGCGCCGAGCGGCGAGCCGCCATCCATCAGCGATGCGCCACGGACCCGCTCATGCTGCGTGAGCCACATTGCATTGAGCGCACCTCCCGCTGAGGCCACGGGCGCTTCTGCGACACCGAGTCCGAGCCTCGTAGCGAGCAAGGACATCGCATTGGTCGTCAATGCACCGAGGCCTTGGAAGGCACCCCAGAGCAAAGTGCACAGCGCGAGGACCAGGCGCGGCTTGAAGCGGTCGACCGCCATGCCGCCTGGAATCTGCATCAGCGTGTACGACCAGAAGAACGAACTCATAATGATGCCTTGCATGACCGGCGTAAGCGTGAACTCGCTTGCGATCATCGGCATTGCGACGGACAGGGATGCACGATCGATGTAGTTGACCGTGACCAGCAGCAACATGATGAGAAAAATCTTCCAGCGAACTGATGTCTTCGGCTGGGCGTACGCCACGACCGCTGCAGGTGCTCTGCTCATGCCTGTTCTCCTGATTCGCTGTTTGAATGTCAGATACACGCCCGGCGCGTTGCGCATCGGCGATGTATGGACCGGTCATCTGCCACGCCGCAGGCGCCCGTTCCGTGCTGCTTGAAATTGAGTATAGGTGCGTGGTTCCGAGTGCAGATAATCGAAAGTGGCCCGGGCAATCGATAGAAATCGCTGATCACGGGTGCACGCCTCGTGCAGGTTTCTTTTTCACGTGGCATTGCGCGTTACAGGTTCCGCGTTCGAGAGCTCGTCGAAATGATGGCCGGGAGCGGTCTGTTGTTCGCACAGACGACGATCATGCGCTGGGTCAAAGGGGATTGGGTGAGGAACAGGCCTGCGTATCAATTGGTTGCGGGTTCGCTCCTTCGCACGAGATTGATGGTGGGTACAAGCATCAGGGAGACGACCGCACCGATCGATATCATCAGGATGGAAGAGAACGTGAGATGGAGGGACTGGTGGAGCGCAAGTCTCACCGCAGCGTTGACGATAGCGTTGGCCGGTACCGAGCCAAGAAGCTGTCGCAACTGATCGGAGGTAACCGCTGCGGTGCCGGTCGAATGAGCAAGCCCATAATTCAGAACCGCACCAAACACGGCTGCGCCAAGCGTGCTGCCGAGGTTACGGGAGAAGAGGTTGGACGCCGTCGCGCTGCCGCGTTCCGACGGCTTGACGATTTCCTGGATCAGAATAAGTGAGCTCACGCTAACTACTCCCATTCCAAAGCCCATAATCAACGAGCCGATTCCTGCAAACAGCGGTGTGCTCTGTGGGGTCAGGGCCGCGAAGACCATGGCGCCAATCGGCAAGAACACGCTGCCGCCGATGAGGGTGCGCCGCAGTCCGAGCCGATGGAAGGAGCGTGCTGCAATGGTAGCGCCGGTTGGCCAACCGACCATTATCATAGTCAACGCGAGGCCTGCCACCACCGGGGACCTGCCCAAGACGCCCTGTACATACATGGGAAGGAAGCTGGTCAGCCCCATTAGCGCCATTCCCGAAAGGACAGTAGCTGCATTGCAGGCCGCGATTGGCCGGTGCCCCCACAAGGAAAACGAAATCATGGGGTCGGCGGCCCGTTGCTCCTGGAGAATGAAGAGTGCGCCGCATATCACGAACAGAGCGAACTCGAGGATGGTCCAAGTACTGACGAATGTCCCGGCATTCGTCAGCGCCACCATGAGAGCGCCGATGCATGCAGCGAAGAGCGTTGCACCGAGGATATCGATCGAAGGGCGTTCGCGCCTTTCCTCTTCATGTAGAAAGACGATGAAGCCGGCGGCGGAGGCGAGGCCAATTGGGATATTGATCCAGAAGATCCAGGCCCATGAAAGGTCGCGAATGAGAATGCCACCTGCCATCGGTCCGACGACCGCAGCGATGGCCCAGACACTGGCGAGATAACCCTGAATTTTCCCTCGTTCGCGTGCTGGATACAGGTCGCCCACGATAGTGAGCGCAACAGGCTGGATCGCTCCAGCGCCGACACCTTGAATCATTCGAAACGCGATCATTGCGGGCATGGACCGTGCAAAACCCGCGAGCACTGATCCCACCAGAAAGATCGCGATGCCAACGAGCATGGTGGGCTTACGACCGTACAGGTCAGCGAGCTTGCCGAATACGACCGTCATCGCGGTCTGCGTGAGCAGAAACGAGGAGAAGACCCAGCTATAAAGATGCAGCCCGCCCAATTGAGTCACGATCTGTGGCATCGCTGTAGACACAATGGTCGCTTCGATAGCGACCATTGCCATTGACGCCATGACCGATGCAATAACGAGCGGTCGTACTGTTTTCAGGTGTTGTGACATGCCGTTTTGTAGAAGGGGCGTCGTCCGCGGTCAGACTTGCTCCTGTAACTTGAGTGGATCTCGGGCCATTCCAGAAATCCGGCGTGACGCGGCCATGAAGATCAGGACGTCTCGAAAAGCGGATTGGGGCGAGTCAGCGGCTCGCGCCCACGGACGATATACTCTATCAAATCACAAGTCTTCATGTGAAGACTTATCTGATAATTATTGAGGGACGGAGAGTCATGAAGGTCAAACCCAACGATGTCAAAAAGCGATTTGACGGGACGGGAGGGCTCTGTCGGCGGTCAAGCGGCAATACGGTTTTTTTAGTTGAAAGACCGCGGATAGTCGATTGAAAGCAGGCTCAGTACGTTTATTGCGAGTACTACGACGCGCCGGTAGCTGCGGATCTTCTTATACTCTTCGAGTGAAGACTTGAGGATGGCGCCGACCTATGCGAACGGTATCGCTACACATGCACTTGAGATCGTCGCCGAGACTGCCCACGAGCCAGGTCGGAGCGTGCCGACCGTGCCGCGCAGGGCCGTCATTCGGCGCGAAGAGATACGCTATCTACGAGCCCCGACAAAACGCGCGCGCACCGGCTTCAACACGAACATTGCAAGGACGGCGGTACTCAGATCGAGCACAATCGCGCAGCCGAACACCGGTACCCAGCTGCTGGTGTGCTGATGCAGCAGCGCGGCCAGCGGGCCGCCGAAGATCGAGCCAATCCCGAACGAGATGTAAAGCCAGCCATAGTTCGCGGTGGCATAGCGGGTACCGAACGTGTCGGTCAGGGTGGAAGGGAACAGCGAAAAAATTTCACCCCAGCCGAAGAACACCACGCCGGACAGCAGCACGAAGAGGACCGCGTTGTCGCGCGTCAGCAGCCAGAGCGCCATCGCCACACCTTCCAGCGCGAACGCGAAACACATCGTGTTTTCGCGCCCCAGACGATCCGATATCCAGCCGAACAGCGGACGGGTCAGACCGTTCGTGAAGCGGTCGATCGTCAGTGCCAGCGGCAACGCGGCGAGCCCGAAGACCAGTACCTTGCTGACGCCGAAGTCAGCGGCGAAGCTTGCCATCTGCGACGTGACCATGAGGCCCGAGGTGGACATCATCGTCATCATCACGAACATCAGCCAGAACAGCGGCGTCCTGAGCATCTCGGACGGACGGTAGTCGCGCGTCGCGACCGCTGTCCGGTTTGCTGCCGAGCCGATACTGTCGGCCGCGGATGGCACTCGCAGGCCTTGCGAGGCGAGCAGGCCAACCACGGCGAAAATGACGCCATACAGCCACAGCGTGGATTCGACGCCGTGCGTTGCCAGCGACGCAGAGATCGGAAAGGTGGTGACAATGGCGCCCATGCCGTAGCCCGCGGCCGCTACGCCGGCGGCGAAGCCGCGTCGATCGGGGAACCAGCGAACCACGAATCCCACCACGCCGACGTAGACGATGCCGGTACCGAGACCGCCGATGCAGCCATACGTGAGGTACAGCATCGACACACTGTGCGTATACGAGGCTAACACCCAGCTCACGCCTGCCAGCAACGTACCGATCGAGATCAGCATGCGCGGCCCGAAACGGTCGATCAGCGCACCCTGGAACGGTGAGAAAAATGCCTGCAGCAGCACCAGCAGTGAGAAGGTCACTTGCAGTTCCGGCAGCGCGATGCCGAGCTTCGCCATGAGCGGCTTCGTCATCAGAGTCCATACATATTGCGGACTCGAAATCGTCATCATGCAAATGAGGCCGAGTCCGAGCTGGATCCAGCGGGTATGCGCGGCTGTTTGCGCGACGGGCGAGGCGGCGCCTTTCAATGATTGCGTGCGGGTGTTCAAAGTGCTTCTCCGTTTCGGATTGAAATATCAACAGATGGAGGACGTGCGCCGTCCTTGCCGTCGGCGCGAACGCTCGCGGGCGGTCGATTCAAAAGGGTGCGGGCAGCGCGGCCGCCCGCTGTTTAGCCGGCGCGCCTACCAGCCAGCCGCGGCCCCGTCGCTGCGCGGGTCATAGCCTGCCTCCAGACATCCGTTGCCGTGCCGGACGATTGCGCCGGCGTGGCCCATTGCTTCGTCGTATGGCAGCATCTGCTCGACGTCATGGCCGAGACGGCGCAGCGCATTGAACGTGTCGGCGGGAAACCGAGCTTCAAGCTTGAGTGATTCATTGGATCGCCCCCAAGTCCGGCCCAGCAGCCAGCGAGGCGCATCGATAGCGGCTTGCGGATTCCAGCCGAAGTGCGCGATCCGCGAAAACACGGCGCTTTGCGATTGCGGCTGGCCGTCGCCGCCCATGTTTCCGTACACCATCGTGCGTCCGTCATCGAAACGCGCGAGTGCCGGGTTCAGCGTGTGAAACGGCCGTCGCCCCGGCGTAAGCGGATTGCGCGCAGAGGGATCGAGCGAGAAGCTACAGCCGCGGTTTTGCCAGTTGATGCCCGAATCCGCAAGCACGAGGCCGCTGCCGAACTCGTGATAAATGCTCTGGATGAAGCTGACGGCCACGCCATCGGCGTCGATCACGCCGAGCCATACTGTGTCGGCCGGTCCGAGACCGCGGCCCCACGGGGCCGCCGCCGACATCGAAATCTGCTCGGCCATCGCGTCGAGCACCGGCGGCGCGAGCAGCGCCTGCGGATCGATGTCCATGTAATCCGGGTCGGTGATGTGCTTGTCGCGTATGGCGAACGCGAGCTTGGTCGCCTCCACGCATGCGTGGACGTATTCGGGCCCGAGCGGATCCATATCGTCGCGCAAGACACGGTCGAGCACACCGAGAATCTGCAGTGAGACAAGCCCTTGTGTAGGCGGCGGCATGTTGTAGATCGTGCCGAGCGAATGCGTGAGTGCCAGCGGCGTGCGCAGCCTTGCGCGATGCTGTTCGAGGTCGGCGAGCGACAATGGACTTTCGAGGGCACGCAGGTCGGCCGCGATGCTCCGTGCGAGATCGCCCCGGTAGAAGTCGTCGAGACCCGCATGGGCGAGACGCTCGAGCGTCGCGGCGAGGCGTGGCTGCACAAAACGCTCGCCGACAGCCGGCACGCGCAGCGGGTTGTCGCCCGTCAGAAACGTCTCGGCGAATCCCGCGACCGATCCGAGTTCGTGCCGCTTGAGCGCGACGCATTCGGACTGGCTGCGCGTGACCGGAATACCGCCTCCCGCGTAGGCGATCGCATCTTCCAGCAGGCGCGCGACCGGGAGCTTGCCACCGAGGGTGTCAGTGGACCAACGATGCGCCAACGCCCAACCGGACACGGTGCCGGCCACCGTATTCGCTGCCAGCGGTCCACGAAACGGGATCGATTGCAGGCCGCGTGCGCGATAGGCGTCGATCGTCGCCGCCGATGCCGCCGCTCCACATGCCTCGATGCCGACGGGCTCTTCGCCCGGCCGCGAAATCAACCAGAAGCCGTCGCCGCCGATGCTGTTCATATGCGGATACACCGCTGCGATGGTCGCCGCGGCGGCAATCATCGCCTCGACGGCATTGCCGTCGTCACGCAGGATCGCGAGCGCGCTTTGCGACGCCAGTGCATGGGGTGTGACCGCCATCCCGCGGATGCCCCGCACAGGATTTAAAAATTCTGCTGACATGTTTCCTCAAACAATCAATCGATCTTCGCTACCCGCTCAGCCGCTACGGGTTCGCATGATCACGTGATACTTCCTATACACAACGAAGCCGGCATCAGCGTGAAGCAACTGCGATGTTCCAGCCGGTTCTCCCTTCCACCCACTCGGCAAGCGACAGCAACGCGGCATCGTGCTGACTCGCACCGACCAGTTGCACCCCAAGCGGCAGCCCCCCCGGACCGAAGCCAACCGGTAACGTCACCGCCGGCACGCCGAGGAAGGTCCAGGGCGTGCAGAACGCCGCATCGCCCGTATAGTCAAGCCCGCGGGGCGCCTCGCCCGACGCGGGCGCTACCAGCAGCGCGTCCAGTCCCGCTGCTTCGGTGAACCACTGGTCAAAGCGAACCGCCATCTGTACCTGCAAGGCCTTCGCTTTCGCATATTCAGTCGCGGGCAAAGCCCGGCCTTCCTCGACCAGAGCCGTGATCGGTGCGCTGACAAGAGCCGGCGAACGGTCTACTAGTTCGCCATGTATCAGCGCCGCTTCAACTGCGACCAAGATCGAAGCATGCCGTGCAGCGTCGAGCAGTTCGGCAGGCAAGTCGGCGCCGACGATTTCTGCGCCATCAGCCCGTAAGCGTATGGCGAGTTGATTCAGCACGTGTTGCTGCGCTTTGTCGATCGGTCCACCGATCTGCTCGCGCAACACGCCGATGCGTGGTGGCCGTTTTGCCGCATCGCCTGGGTCTTTCCTCTTGCGACTGTTATGCGAGGCATGTGGATCGTCCGCATCGCTCCCCGCCAGAATCGATAGCGCATGAACGGCATCAGCGACATTGGTGGTGAAAACGCCAAGGTGATCGAGCGACCCTGACAACGGCAACACGCCGGTCCGCGCAATCGTGCCGTAACTCGGCTTTACCCCGACCACACCGCAATACGCGGCGGGACGGATGACGGATCCGAACGTCTGTGTGCCGAGCGCGAGCGGCACGATGCCTGCCGCAACGGCGGCAGCCGAGCCGCTCGACGAGCCGCCAGGCGTGTGATCGCTATTCCACGGGTTGGTCGTAGCGCCAGGCTGACGCCAGGCGAACTCGGTGGTGACCGTTTTACCGAGTACCGTGGCACCGGCTTCGCGCAAACGGGCGACCACCCATGCGTCCTTGTCGGGCCTGCGCCCTTCGTAGGCCGGCGATCCGTACGCGGTGGGCATATCGGCCGTATCGATCAGGTCTTTTATGCCGACAGGGACGCCCGCGAGCGGCGCGTGGGGAGCGGCGCGATTGACTATCGGCGCCGCCGGCAGATGGATGAAAGCTTGCAACTCAGGCTGCAGCCGTTGCGCCGCATCAAATGCCTGTTGCACGGTCTGATCGATGGTGCGCGTTCCCGAGCGAATCGCGTCACGGATTTCGCGGATGGTGGGGGAGGGGGAAGAATGGCTCATTTCGCGGCTAGTGCTTGATGAATGTAGTTCTGCACGATGAAGGTGCTGTAATTCGGCTGCTGCTTCAAGTTACCGAGTGAGATCTGCGTATCCATTGCAACCGTCAGCGCCTTCGGGGTGATGTCGACGTTCCTGGGATACACGCCTTCGTCCAGCATGCGTTTTACAGCAGCGTTCACGATCTCCGGATCAAGGCCTGGAAACTCGCGGCGGGCGATCGACAGGGTTTCCATGGGATTGGTCTGCATGAAGACGAGTGCCTGTTCCATACCTTTCACGAACCGTGCCGCCACATCGGGGTCCACGCTCCTTTTCGCCGAGATCGATGAGAATGCGTATTCGCCATATAACTTCGGAAAGCCGAGCACTACCTTCATGCCTCTGGCAACGGCCTGATCAAGGCCGGGTTCATACATCACCGCAACCTTGGACTGGCCTGCAACCAGTGGGCCGATCTCGGAGCCGAGCGGTACCTGGGTTAGTTTCACGTCGGCGGGCGACATGCCGTTCTCTTTTAGTAACTTGAAGAACAGCGACGTGCTGGTAGTCGGCATCTGACCCGACACGACCGCCTGGCCCTTCACGTCCTTGATGCCGGTGAATTTGCTGTCCGGCGAGGTGACGATCCACACCGCCGCACCGTTCACAACGTTGGCGATCACATCGACATCCGCGCCTTTTTCGGCGGCGACCGCGGTCCATTCGGGACCATGCAGCGAGAAGTCCGCACTTCCCGACAACACGGCCGACAATGCCGCGCTCGGACTGCCCGCGGTCTGCTTTGTCACATCTAGCCCTTCCTTGGTAAAGAAGCCGCCGTCGATAGCGACGTAGAGCGGCAGATATAGCATCGACTGAAAAGCCTGCGAAATAACAGCTTTTTTGTCGGCGGCCAAGGCGGGCGTTGCGATGCTGACGGCAGAAACAGCGACTGCTGTTGTCAGCGCAGCCAGCATTCTTTTTGCAATGATTGCCATCTTCAGGTCCAGAGAAAGGTTAGATTGACGGGCGAAAAGCAAACAATTCGACCTCGAGTGGCAACGGCGTCAAACCCGTAGCGTCGGTCCATTCGATACCTGCCGCCACGGCAGCAGCTTGCGTTCGACCAGGTCGATCAGGAAATACAACACGAAGCCGATCGCCATCAGCACGAAGAGGCCGGCCCACACGGTGTTCAGGTCGTAAAGACTTGAGGCGGTAAAGATCATGTGGCCAAGCCCTTTCTCTGACGAAATGAATTCACCCACTACTGCGCCCACCAGACCAAAGCCAATGTTGATGCGGAACGTCGAGATCACATAAGGCAGCGTGAACGGAATAACGACTTTCAGGAACACATCGTTCTTGTTCGCGCCAAGCGTGACGAGGAGTGCCTGAAGATCAGGATCGGCCTCTTTCGCTGCCTCGTAAGCGGCTATCAGCGCGACGATCGCAGTCAGCGAAATCGCCAGCGCGACTTTCGAAACGAGCCCGGTGCCGAACCAGAGAATCACAATCGGGGCGAAAGCGATCTTCGGAACGCTGTTGATCGCGACGATAAATGGCTCGATCAGTCGCGCGACGAACGGCGAATACCACAGCGCGAGACCGCAGACCGAGCCGACCGCCGTGCCGAACAGAAAGCCGAGCATGGCTTCGAACATGGTGTAGCCGATATCGACGAAAAGGTCGCCTGATTCGGCGGAGCGAGCCAGGGCGTCGTAGATTTTTGTCGGCGAGCCGACCAGGAAGTTCGATACCCAGCCAAGCCGCGCAGCGCCTTCCCATATCGCAAAGAATGCAATCACCGCGACGAGCTGCAGGGCTGTGCGCCCCCATCCGGTATTCAGCACGGGGCCTGAACGCGTCTGGCTGCGTGTTGCGGAGACTTTCGCGTTATTGATGGATGCGGAATGGTTCATGCTGCCTTTACCTCGGTCTGGATATCGAGTTCCGCGCACAGTGCGTGAAAGTAGCCGGAAAAGTTCGGATCGCTGCGCGCACCGATCGGCGTGCGCGCGCCGATCTCGATGTCATAGACCTTTTTGACTTGCGAAGGCCGGCCGCCTAGCACCACCACACGCTTGGACAACGCGACTGCTTCGTCGATGTCGTGTGTGACCAGTACGACCGTTTTGTGGAACGTCTCGACCGCTTCCATCAGCACGCCTTCCAGATACAACCGGGTCTGATAGTCGAGCGCTGAAAACGGCTCATCGAGCAGGATGATGTCGGGGTCGTTGATCAAGGTGCGGATCAGTGCGACGCGCTGGCGCATGCCACCGGACAGCATGCGGGGATAGGCGTTTTCGAAACCCGCAAGGCCGTAGGTGTTCAGGTATTCCATCGCTATTTCGCGCGCTTGCGCAACCGGCATGCGGGACAACTCGGGCCCGATCAGGACGTTCTGCAATACGGTGCGCCACGGCAACAGCAGGTCACGCTGCATCATGTAGCCGACTTTGCCGCGCAAGCCGGTGACCGCCTGCCCTCGATAGACGATCTCGCCGCTGTCGGGTTCCAGGAGGCCGGCGATTACGTTGAACACGGTCGTCTTCCCGCAGCCCGACGGGCCGATGATGCTGACGAAATCCCGTTCGTTGATGTCGAACGACAATCCACCCAGCACATCGACCGAGCCCTGCTTGCCGGAAAAGGATTTTCGAATGTTTCGCAACGCTAGTTGTACTGACATGCTGATCCTCGTGCTGAACTTGAATCACTTCGCGCTTCGCTTGCGTGCCCGCTCCGCGCAGAGTCGGTACACGGTTGGTTGACGGTTGTGAAGTGTCTGACTGGGGAGCACTTAATTGCTGTTTTCGTCGGTTGTCGGCGAAATATAGGTGCAAAACGCAACAATTGAAATATCCATATTGATTCGATTCGCACAAAGCGTGCCATCGTGCGAGAGCCCCATATACAAGTGCGAAGTGGGTATTTTCAAGTGGAGGTGAGCACACTGCCATGTGCGGAAAGTGTGCAAATGCGCGCAAGGAAGGTGCATCAGGCACAACTAGATCGGCGACGCACCGCCTCAGGGCGAAACGCGGACGGTCGACGGCGAAAGGCCATTGCAAGAAATTCGGGATTGTGAATCGGTGCGAGAGCCGCCTCCAGAATTGAGGCGCCGTACCACCGCGGTTACATCAGAACGTCTAGTCGGTATCGTCGACGCGCTTCCAGAATTCGAACGCGGTGGCGCATGCGTTGCGCGGCGCGCCCGTGGCGAGCAGCAGCCAGAGAAGCAGGCGCGCCTTGCGTGGCCCGAGCCACCCGGAAAACAGCGCACCGCGGCGGGCCAGGTCGATTTCGGAACCAGAAAAGCCATAAGTACGCGCTGCCGTCGATCCCGATCCCGTGCGGCTGGAGACGACGATCGGCAGTCGCGGCACCAACGCCTCGATGCGCTGTGCTTCGTCATCCGAAACATGCCCTGCGCCGTAGGCCGCGATCACTATCCCTTGATATCCCGCCTGGGCGACCGCATCGAGCATCTCACCCGTCTCGCCCAGACATGTTTCGACGAGTGCCACTCGGACCGACAGGTCGGGCTTTGCAAACCGCTGCGAATAGCGCCTGGACGGTGGACGGAAATACTGGGGCATACCCTCGAGCACCATGCCTGCCGGCCCCACGACCGGTGACTCGAAGGTCTCGACGGACATCGAGTTCGCTTTGCGCACCCAGCGCGCCTCATGGATCGTGTTGTTCATCACCACGGCTACACCGCGCTCGCGACTGGCGCCGTACGCTGCGCAGGCCACCGCGGCAAGAATGTTGGCGGGCCCATCCGCACCCGCGGCCAGCGGCGTGCGCATCGCGCCTGTGACCACCAGCGGCTGCGGATGTGTCCACAGAAGATCGAGCAGGAAGGCGGTTTCCTCAAGCGTGTCGGTCCCCTGGGTCAGCACGATCCCGGCGGCGCCGGCAGCCACCATGCACTCTGCCCACACCAGACTGTCCAGCACATGCGCAAGGTTCAGCGAAGGGCTGGGTAACTGCAAAAGCGTCTCGGCGTGAATCTGCGCGATATCAGCCAGACCTGGGACCGCAGTCACCAATTGTTGAGCGGAAAGACGTGGCAACGCGCCAGCGTCGGCATTGTCGGCGGTCATGCATATCGTGCCGCCTAATGCCCCGACAACGATGCTCGGATTGTTCATCGAAGCGTTCCTTTCGAGTGTGTGGAAAGTATCAGCTTAGGCCGTACCTCAAATAACGTGCAAAGACTCGGCACCGACGAGGAGCGCCGCTGTCGCGCCCGGAATCGGTGCGACAGCAATCTTGCACTGCGTGATGCACCGTCCTCGCGCTCGCTTGCACAAGTCCTGCGCATTGCCGTGTGCTCGTGCCGGTGTGGCAAGTGCCCCACTTGCCGATACGTGCTGGATTTACCGCATGGTGGCATGCTTCGTGCCTATAAATGCGTAAATTTCAATTGTTGCAAGTTGCAATTAATGTAGCACGTTGAATCGGAGATCAACCTGTCTCAGGCGCCATATCCGGGATTGGAGTACCTAAACGGACAGGGTCGCTAATCCGACGCAAGCGCGCCGCCGGAATCATTTTGTGTCATTTCTTCTTATGAGGTGAAGCATGTTGAAGCGATTGTTTGCGCGATGCGTGGCTGGGGCGCTGATTGCGAGCGCCGCGACGATGGTGTGCGCGCAGGATGCATCCAAGGTATTACGAATCGTGCCGCAAGCCGATCTGAAGATCCTCGATCCGATCTGGACTACTGCATTTATCACGCGCGACCACGGCTACATGATCTACGACACGCTGTTCGGTGTGGATGCCAAGGGCGTGGTGCAACCGGAGATGGTGGACACGTATACGAGCTCGCCGGACGGCAAGACCTGGACGTTCACGCTGCGCAAGGGGCTCGCGTTCAGCGACGGCAAGCCGGTCACCTCAGCTGACGTTATCGCGTCGATCACGCGCTGGGGCAAGCGCGACGTGTTCGGCGAGCGAATGTTCGCGGCACTGCAGTCGTTCGATGCGGTCGATGCCAAGTCCTTCCGCATGACCTTCAGGCAACCCTTTCCGATGGTCCTCGACGCGCTCGGCAAGCCGTCGGGCAGCGCCGCATTCATCATGCCGAAGCGGGTCGCCGATACGCCGGCGGACCAACAGATCTCTGACTACACCGGGTCCGGCCCCTACATCTTCAAACAGGACGAGTATCGCCCGGGTGCGAAAATTGTGTACATCAAGAACCCGAACTATGTGCCGCGGCCTGAACCGGCTTCCGGTACCGCAGGCGGCAAGCATGTTTATGTCGACCGGGTCGAATGGATCGTGCTCAAGGACGCACAGACGCAGGCCAATGCGATTGCGAACGGTGAAGTGGACATGATCGAATGGATGCCCGCCGAGCAGTACGCCGCGTTCAAGAGCAATCCCAAGCTGGAATTGGTGAAGCCGACTCCCGCCGGGCTCTTCGACCTGCACCTGAATCATCTCGTGCCACCGTTCAACAACCCGAAGATTGCCCAGGCGGCAATTATGGCGATCAACCAGGAAGCGTTGATGCGTGCCCAACTGGTGAACAAGGATCTGTACCGGACGTGTTCGTCGATTTACCCATGCGATTCGCCGTTGGCGTCGACAGAGACTGCCTATTTCACCGGCAAGCCCCAGTTCGCGGCGGCCCGCAATCTGCTGAAGGAAGCGGGCTACGATGGCAAGCCGGTGGTATTGATGTATCCGTCTGATTACGCAGTGCTCAACAAGTTTCCACCCGTCATGGCGCAACTGTTGAAGCAGGCCGGTTTCAATGTCGACCTGCAGGCCATGGACTGGTCTACGCTCGTGACGCGCCGAACCAGCAAGGCGCCGGCCGACAAGGGTGGCTGGAACCTGTTCATTACCGGGTGGGCGCCCGGGGACACGATGAATCCATTGTTCTTCACTCCGCTGACGGGCAATGGCGAAAAGGGCTGGTTCGGCTGGGCGACTGACAACAAGATTGAGCAGCTCAAGAACGATTACCTCGTCAACAACGATCCTGTGCAGCGCAAGAAGATCGCCTCGGCGATCCAACTGGAAACCTACCAGAGCGGCATCCTGGCGCCCTTGGGCGACTTCGATTTCTACTCGGTGATCCGCAAGGGCGTCGTCAGCGGCGTTGTCCCAGCTCCGGTCAACGTGTTCTGGAACATTCGCAAGAGCTAACCCGTGTCGGCGGCTGGCTATTCGCCGGCCGGCCGCCGTCTCGCAGGGCAACGCGAGCCCGTCTATCCGCAAACCGGCTTTGGAGCGTAATCGACATGGCTTTCTTTCTTTTCCGGCGCGTATTGTCGACGGCGCCAGTGCTGGTCATTGTCGCCCTTATCGTGTTCATGATTCTGCGCCTGACGCCGGGCGATCCGGCTGCGGCGCTTGTTGGTGACAACGGCACTAGTGCCGACATCGCGCGGATCCACGCGAGCCTCGGGCTCGACCGGCCGCTGCCGGTGCAGTTCGTCAAATGGACCGGGCAATTGCTGCAGGGCAACCTTGGCGACTCGTACTACATGAAGCAGCCGGTTACCCGGTTGATTGCGCAACGCATCGCACCGACCGTGTCGTTGTCCGCCCTGACGCTGGTGATGACGCTCCTGCTCGCGGTGCCGCTCGGCGTGATCGCGGCTTCGCGGCACGGAGGCTGGCTGGACCGGATGCTGATGGGACTTTCGGTGATGGGATTCTCGGTGCCGTCGTTCGTGGTCGGCTATATCCTCATATGGGCGGTCGCCTTGCATGCGAAGCTGCTGCCGGTGCAGGGGTACGCTCCACTGAGCGCGGGTATCGGTCCGTGGCTCACGCACCTGATCCTGCCCGCCATTACGCTGTCGATCGTCTACCTTGCGCTGATTGCCCGCGTGACGCGCGCTGCGGTTGCGGAGGCGCTGACTGAAGACTACATCCGCACCGCCCGCGCCAAAGGTATCTCCGAAGCACGCGTGCTGATTCGCCATGCGCTGGCCAATGCCGCGGTACCGATCGTCACGGTAATCGGCATTGGCGTCGGCTTGCTGATCGGTGGCGTGGTGGTCACCGAAACCGTCTACGCGATCCCCGGGCTTGGGCAACTCACGGTCGACGCGGTACTGGCGCGCGACTTCCCGCTGGTACAGGGCATCACGCTGTTCTTTTCCTTTGTTTACGTGCTTATCAACCTGCTGGTCGATATGAGCTATCTGCTGCTCGACCCGCGTATCCGCTATTGAGTGAAAGGACGATTGGACATGAGCGACGATCACGATCCGACGACCCTTGCCGCACCGGCCGCCATTCTTGCCAACGTGGAGGTGGCGCCTGCTATACGCTCGCGCACACCACTGTGGCGCCGCGTGCTGCGGAACTGGTCGGTGCGCCTGGGATGCGGCGCACTGGCGCTTCTGGTCTTCGTAGCCGTCGCCGCACCGTGGCTTGGCACGATCGACCCGACCGCGATGGATCCCGCGAGCGCCAACCTCTTACCGGGCGCGACAGCCGAATTCAGTGATCTGTCAGGCGCGACGTTCCAGCACTTCTTCCCGATGGGCACCGACAGTCTCGGCCGGGATACCTGGAGCCGGGTCGCCTATGGTGCGCGCGTGTCCCTGTCGGTCGGCATCACGGTGGCACTGCTGGCGCTCACCTTCGGCGCACTGGTCGGCGTGGCGGCGGGGTATTTTCGCCGCCTCGACGACGTCATCATGCGCGCCATGGACAGCTTGATGGCGATTCCCAGCATCCTGTTCGCGATTACGCTGATGGCGCTCTGGCGGCCGACGCTGGTCACGGTGATCGTCGCGATCACGATTCCCGAAATTCCGCGCGTCGCACGGCTGGTGCGCTCGATCGTACTGAGCATTCGCGAGGAACCCTACATCGAGGCCGCCATTTCGTTGGCCACGCCGACCGTCAAGATTCTGTGGCGTCATATTCTGCCGAATGCAATCGCGCCGCTGATCGTGCAGGGAACATACGTGTGCGCGTCGGCGATCCTGGTGGAAGCGATCCTGTCGTTTCTCGGCGTCGGCCTGCCACCGGATATTCCGACGTGGGGCAACGTCATGGCCGACGGCCGCATGCAGTTCAACCAATATCCTCAGACCGTGTTGTTCCCAGGTGTTTTCCTGGCGCTGACGGTGCTGGCCGTCAACATCATGGGCGACGGATTGCGCGACACGCTCGATCCGAAATTCAACAAACGGGGGGGCTGACGCGATGCGCGACTTCGACTTCAAAACGGCAGCACCCTCCGCCGCCGGGCCGGCCACAACCGTCCTCGCCGTGAATAACCTGACCATTTCCCTTCCGGTCGGAGCCGACCGGCCCCATGCAATCCGGCATGTCTCGCTCGACGTGCGGCAGGGGGAGATTGTCTGCCTGCTGGGCGAGTCGGGCTCGGGCAAGTCGGTGATCGCGCAGGCCGTGATGGGCTTGCTGCCGGCGGCGCTCAAGGCGGTGGACGGCAGCATCGAACTGCTCGGCGAAGACGTGCTCACAGCAAGCCCGGACCGCATCCGCCAATTGCGCGGCGAAAAGATGGCGATGGTTTTCCAGGAGCCGATGACGGCCCTCAATCCGATCATGACGTGCGGCGCGCAGGTCGACGAGATGCTGGCACAGCATAGCCGTGCCGGCGTCGGCGAGAGGCGCCGGCGCATTCTCGAGATCTTCGCCCACGTCAGGCTGCCGGAACCGGAGCGTATCTACGCGTCTTACCCGCATCAGTTGTCGGGCGGACAGCGCCAGCGCATCGTGATTGCGATGGCGCTGATCCTGAAGCCGTCGCTGCTGATCTGCGACGAGCCCACCACCGCGCTCGACGTCACGACCCAGGCCGAGATTCTCAAGCTGATTCGTGAATTGCAGACTGAGAGCGGAACCGCCGTGCTGTTCATCACCCACGATTTCGGCGTCGTCGCCGAAATTGCTGACCGTGTCGTTGTGTTGCGGTTGGGTGACATGGTCGAGCAGGGCGCCAGGTTGCAGGTGTTGCAGCAACCGCGCGAGCCCTATACCCGTATGTTGCTGGCAGCCGTCCCCACGCTGGTGCCGCGTACGCGCGCCCCGGTGGAGAAAGCCTATCCGCTGCTAGACGCGCGTGGGATCGGGAAGACGTATGTGACGGGTTCCTGGCCCAGCCGCAAGCGCGAGGTGCGGGCGGCCCGTGATGTCTCGCTGACGGTGCATCCGGGCGAAACGGTCGGTATCGTGGGCGAGTCCGGTTCGGGAAAATCGACTGTCGCGCGCTGCATTGCGCGGCTGATCGAGCCGAGCGCCGGCGATATTTTCGCCGGCGGCCGATCGGTGGCCAAAGCGCGCGGCCGCGCGCTATATCCGTTCCGGCGCGGCGTACAGGTTGTGTTCCAGGATCCTTACCGGTCGCTGGATCCGCGCCAGACAGTGGGTGCCTCGATCGTCGAAGGGCCGTTGAATTTCGGTGTGCCGTACGCTCAGGCGTGGCAACGTGCCGAAGAACTGATGACGCTGGTACGGCTCAGGCCCGATGCGCTGAATCGCTACCCTAGCGAATTCTCCGGCGGCCAGCGGCAACGCATCTCGATTGCGCGGGCGCTGGCATGCGAGCCACAAGTGTTGATCGCCGACGAGGCGGTCTCCGCACTCGACGTCTCGGTGCAGGCGCAAATTCTCGAACTACTGGATGACATTCAGCAGCGTCTGCGGATCGGCATTCTGTTCATTACACACGATCTGCGGGTGGCCAGCCAGATCTGCGATCGGGTCATCGTGATGCGGCGCGGCGAGATTGTTGAGGAAGGGGCGATCCAGGACGTGTTCCTTGCGCCGCGCCACGAATATACGCGGGCCTTGCTCGCGGCAGCGCCAGGGCGTGGCTTCGCGTTCGGCGCCGCTTGACAACGAGTAAAGGAATAGGGCAAGTATGGACAACTCTCTGGTTTCGCTCTCCGCGGACGCGGCGCGGCGCCTGATAGGTAGCCGGCAGGTGTCGCCCGTCGAATTGCTGGAGGCATGCATCGCGCGGATCGAAGCGCTGAACCCCGCTGTCAATGCGATCGCTGCGACCTGCTTCGAGCGTGCGCGCACCGAGGCGAAGCGCGCGGAGGAGGCCGTGTTGCGCGGTGAGCCACTGGGCCTGCTGCATGGCCTGCCGCTTGGCGTGAAAGATCTCGATGAGACGGCCGGCCTACTCACCACCTATGGCTCGCCGCTGTTTCGCTCGAACGTGCCGCAGCGCGATAGCGTGATGGTGGCCCGCTTGCGCGCTGCGGGAGCGATCGTCGCGGCGAAGACCAATGTGCCGGAAATGGGCGCGGGCGCCAACACACGTAATGTCGTGTGGGGCGCGACCGGCAATCCCTTCAATCCAATGATGAACGCTGGCGGTTCCTCGGGCGGTTCGGCCGCCGCGCTCGCCACCGATATGCTGCCGCTTTGTACCGGCTCCGACATGGGCGGCTCGCTGCGCATCCCCGCGGCGCTGTGCGGCGTGGTTGGTTTCCGGCCTTCGCCTGGACTGGTGCCGAACGACAGCAAACCGCTTGGCTGGACGCCGATCTCGGTGATTGGCCCGATGGGGCGCGATATCGCCGACATACGCCTGCTGCTGACGGCGAGTGTCGGTCTCGACGCTAGCGACCCGTTGGGCGAGGATGCTGATCCTTCCGCCTTCGCACAGCGTGAACGGGTCGACCTCTGCACGCTGCGCGTCGCCTACACGGAGGACTTCGGCGTCTGCGAGGTCGACGAAGCGCTGCGCTCGACCTTCCGTGCCAAGATTGCCGGGCTGTCCCGCTACGTGAAGGTCTGCGAGCCGCTCGAGATCGATGTGGGTGAAATCGACCGCTGCTTCGACGTGATCCGCGCGCAGAACTTCGTCGCCGGTTTTCAGGATGCCTACCAGCGCGATCCCGCTTCGCTCGGGCCGAACACGCGAAGCAACTACGAAATGGGGCAATCAATGTCCCTCGCCGACGTGGTCTGGGCGCATGCCGAACAGACCCGCCTGTTTCGCCGTTTCCAGGGAAAGTTCCAGGATTACGACCTGATCGTCTCGCCAACTTCGCCAATTTCGCCCTTTCCATGGTCGCAAACTTATCTGGCCGAGATCAACGGGCGGCCGCTCGCGAACTATTACCGCTGGCTGGCGCTTACCTATGTGATCACGCTGACGACCAATCCGGCTTTGTCGCTGCCGTGCGGCCTCGACCAGGCCGGCATGCCGTTCGGCCTGCAACTGGTCGGGCCGTTTCGCGGTGATCGTCGCCTGCTCGACATCGCCCAGGCATTCGAGACGGCCTGGCGGCACGATGAAGCGCTGCGGCGCCCGCGGCCCGATCTGACGAAACTGTTGCAGCCGGTCGCCGCGCTCAAGTCTATCGTCACCGACCCGCCGTTGACGGGGATGACCGCCGAAGCGGACGCAAGCGTGGTGCGGCCTGCAGTATGACGGGCGCCAGCGCCGCTGGCACCCATGCCATCGACTATCTTCAATAAGGATACCTACCCATGGAAGACCATTTTGTATTTAATGCTGGAAACGTGGTGTTGCAATCGAGTATCACGCTCAGAGATGCCAGGCTCGCCTATCAAACCTACGGAAAGTTGAACGCAGAAAAATCGAATGTCATTCTGTATATGACGCCGTTTTCCGCGCACCACTATGACATCGAGTGGATGGTTGGTCCGGGCAAGGCGCTGGACACCGACAGGTACTTTGTTGTTATTCCGAATCTGTTCGGCAATGGACTGTCGTCCTCGCCCAGCAACGCAACTGAGCCCTTTAGCGGAAGCCGCTGGCCGAATCTTACGATCGCCGATAACGTCGCGATTCAACACCAACTCCTGACGCAAGAACTCGGCATCGAAGTTTTGCAACTGGCGTGCGGGTGGTCGATGGGCGGGCTGCAGGCGTATCAATGGGCAGCGATGTATCCGCAGATGGTCAGGCGGCTAGTCGTGCTCTGCGGCGCGGCAAAGACCTCGCCGCACAATCAGGTATTCATCGAGGGCGTGCGCGCGACCCTGACGACGGATCCCGGTTTTCAAAACGGAACGTTCGTCGAACGTCCCGAACGCGGTCTGCGGGCCATGGGCCGCAATTACGCCGCCATGGCGATGTCGCAGACGTTTTATCGTAACGAGGCGTGGCGGCAGGCCGGTTTTTCCTCGCTCGAGGATTATCTGGTGATGTCGTGGGAACAGAATTTCCTGAAGCGCGACGGCAACAACCTGTTGGCTCAACTATGGACATGGCAACACGCAAACATCGCGGCCAATTCCAAATATAACGGCGATTTTCACGCGGCGCTGAAAGCGATTACGGCGAAGGCGTTGATCATGCCAAGCGAAACCGACCTGTATTTCCAGGTGGAAGACAACCGTCTCGAGGTCGAGCAAATGCGAAACGCCAGGCTCCTTCCTATTTCGTCGATATGGGGGCATCGCGCCGGGCTGCCGACAGCCAATCTGGACGATGCCGCATTTATTTCCGCTGCGATTACCCGGCATCTTGAGGACTAACGTGCTGGACATGCCGCGGCTGCGTCTCGTGTCTCTCTTCCTTACCCTTCGATGTACTGAGCGCGTTGTCGAGGAGCGTGGTGTCGAGCCTCCATGCCAGCGCGCGGCCTGGGTCATTTCGTGTCACTTATTCGTACGGAGTTGAAGCATGAGCACCCAGGATTTCGGCGCCCGCACCCGCGCGCCGCTTGCACTCTCACTACACAGCCGCTGGTGGCAATTATTGTGCGGCCTCGTATGTGCGATGGTCGCGTCCAATCCCCAATACATCTGGACTTTGCTGACGCACCCGCTGACAGCGCAGCTCGGCGTGTCGCTGCCGGGTCTGCAGGTCACCTTCTCCATTCTCATTGTCTGCCAGACGTTTCTGTCGCCGCTCGAGGGCTATTTGATCGAGCGCTTTGGGCCGCGCTGGTTGCTCGCCGCAGGTGGCGCGATCACGGGGCTCAGCTGGGTACTGACGAGCCGCGCGGAATCTCTGCTGTCCGTTTACCTCTGCTATGGCGTTCTCGGGGGAATCGGCGTAGGTATTGTCGTGGTCGGCACGATCGGGCTGATGGCACGCTGGTTCCCAGACCGTCGCGGTTTTGCGATAGGCGTAGTGATGGCGGGCTTCGGCATGGGCGCGATGCTCACGACGTTTCCGATCACCCATAGCATCGCCAGGTACGGCTATCAGCATACGCTGGCCGTCTATGGTGTGATCCTCGGCGTGATCGGCATACTTGCCGCGCTCGGCATGAGGCTGCCGCCGCCTGGCTACATGGCGGACTGGCGGCCGCAGAGAGCCGCCACCGTTGTACCCGACACGCGGCCCGGCAACATGCTGCGCACGCCGTTGTTCTGGCTGATGTTTGTGATGATGTCGATGATGGCGACCTCCGGCCTGATGGTGACTTCGCAAATGGCAGTCTTCACGCGAGATTTCGGCATGGCGGGTGTCACCGTGTTCGGCCTCGCGGCGTTGCCGCTTGCGTTGACCATTGATCGCATAGCGAACGGCGTGACGCGGCCGATGTTCGGATGGATCTCCGATCTGATCGGGCGCGAGCACACGATGCTGGTCGCATTCGGAATGGAAGCGATAGCGATGACCTTGTGGCTCACGTTGCGGCACGACCCATTGTTGTTCGTGCTGCTGTCGGGCGTCGTCTTTCTCGGCTGGGGCGAGATTTTTTCGCTTTTCCCTTCGACGCTCACGGACACCTTTGGCAGCAAACATGCGATCGTCAACTACGCGTGCCTGTCTTATGCGCAAGGTGTCGGTTCGATCCTGGGCGGACCGGTGGCCGCGCTACTCCACCAGCGTACGGGCGGTTGGGACGCGGTGTTCGGCACGGCTATCGCGTTGGATAGTTGTACCGCTGTGCTCGCGATCGCCGCACTCAAGCCGATGCGCCGCGCGTGGTTTGCCCGCGCATCCAGGCGCTCGTAATGCAATTGGCCACGGCCAGCTTGCCAGGAACCTCGCCCACTCGAATCTGCGCGGATGCTGCACCGCTTCGTCGATTCTCTGTTTTCTTGTCTCCTCAATTTATCACTGAAAGGGATTAAATTCCGATGGATAGCGACCTGATCGACCTGATGATGAAGTGGCGGCACGCACTGCACGCCTGTCCGGAAACTGCGTTCGAGGAGGTCGCAACCGCAGACCTCGTCGCCGGCGTATTGCGACAGTATGGCTTCGAGGTACATGGCGGCATCGGACGAACCGGTGTGGTGGGCACCATGACCCGAAGCGCGGGGCCCGCCATCGGCTTACGGGCCGACATGGACGCGCTGCCGATCGCTGAAGCCAATCGCTTCGCGCATCGGTCGCAACATGAAGGCAAGATGCATGCGTGTGGTCATGACGGCCACACTGCAATGCTGCTCGGCGCCGCTGTCGCGTTGAGCCGCGACCCCGGTTGGCGCGGCACGGTACATCTGATTTTTCAGCCGGCAGAAGAAGGTCCGGCGGGCGGTGGCAGGATGATGGTCGAAGAGGGACTCTTCGAGCGCTTTGCGTGCGACGCCGTGTTTGGTTTGCACAACTGGCCGGGCATCCCACGCGGACATTTTGCGATCAACGACGGTCCGATGATGGCATCGTTCGATACGTTCGAGATTGTTGTCGACGGCAAGGGTTCGCATGCAGCGATGCCGGAGGAGGGGAGCGACGTGCTGGTGTGCGCTAGCCAGATCGTCACCGCATTGCAGACGATCATAAGCCGACGAATTTCCCCGAAGGAGTCAGGCGTCGTTAGCGTCACGCAAATTCACGGTGGCGAGGCGTGGAACGTACTACCTGACCGTGCGGTCATTCGCGGCACTGTGCGCTGTTTTACGAGCGACGTGCAGGAACGAATCCGCTCGTCGATCGGCGAAGTCTCCACGGGTATTGCGCGCGCCCTGGCCGCAAACGCGACGCTTGACTATCGCTACGCGTATCCGGCCACCATCAACACTGCCGCTCAAGCCGATCTTGCAGCTGCGGCTGCCGAAGCGACCGTCGGCGCTTCCAGCGTGCGGCGAGGTTGTGTGCCTTCGATGGCCTCGGAAGATTTTGCGTTCATGCTGCACGCAAAGCCCGGCGCGTACATCTGGATGGGCGTTGATGAGGCGACGCCGGCAGCACCGCTCCACAATCCGCACTACGATTTCAACGATGCCGCGCTTGCGATCGGTGCGAGTTATTGGGTGAACCTCGTCAAGCTGTTTTGCGCCCGGTAAAGGACCCTCATGCAACCTGCCAATCTCCAGCATGCTGTGCAATTCGCGATCGATCATGAAACGCCTTGGGACCGCGAGGTCGATGGCGTATGGGGCGTACATCCGGACGACCCACCACCCTGGAACCGGCTGCTCGGACCGGTGCATGGGCGTGGCCCCGTGTCCGGCGTCATCACGCGGGCCGGCCGGCCGCTCACTTCTTGGGGCGAACCTGATCGTGCCGACCTGACCTTTAGCATCGCCAAGACCTATCTCGCACTGCTCGCCGGTGTTGCGCACGATCGCGGCTTGATGCCCGATGTCGATGAGCCGGTGCACGTGCGCGTGCCTGGTATCGGCTTTGATGACGAGCACAACGCGAGCTTGACCTGGGCGCATCTGCTGCAGCAGACGAGCGAATGGCAAGGCGTGTGTTTCGGCTTACCTGACGAGGCCGACCACTACCGATACGTGAAATTCGGCAAGGAGCCCGATGGCAAGAAGGGAGATCGACGGCCGTTACGGGCTCCCGGCACCTACTGGGAATACAACGACGTGCGCATCAACCAGTTTTCGCTGGCGCTGCTGCACCTGTTCCGCCGCCCGTTGCCAGAGGTGTTTCGCGAAGCGATCATGCGGCCACTCGGCGCGAGCGGGAACTGGCAATGGGTCGGTTACGACAATGCCTGGGTGGAGGTGGGCGGGCAGCGCGTGCAGTCGGTTCCGGGCGGCACGCATTGGGGTGGCGGCCTGTCGATCAGCGCCCAGGACCAGATCAAGGTGGCCCAATTGTTCCTGGGTCAGGGCAGCGTCAACGGTGAGCGGATCGTCTCCAGCGAGTGGCTGGAGCGCATGCTGACACCGTGTGCGATCGCACCGTTCTATGGCTACCTGGTCTGGCTCAACCACGAGCGCAGTGTCTTTCCGAGCGTACCGGCCTCCAGCTATTTCGCAATCGGTGCGGGCGGTTCGTTCACCTGGATCGAACCGGAACGCGAACTTGCGGTGGTGGTGCGCTGGCTCAACCCGGCGCATGCCGACGAATTTTTCGGTTTGGTGCTCAAGGCGATTGACGCAGGCGCGAGGGGCTAATCAGCATCGATCCGCTTGCTGCACAGTCATCGTGCGCGCTTGCCCCGTTGCGCGCATTGCGGCATGCTCGTGCCGTGTGGCAATCGCCCGGCTTGTCTGCACGTACGGGGAGTTACCATACGATGGTATGTTTCGTGCAAGGAACGCGTAAAATTCAAATGTTGTAGTGTGCAACTGAATCAGAGTACGTGAATGGGAGAACAACATGTCGAAGGCGCCGTATCCAAGATTGGAGCATTTGAATTTCCGCCTCGACGTACTAAGCGAGTTGGCCAAGGGCGTGGCGTCTGGCCTCTACGAAGCCGAATGCGATGTCACCCTGCGCGACCTGCGCGTGCTGCGTTTCGTCGATATGCAGCCGGGTATCTCCCTCGGTCCGCTGATCGAGCTGACATACCTTGAAAAGACGCTGGTTTCAAAGCTGGTTACCACGCTAGCCAATCGCGGCTTGCTGACGCGCTCTACCGGCACGGCGGACGCACGTGTCATCAACCTGAACTTGACCAGGAAGGGCAAGACAATCGTCCGCAAGTGCGATCGGATCGGCAAGATCTTCGACGAGCAGCTCATGTCCGTTTTGTCGGCGGAGGAAAAGCGAGTGCTTTTTCACTGCGTCGACAAGCTGACGGAACACGTTGAGGAGGGCGGTGAATGGACGCTCCCGCCGGCACGACGCAAGCGCACCGCCTGAATCATTATTGTCATATGTTGCGCACGAAGCTGCAGTCGTTCGGTTCGATGCCGATGCTCTGCTCTTCCGACGCCGCGGCGATCTCGGCCATGATTTCAACCTTGCCGGCTAAAGCGTCACACCGTCGGGTGACCGCGAGGTGGGGGCCAGCTTTTCTCCGCGATCGAACTGCAACCGCGCCGCTTCCATTTCGGTCATGTGACTTTCGGCCCAATCCCAAATGCCGCAGATTTTGTCCAGAAGGCTGACTCCGAGCGGTGTCAGCCGATAGTCGACGCGCGGCGGTATCACCGGATGCACGTGGCGTGAAACCAGGCCGTCGCGCTCAAGTTGGCGCAACGTCTTCGTGAGCATCTTCTGACTGACGCCACCGATGTGTTCGCGTAGGCGCGAAAAACGCATCTCGCCGTCAGTCCCAAGTGCATCGATCACCAGGATCGTCCACTTATCGGCGATCTGCTCAATGATGTCGCGCGCAAGATCATCGGTTTTCTTTTGCGCGTTGTCGTCGGCGCAAAGCGCATCGTCGCAATTTGTTTCCATGGGGAAAGTATGGGGCCGCGAGGTGTTTTGTGGTTGCCTGATGTGGTTGCCTGATGTGGCTGACATGATCGTTGGCCTGCCTGGTTAATCAGCATGCCTCAGTTAATCGGACAGCATCCGACGCGGGTGCGGTTTGTCAAATAACGAGTATCGCATGACTATCGAATCACTTGCGATTGAATTTTTACGTACGCCTGTTTCAAGCTTCGGCTTCGGACGCGTCCTTGCATATCTGGATGCCACGGTCGAATTACCAGGCCGCGCGTTGTGAGCGCAAGAAGCGATCTTGTGACAAATCGTCGATGGACTGTCTCCTCTGTGCAGACGAAAATCAAGACTCCGACCAGCACGAAGGAGTATGTCATGGGCCATGCGGAAGTCCGCGAGTTGCAGATTCCGAAACCAATCGGCGGACGCTTGCCGGAGCCGCCGGTATTCGCCAGCTTCGACGATGAACGGCAACATCGCAAGCTCAAACTCGCAGCGGCATTTCGCATCTTTGCGCGATTCGGGCTGGCCGAAGGCATTGCCGGGCATATCACGGTCCGCGACCCGGAGTTTCACGACCGGTTTTGGGTCAACCCGTACGCGCAGCATTTTTCGTCAATCCATCCCGACGATCTCGTTTGCATCGACGAGGAGGCCAACGTTTATCATGGTACCGGACCCGTCAACGCCGCTGCTGCGGCGATTCACTGCGGTATCCACGGCGCGAATCCCGATGTCGTTGCAGCAGCCCATACACATACGCCTTCCGGCCGGGCATTTTCAGCGCGCGCACGGCTCCTTGCTCCGCTCAATCAGGAAGCCTGTCTCTTCTATGACGATCACGTGCTTTTTCGCGGCGACGTAGTCGTACTCGCCACCGAAGAGGGGCGCCGAATCGCGGAGACGATGGGCACAAAGCGCGCCGCCGTTCTGCTCAATCATGGCCTGCTGACCGTCGGTTCATCGGTCGACGCCGCGGCGTACCGCTTCATCGCAATGGAGCGTTGCTGCCAGGTGCAGTTGCTGGCCGAGGCGGCAGGTCCCATTGAGCCGTTATCGGACGAGGACGCGCGGGCAACGCGCGCGCAACTGGGGTCCGACTACGTCGCATGGCTCAACTTCCAGGGGCTCTACCAGCAACTCCTGCGCGACAGCCCTGATCTGCGCGAACTCGCGTGAACACGGACGTCCTCGTTCGGACGTTCTCAGTTTGGCGCAAGCGTTGCTTCGAAGGCTGCCGTGCGGTCGCGTTGGCAGCCTTCACGATAGTCGCGCACGGCCGCGCATAGCCATTGATCGAAGCGTTTAAGCGGCTCCCAGTCACGTTTCTGCTCGGGAAACGAGTAGTAGACAGTCTCCGGATTCGGGATCGAATGACGATGCACCTGGACGAGTGCACCGCTGCGCAACTCCCGTTCAATCAGGATACGCGGAAGCAAGGCCACGCCCAGTCCGGAAATCGCGGCGTTGATTGCCATGATGAACATGTCGTAGTGCTGGTTCGCCGCACTATGTTCGGTGACCTGCGTGGACGCGCTTTCGGACCATGCAAGCCACGCGCGCGGAAGATCGCGTGTGTGAATCCACGGCAGCGCGCCGATCCTTTCGCTACTCAAGCTTTCGCGCCCGCCGATCAACCCGGGCGCACAGACAGCCAGAATCCTGTCGTCGCTCACGAGCGGCTGTCCTGGCATCGCGGGCCAGAGGCTCTGTCCGAAATAGATCGCGGCATCGAAGCTTGAATTGTCGAAGAACGTCGGCTGGTCGCGTCCCATGATGTGAAGTTGCAGGTCCGGGTTGAGCTCGTAGAAGTCATGCAGACGCGGAATCAGCCATTGAGACGCGAACGTCACGCCGACGGCCAACTGGATCTTCACTTCGCTTTGCTGGCGCATCAGCTCGAGCGTATCGCGGCGAATCTGGTCGAGATGGACGCGAATTCGCCGCGCGTACTCTGCGCCCGCCGCGGACAATACCAGGCGCTGGCGTACCCGCTCGAACAGGGGGATGCCCAGATGAGCCTCGAGCTCGTTGACCTTTTTGCAGACAGCACCATGCGTTTGCGACAGCTCGACCGCAGCTTTCGAAAAACTTTCATGTCGCGCGGCGGCTTCAAAAGCTTGCAGCGCACTGAGACTAGGGACACCGCGGCGCATCGAGAATCCTTGCTGGCGAAAAGAAATGGGCAATGGATTCATCGATAATAGTCCTTGGCACGGCGAGGCGCTGGCCACGCTTATTCACTGGCAAGCTGTGGCTGGCCAATTTTTCGCCAGCGGGTTTCGAGCAGCGTGACCGTGATCGAGGCGAGCACCATCGTCGCGGCAATGCCGACAAATGCGAGGACAAACGTGCCGGTCGTATCCTTCACCCAACCGATAAAATAGGGCAGCAAGAATCCTGACGATACCCCGATGCTCGTGATCAGCGCGATGCCGGCTGCTGCGGCGCGATCGGTGAGGATGCGGCTAGGCAACTGCCAGAAGGTCGTGATGCTGCAGAAGCAGGCCGCGGAGCCGATCGATAGGGCGATGATCGACTGGTAGGGAGACTTCAGCAGCAGGGCCACCGAGAGCGCAGCCGCGCACACCAGCAGGGGGCCTGCCACATGCCGGGCACCGACTTGATGGCGGCTAACCACACGGCCCCAGATCAGCGTCGCGACAACGGCAACGCCGAATGGAATCGCCGTGATCAGCCCGATATCCATGAGGCTGTACTTCACCCCAAAAGTGCTTTCAAACGTTTTGATGACTTGCGGCAGAAAATAGAGCAAGCCGATGATGCCGGCGTTGGTGCCGAAGTAGACGACACCGAGCGCCCAGACTTTCGGATTTCCGAGCGCCTTCCAGGTGCTGGACGGCGAGGTGGCGGCCGCCGCCTGGGCCCGTTCGGCAGCCAGCGCCGCAGCGATTTCACTCTTTTCCGCAGCGGAAAGCCAGCGGGAGCGGGACGGGTCTTCCGTCAGCCAGAAATAGGCGATGCCGGCCAGGACGATTGCAGGCATCCCCTCCAGCAGAATCATTGCGCGCCAGCCGGTGATGCCGAACACGTTCGCATGCGTCATCAGCCAGGTGGACACCGGTGCCCCGAGCACGCCGGTCAGCGGGATTGCCGTCACGAACAGAGACATCATCCATACGCGATTGCGCGCCGGCATCCACAGCGTGAGGTAATACACCATGCCCGGAAACAGCCCGGCTTCGAACGCGCCAAGAAAGAAGCGGGCGATATAGAGCCAGCGGGAGTCGGGGACGAAGCTCGTCAGCGAGGAGAGCAGACCCCAACTCAGCAGAATGCGCGTCATCCACAGCCGTGCGCCAAACCGATGCATGCACAGATTGCTCGGCACTTCGAACAGAATATAGCCGAGAAAAAACAGGCTTGCGGCGAAACCGAACTGCGCCGTCGTCATGTGGAGTTCGGCGTTCATGGTCAGCGCCGCATAGCCAATGTTCGCGCGGTCAAGCTGGTTCGCGATGTACATCACAATCATCAGCGGCGCGAGCCGCCAGGCGATCCGTTTCATCAACCGATCGGAAATCGCAGGTGTGCGCGGCCCGAGATCCATGGCTTCCTCCAGATTTACGCGTTACGGAATGCTCATCGAGGATGATTAGGCGCCCTGACCGAGGGTACGACAATGCACGAAAAATATTGACTTTGTGAGGAAACGTCACAGATCGAGGCGGGCGCATGACAGATCACCCATTCGCTCCGGACGTGTACTCAGTCAACCGCCCCTTCGCCGCCCAAAAGCGTGCGGCCGGTATCGGTCGGGCTGGCAGTGGCTGGCGTGCGGCCGAGAAATCCCAGCACGACGAGCGCGGAGGCCAGTGTGATTGCCACGAGAATGTGGAGCAGGATGCGGAACGCGCCATCGTATGCCTGCGCGAGAATGGGCTGCCCCAGCGCGGGCAGAAGAGCGACGGCATGGGGCAGATCGCCGGTTGCCACGCGCTGGGCGGCTTGCGCGGCGGCATCGCGCGAAACGGGCGGGAACGCTGCGAGTGCATCGGATAGCCTTAGACGTGTGAGGACCGCCAATATCGCACCGGCGATTGCGAGCGTCATGCCCTCTCCCGCGACACGCGTCGTGCTGAAGATGCCGGTTGCCATGCCCGCGCGTTCCTTTGGAACGACGCTGACTGACAAGCCATCCATCAGACCCCACGGCAGGCCGGCGCCGACTCCGATGATGAACAGCGGAAGCGTCAGGGCACCGGATGGCGCGTCAGGCGCGATGCCACCGAACCAAAGCATACCGACCGCCGCTATGACGAGGCCGGCCGCTGAAATGACACCGGCCGACATCCATCGCGTGAGAAATGCAGCCGTGATAGGCACAAAGAGCATCGGCGCCGATAGCGAAAGCATCATCAAGCCGGCGTCGATCGCAGAATGTCCTTCAATGCCGATAAATCGCGTGGGCAAGACTAGAAGCAGCGTAACGTAACAAAATGCCGTCGCTAGCGGGAGCGCCTGCACACCTACGAAGCGTGGATAGCGAAACAGCGACAGGTCGAGCATTGGCCGGGAAGCACGCTTTTCGATCCAGACGAACGCGATGAACATCGCCACGGCGCCTGAGAACAGTCCAATGATAAGAGGGCTGCTCCAGCCGCTTTCCGGCCCTTGCAACAGCCCGAATGTGAAGAGTGTCAGCGCGGCGGTGAAGCTGGCGGCGCCAGGCCAATCGAGACCCGTGGCATTGGGGTCGTACGATTCTCTTAGCTTCGGAACGCCGAGTGCAAATCCGGTCAAGCCGATTGCGGCATCCGCGAGGAAGAACGAACGCCAACCGAACGTCTCCGTGAGAAACCCGGCGAGTAGTGGGCCAAGCGCCAAGCCGATGCCGAAGGTGGTGCCGAGCATGCTGAACGCGCGGGCGCGCCCATGTCCGTCGAACTCCTGTGCGAGCGCTGCCGACGCGCCGGCCAGGACCAACGCGGCGGCAATGCCCTGTAGCGCGCGCTGAAAATCGACCCACAACAGAGTCGGCGCCGCGGCGATCCCAAGTGATGTCAACGCGAAGAGCACCACGCCTATGGCGAATACACGCTTTCGTCCGAACAGATCGGCAAGCGCTCCCGAGGCCATTAGACTGCTGCCGAAGCTCAGCATGAAGGCGTTGAGAATCCAGTTGATCGCCACTGGGCTGCCTCCCAAGGCGGTGCCGATGGCCGGCGCGGACACGGCCGCACCGCCGAAATTCAGCGGCAGCACGAGCACGGCGATGCAAATGCCCACGAGGATCAGCATCTGTTGCGAGGCGCTACGGGGGACTGCTACGTCTGCTACTGGCATAACACTAACCGAGGCGGACGGGGTAACGCTTTTTTCCTGCACGGACGATCTCTCTGTTCAACTTCCACGGTTATGCCCATCAGGACATGCGGATTCACCCGGTTTAATTCCGCGCTATCGCGGTGCGGTCCGCGTATGGCCACTCACCTCCCGGCCTGCATCCGGTTCTATGCCGATAAAGTAGAGGACCGAGAACAGCACCAGCGCAGACACGAGCAGGAAGGCGATCCGGAAATCGGCCAGTGACAGCTGTGCGTGATTTCCATGAACCAGGACCGCAACATGCAGCGCGATCGCACCAAATGCGATGCCCAGACCGATGGTCATCTGCTGGACCATGCTAAAGAATGTGCTCGCTGAACTCATTCGCGGCGGCGGGACGTCCGCAAACGCGAGCGTGTTGATGCTTGTGAACTGCATCGACCGGCACAGGCCGCCGGCCAGCAGCACCAGCATGATCAGCGCGCGCGGCGTTTCCGGCGAGAGCAGGCCGCACAAAGCGATTGTGGCCGCGGTAAGCACCCCGTTGACGATCATTACCTTGCGAAAGCCAAAGCGTTTGAGGATTGGCGTGGTGACGGTCTTCATGCCCAGATTGCCGGCCGCGTACGCGAGCACCAGCAAACCCGCAGCGAATGCATTCAACCCGAAGCCCAACTGGAACAGCAGTGGTAACAGGAAGGGTGAGACGCTAACCGAAACGACATATAACGAACCGGCGTCGAGGGTCACGCGGAACGTCGGAATTCGCCAGGGCGAAAGATCGATCAGGGGATGTTCGGCGCGTCCGAAATGCCGTATGGCCAGGACTGCAGCGACAAAGCCGCAGATCAGCGCGGCAGTCGTGATGCGCCAATCGCTATCCAGTTGCCCGATCAGGACCATGCCGTACATCAGGCACGTTAGCGCGATACCGCTCAGCACGAACCCCGACACATCGAAGGGGCGGCGGGTGGGTTCGCGGTAGTTCGGAATGAATAGGGCGGTGAGCATCAGACCCAGCAAACCGATCGGTATGTTTAGCAGGAAGATCCAGCGCCAGTTGAAATAGGTCGAGATAAAACCGCCCAAGGCTGGACCTAACACCGGTGCGGCGAGGCCGGGCCACGTGATATAGGCGATCGAGCGCATCAGGTGACGCTTCTCGGTGCTGCGTAGCACGGCGAGGCGGCCTACCGGCACCATCATCGCGCCGCCGATTCCCTGCAGGATCCGCGAAAGGGTGAATTCGACGAGGCCGTTACTCAGCCCGCAAAGTATCGAGGCGCCGGTGAACACGATGATCGCGCCACCGAAAACCGACCGTTGCCCAAAGCGGTCTGCCACCCACCCGCTGATTGGAATGAAGACCGCGAGCGCCAGCAGATAGGCAGTCATGCCGATACTCAGGCTCACGGACGTGACGCCGAACGTGGCCGCCATGTGGGGCAGGGCGGTTGCGATCACCGTCGCATCCAGATTCTCCATGAAATAGGCACTGGCGACGATCAGCGCGATGATGACTGGCTGGCGGCTTGACAAAGACATGAGCGGAACACGGAATCCGGGTTGTGCGACAGGCCCTCGAACGCTTCAGATTGAGGCGTTTGCAGTCGGCGGCAATCAAAATGGGGTTCGCTTCGCGGTAGCCTGAGATAATGAATGGCTGGGTCCGGATGCCTGAAGAGACTCTTCCTCGTACCCGGACGATATACTCTACCAAACCATAAGTCGTCATGTGAAGACTTATTTTTAAAGACGATGGACACAGGAGCGTTATGAAGGCCAAACCCAGGGATATTGCAGAGCCGGCCAGCAAGACCGTAGCGGGTCGCGCGCCGATCAAGCGGCCGATGAAGAAAGCACCGCAGCGTCTGCCACGTGCCGAGCGTCAGGCGCGCGTGCTGGAGAAGGCCGCGGAATATTTCGCCGAGCACGGCCTGACCGCGCAAACTCGTGCGATTGCCGAGGCTTGTGGGGTGTCGCAACGTTTGCTGTACAGCCTGTTCCCTAGCAAGGCTGCGTTGATCGACGAAGTTTACAAGCGCGAAATTGTGGGAACCTTCAAGGCGATGTGGTTTGTGCAACTGAAAGACCGCAGTGTGCCCCTTGAAAGCAGGCTCAATACTTTTTATCGCGAGTACTATGACACCCTGCTGACGCGGCAGTGGCTTCGCCTGTTCCTCTACTCTTCGCTTGAAGATCTGCAAATGGCGCCGACGTACACGAATGCCGTCGTGACGCATGCGCTTGAGATCATTGTCACTGAGACGGCGCACGAATTGGGACGCGGCGTACCGGCCGATCCGGCTCATCTGACCGAGGTGGGTTGGTTGCTGCACGGCGCGGTATCCCACCTTGCGATTCGCCGCCGTATTTATTCGAACGACAACACCACGCCCAGCGACGCGGTGATTGCGATGCACGTGCGCGCCTTCCTCACGAGCGCGCCAGCGCTGCTTCCGGCGCTGGCTCCTGAGCCTGACGCGCTGGCGGCCTCGCCAAGCGATGGGCACATCACGCGGAGGTAGGCGATCGACCCGCTTTTCACCTTGGTCGAACTTGCGTCGCGCCAATCTTATGGCGACCGAACCGGCGGTAGCGATCAGGCGGCCCATTTCGGCCGTGCAGAGCAGAATCGGCGTCGAACTGATCCCGCGAAGCAATGCGTGGCGCAAGGCCATCGGGCAAACACTGCCCGATGACCGCAAAGCGCAAGCGCTTAGAACGCGTGCCGGATACCGACGCGCGCGAGGACCTGATTCGCGCTCGACGACGGTGCATCCGCGCCCGTTATAAACGCGGTATTCAACGGGGCCGACACCGTGCCGCCACCCGATGCGTGCTGGTACAAGCCCTGCACATAGACGTCGGTGCGCACTGACAGGTTGTAGTCCGCCATCAAGCCGAACTGCTGGTATTTCGGCTTTGAATTGCCTGCATTGCTGTTGAAATGGGCAATCGTGTAGTTGTACATCGCGCCGACATACGCGGCCTTCGTCAATTGATACTTGGCGTTGAGTTCGAAGTTGTCGAATTTCAGGCTGCTTGCGGTGTTCGCGAAGTTGCCGACGTAGACCGAGCCGGTCGCGTCGTTCAGGCTCGTATGGCTATACACGAAGCCGAGCATCGTCGGTCCGATCGTGTAGTTAATGCCCGCGCCCCAGACTTGTTGACGGCCCGCAAAAAAGTCGGTGTCGTCGGTTGCGAGCGAACCGCCTGTCGTGCCGCCCGGATTGTTGATCTGCATATAAGCCGCGGCCACCGTCACATTGCTGCCCACGTACTGCGCGCCGAGGCTGTAAGACCGATTGTTCGCGAAGCCACCTGCCTGGTTGCTGAAGCCGTACAGACCGCCGAACGTAAAGCCACCGTACGTATTGCTCGTGTACTTCACGCTGTTGTTCAAACGGAAGGAGTTGTCGGTGTTGTCGTTATCGTACGGATGCGACATCAGATAGCCCGCCCAGTTGCCGTTTGCCGTGAGCGGCGCGAGGAAGTCGACGACGGAGTCATATTGCCGGCCCATCGTCAGCGTGCCGAATTGCGCCGAGCTCAGGCCGACGTAGGCCTGACGCCCGAACATCCGGCCTCCCTGCCCGAGCCTGCCTGAGTTGACGTCGAATCCGTTTTCCAACTGGAAGATAGCCTTGTTTCCACCGCCCAGATCCTCCGAGCCCTTCAGGCCCCAGCGGCTGCCTTGCGCAAAACCGCTTTCCATCTGTATGTTCGAATGGCCGCCGGTATTGTTGGTGTAATTCAGGCCCTCGTCGATCAGACCGTAAAGCGTCACGCTGCTTTGCGCCATCGCGCTGATAGGGGCAAACGTACAGCCGAGCGCGGTATTGGCAACCGCGGCAATCAGGAGTTTTTTCATCAATGCGGATCCTTGTGGGTAAGAACGCCGCGCCGGTGCATCGCCCGCGCTTTTCGCGCGGCGTCCAGGTGCAGCCGACGTCAGGTGTTCGCACTTTAGGACCTACAAAATCTCGCCCCACAGCAATTCAGTATTGCTCGATTGGTGTTGTACGGGGCCCACGCGTACGTCGCTTCGGGCCTTGCTTTCGAGCGGTTTCAGACGATAGCGCTCCACGACGAAATCGACGAAACTGCGCAAGGCAACCGCCATGTGCGGCTGCCCGAAATACAGCAGCCACACAGTGCGTTCGTCGCCGCATAGCGTCACGTCGCCGAGCAACGCACGCAAGCTGCCGTTGGCCAGTTCGTTCTGCACGAACGAACGTGATAAGCGCGCGATTCCGAGTCCCGCCTGCACCGCACGCTTGACGACCTGAGGACTTTGTATGTTCAGGATCGGCCGCACGACGACGCGTTGTGTGCCGTGGGCGTCGCGAAACTCCCAGTAGCGGCTCGGCGCATCCGACGCGACGAGCACGTCGTGCGAGGCCAGTTCACCCGGCGTACTTGGCGCCGGGCGACGCGCCAGATAGTCTGGGCTTGCAACAATCACGTCGCGTGTTTGCGCGAGCGGTCGGCACACCAGCGAGGAATCACGCAGGTGACGCTCCGCACTGAAGCAGACATCGAACTCGCTGGCCGCGACGTCGCTCATATTGTCGAACACTGTCAGGTCGAAACTCATGCGGGGTTCCTGGGCACGGTAAGCGGCAAGCACGTCCGGTAGGTCCGTAGTCGCGTACAGCGACGACGCCGCGATCCGCAGCGAACCGGTCGGCTGTTCCACTGCGGAGGCAATACATTCGTCCATGTCATCGAGCTGCCTGAGTAACTCGATGCAGCGCTCCCAATACAGTTGGCCTGTCACCGTCAACGATACGCGCCGCGTAGTCCGGTTGACTAGCCGAACGCCTAAGTGTTCCTCGAGCGTCGCGACACTGCGCGTGACAACCGAATTGGAAATACCCAATTGCTTGGCGGCTTCGGCGAAATTCAGGTACTCCGCGACTTTGGCGAAGATGCGTATCGACGCCAACTGGTTCATCGTGTTCCCTGGCGCATGCCGGATGACAAGCTTCGGACGCAATACGGCGGTGTGAGTGGGCGAGAAACCATGGGTGGGCACTCCATCTGCTAGACGTCGAACTCCTCGCGAGGCTGGAATCGCGTGGGTACGCGCGCGCCTAATCGCGGGAGGTTAGTTCTCAGCATAACGGCCACTTCGTTACCCAAAGCCGTCCTGCAGATTACAGGATTGTCATTTTCCTGGTTAAGACTTAGTTAAGGAACAAAAGGCGGACCAATATTTCAAGTTGGTAATCCATTCGTTATCGTGTGGTTGGGATCTATGCGGTAGCGTGTCATTTTGAATTCCGCTCCCTGCCTACCGGACAAAAATGATGCCGATCACCGCCCGTCTACTTGCCCTTGCATGCCTCAGCTTTGCGTCGATATCCTTTGCAGCAAGACCGTCGGCCAGCCCCCTGGCGGTTCTCTCGACCACGCCGCTGCCAGACGTCACCGGCGGCGACTTCGACCACTTTGCAGTCGATCTGGCTCATTCCCGTCTGTACGTGTCAGCCGAGAAGTATGGGTCCATCGAGGTTTTCGGATTGCCGGACGGCCAGCACCTTGCAAGTGTAAAGACGGTCGCGAGGGCTCCGCACAAGATAGTATTGGCGAACGACGGTAAGGAACTGCTTATAGCGGATGCGGGCGATGCGAACGTCAAGGTTGTCGACACGAAAACCTTCAAGGTCAAGAAAGTCGTTCCGCTCGAGCCGCAGCCGGATTCCGGCATCGCGGATCGACCGGGCGGCATTTTCTACGTCGGCAACGGAGGTGTGCAATCGCATAAGGGCAACGCCTACATCAGCTTGATTTCGCTTGCCCACGATTCCGTCGTCGGGAGAATCGATGTTCCTGCGGGACAACTGAAGGCGATGGTCATCGACCGTTCCACCCACCGCCTGTTCGTGAACATGCGCGAGAAAAACGAAATCGGCGTTATCGATCTGAATACCCGCAAGTTGGCGAGTATCTGGCATGTTCCCGGTCCAAGCCTCAATTCGGCCATGGCATTCGATCCGAAAACGAGGCGGCTGTTCATCGGGTCACGTAACCCCGGCAAGCTGTTCGTCATGGACGCGCGTAACGGCTCGGTCATACAGTCTCTCGATATCGTAGACATTTCGGACGACATGACGTTCGACGCACTCCATCATCGCCTCTACGTGACTGGCGCCGGCGGCCTCGATGTCGTTAAACAGGTCGATTCGAACCATTACGCCATTGAGCAGCATATCGACACTCTCGGTGGCAAGACCTCGATCTATATTCCGTCGCTACAGAGGTTGTACGTCGTCCACACGAAGGGCCCCCAGGCATCGGAGGCCGGACTCCAGGTGCTCAGCGTCCGCTGACACGGGCGACTTCGACCACGTTAGTGTCGCCGTCGAAGTTCATGTTCCAGGCGCAGGACGCGATTTTCTAGTCTGTCTGGGTGAAATCAAAGGACTGTTCGACGACAACCTGATCGTCGCCGTCGACCTTGCATTGGTACTGAGTCATCGCGCGCCGTACCGACGCATCAAAAACCCCCGGGGGCGTCGACTTGACGATGTCGACACGGACGACCTTGCCGCCTTTGATCGTGGCGCGCGCCGTTACTGCGCCGACAATTCCCTCAGCGAGCGCCCGCGGCGGCATCTCCGGCTTGGCCTCTACGGGGCAAACGATTGCAATGTCGGCCGGCTCCGCGGGAGCCGCCGTCGTGTTGCCGGACGCCGCGGCTGTGGGGCCGGGCATGCTTGGCGCAGCCTGCGTATTGGAGGGCGCGTCCTGCGTTGCGACCGCGACCGGTGCGACGGTTGGCGAAGCAACGTGCTGTTGTGCTGGCGCGGCCGGTCGTGCAATGGGTCTGGGCGCCGGCGCCTCCGATTGCTGCCTCACGATCTTCTTGATGACTGGCGGCGGTGGGGGGGGCGGAGGCGGTGTAACGGCTTTTACGAACCGCATTTGCATAACGGGCGTCGCGGGTGCTGGCGTAGGCGTCGGCACCCGCATCGACATCACGGCCGCTACTAGCGCGCCTTCGATCGCAAGCGCAGCGACAATCGCGATCGACATTGCGTTGCGGGCTCGTGGCCGTGACGTCTCGGTCGGCCACAGCGCGCCACGGGGTTTTCCGGGGATACTCATGTTCATTCTGATTGACTCCGGAGGCTAGTCCACATCGGTCGCGAGCGCGACTGAACTGATCCCCGCAGAGCGCACCAGATCCATGGTTTTGATGATCGTTTCATATTCGACCCCCTTGTCGCCTGCGATCGTGACATTGACCTGCTTCGTGGCCTCCATGTCCTTGAGGCGTGCTGTCAGTTGCGGCGCAGAGATGTCATTACGGTCGAGGTGCAATTCACCGTCCTTTTCCACGCCCACGGTCACGGCGACCGTGTCGAGCCGCGCTGCCGTGGACGATTGCGGCAATTCCAGTTTGAGGCCAGTGCCCTGGATCATCTTGAGCATGACCAGCATGAAGAAGACCAGCAGGAACATCATGATGTCGATCATCGGAATGATCTCGATCCGCGGTTTTTCGTCATTGCCAAAGTAGTGAGCCCGATGGTTTCTCACGGTGTTCTCCGGTATGTGGGGTGGTCGCGGTTCACGCGGCGAGCCGCGAGACGAGCATGGACTTGATGAGATCCATTTGCAGAAGAACCATCCGTACCCGCTTGTTCAGGTAGTTCAGCGCCACGACGCCCACGAGAGCAATCGTCAGGCCGCAGGCAGTGGCGATCAGTGCGTGGGCAATGCCGCCGGACACAGCCATCGGGTCGCTGGTTCCCGACGCGCCCAGAATGTTGAACGAACCGATCATGCCGATGATGGTGCCCAGCAGGCCCAGCAACGGCCCAAGCGTCACAGCGGTATCCAGCACCCACAGATTGCGGTCGAGCTTTCTCATCTGGAACATGATGCTTTCTTCGACTTCGCGCTCGAAGTGTTCGGCCGGTTGGCCCTGCAATTCGATTGCGGACTTCATCAGTTCGCTTTGTACCGATCCCTGGTAATGGTGAATCAGTTTCTGGACGTCGTCGGCCCTTGCCCGGCCGACCTGCTTGAGGTCGTATTCCAGGCTGCTGCCTTTGCGCACGGAGGTGCTAAAGAAGATCAGCCGTTCGATGATGATGGCGAGCGCGGCCAGAAAGATCAGTGCCATCAAAGGCAACAAGCCGAATGACTGAGCCGATGAATCGATAATGCTGCGAAGCATGGTGCTACCCTCTACGTTGTGTCTTGAATGTGTCACCTTCCGACGTTACCGGCGGTATCGCCGTTGCGATGCCGCCGGTGGCGCGGTTGAGGCAGTGGCTATACGTTAGTTGCCGACGCTCTGCGGCTTGCGTTGTGCGACCAGTACGTTGAACGTGTCGGCTACGACGCTCGCATGCGGATGCGGATTGTCGGCCGTCGCAGCGGGGGGCGAACCGAATTTCGAAGACACCAGGAATACGCGGTGAGTGTCGTTGTCGAGCGCCATCGACTTCGCGCCCACTTGTGTCGGCACGTTCTGCAGCACGGTGTAGTGATCCGCGTCGTCTTCATGCACCACGGTCAGCGTTCCATCCGCGCCGTTCGAACTGAACGCGGTTTTGAGCACCGGGTCGAAGGCGGCGGCATCTGGATGGCCGCCGATCGGCAACTGGGCCACCTGATGCCCCGAGCGAGCATCGATCACCATCATCCGGTTGTTCGCGCAGACGGTGAATAGCCGTTCGGCCTTCGTATCGATTGCGAGTCCGGACGGCCCTTCGCAAGGCGCGATCGACCAATGAGCGAGCACCTTGTTCGCTTTGCCGTCCATTGCCACGATCTCGCCCTTGTCTTCGACGTTGACGAAGATTCGACCGTCGTTGTCGGCCACGAGCGATTCAGGCTTACCGCCGACAGGCATCGTCGCGACGACCTTGCGAGTGGCGGGGTCGATGGCGCTGACACTGTTGTCGTGGCCATTGCTGACATAGAGGCGCTTCAGGTTGAGCGCATACATGATGCCGTCAGGGTCCGGGCCACCCGCTTTGATCGTGTCGACGGTTCGCAACGTGTCGAGATCGACCACCGTAATGGTGTCGGCACGGCCGTTGGTGATGAAGCCGAGCTTCTGGTTCTGGACAAACGCGAAGCCATGCACGCCATCGGTGTTTTCGATCTCGCCGACCAGCCTGCCCGTGTCGGTATCAACGACCTGGACATGGCTGGCGCGGCTGATAAACAGGTGATGGCGAACCGGGTCATACCCAACGTAGTCCCAGCCGTCTGTGCCACCCAGCGTATAGTGCTTCGCGACTTCGAACTGCGCGTGCTCGGCGACCGGTGCTGCCTGCAGCGCGCCGCACAACAACGTCGACGAAAGACCGACTGCCATTGCAGATTGCACAAATGTTTTGAGTTTCATTATTTTCAACCGTGTTAAGAAAGTTATTCGTTGATCGTCACGCCGACCATCACGGTCGGGCCGTAGAACTCGCGCTGGATTGGACGGTCCGGCGAGCCCTCGTAGAACTTCAACGGCGTGTTCAGGATGTTGCGCACGTCGAGATAGATGCCCACATCCTTTCTGATCTGGTAGCTGCCGCCGAAGTCGAGCGAGAAGCGCGATGCGGTGTAGACGTCGGTTGCAGCAGAACTGCCCACTGCCCACAGGCTCTTGCCCACATAGGAGGCCGACAGGCGCATGTCCAACGGACCACGCTCGTAGAACACGCTGGCGTTATACGAATTGCGCGGACCAGATGGCAGCGTGTGGTCTTCACCCGGGCGAATGTCCAGGTGTGAATTGGTCCATGTCCAGTTCGCGTCCGCGCCCAGGCCGCTCAGGAACCCCGGCAACTGCGTGAAGTGCTGCTCATAGTTGGCGGTGATGCCTCGTACACGTGCCGACGAGACATTGGCAAAGCTTACGAGCTTGATGGGGCCCGAATACCCCTGGAGATAAGGCGAGCTGAAGACGGTGGATGTCTCGCCCACGACGTAGTCGGACATTGACTTGTCGAACGCGCCCAGCGAAATGATTCCGCCATGCGGCAAATACTTCTCGAACTGAATATCGAAGTTCTGTGAAGTGGTCGGCTTCAGGTTCGGGTTGCCGGTGGTCACAGTTCCCGTCCCCGGATCGGCCATGACCGACGCACTGCTCTGGGCAAAGCCCGGACGCGCGATCGTGCTCGAATAGATCGCGCGACCCACCAGCGTCGGCGTGAAATCGTAGCGCAACTGCAGGGACGGAAACAGGTTGAAGTAGTTGTTCGACGTCTGGTTTGGCGTGACGGAGCTGCCGTTGATCAGATTGCCGCTGAACGCATCCTGCGTCCATTCGCCGCGCAGACCCGCCAGCACCCCCAGACGGCCCCAGCCGAACTGATACTGGCCATACATGCTATAGATGTTCTCGTTGATGGCCGAGAACGCGGCGGCGTCCTTCAACGGGTTACCCGTTACGTTGCCGTTGGCCGCAGCGGCGCCATAAATGCCGCTCATGACGCCATCGCTGATGGACGGCCCAATGTTGTACATGCCGTTGTAGAAAACGTTCGGCGCGCCGAACACCGCCTGCGACAGCGGGATTCCCGCGGCCGGCGAGTACGTGTAGTTGCTCTGCGCGCTGGCGAAGGTCATTCGGCGCAGGCCAGCGCCGAACTTGAACTGTTCGTCATCGGCACTCGTGAAGTGAGTCGGCAGCGTGTAGTTGACGTTGGCCGACCACTCATTGGTCTTGACGTACTGCGACGAGTTGACGATCTGGCCCAGCGTGTAGCCGGCGGGATTAGCCGGGTTCGGACCTGACACGATCGATTGCGTCGCGAAGTCAGAGCCGGGGTAATACGTCACCGTGGCCGGGGCGCCGTTGTTGAACGTCGAATTCAGGTCGTACGGTTTGTCGTAGGTTCCACTGGTGAAGCCGGCGCGATAGTCGATCTTGCCGGGCCCGATCCTGTTTTCACCGCCCAGCGCAAAAAGTTGCGTTCGCAGCGTCTCCTTCTCGTCGCGCAACCCCTTCGCATAGGTCGCCGTATCCGTGAGCGTGCCGTCCGCATTCTGGACCGGATTGCCAGTGAAGTTGGTCTGGAGATCTTGCCGGTTCACGTTCTCCGTATAGCCGAAGTTGTAATAGCGGAAATACCACTTGTTGTCGGCGTTAGGCTGAAAGTCCAGTTCGCCGCCGTAGCCAAGGCGCTTGCGATGATAGTTGTAGTAACGCGGGTCGGTTTGCGCGTAGGCCTTGTTCGGTACGCCGGGCGCATCGACATAGGCGTTTTCTTCGTCGTCGACGCCGCGGTGGTCCTGGTTGTAGGCAAAGGTACCGATGAAGGTGAACGGCGCGTCGGAATATGACGTGATGCCCGAACCGAGACCGGCAATACCGTGCGCGCCGAAGCGCGCACCCGCTGTCATCTCGACATCCGAAACTGTGCTCCCGCGCAGCGTTTCGACACCTGAACCGAGCTTGGCATCCAGGAACGGCTTGCCCGAAGGGGGCAACGTGCGAGGCGAAATGTCGATCGTGCCGCCGAGCGCATCGGCATCCTGTTCGGGCTTGTTGGTGTTGGTCACGAGGATCTGCCCGATCATGCCGGCCGGAATCGTATCGAGCGCGACAGCACGCCCCCCGTTCTGGGCCGAAGCCGGGTTGGTCGGCGGCAGGTGGATGCCGCCGAACGTGGTGCTGTTCAGGTTGGTGTCGAGGCCGCGGATATTGACATAGCGACCTTCGCCGGAGTCCGTCTCGAGCGACACGCCCGGAATACGCGCAGCGGCTTCAGCGGCGCTCACGTCGGGGGCCTTGCGGATGTCGTCGGCGGTCCGGATGGTCACCATGTTCGGAGCGCTCTGCTGAGTCGCACGTGCGACGACGTTCGCGGTGCGCTGCGACGCGACGGTCACGTGGTCGAGCGAGGCAACGGGTGCGTCCACGATAACGTCGTCGTTTGCGGTGTCGTCCGCGCGCGCCATCACAGTCCGTTCGACCGCGGATGAACGACTGGGCGTGACGACCAGTGTGTATCTGCCCACCGGAAGCCCGGTGAAACGAAAGGCGCCGTCAGCCGAGGTGGTGGTACTTGTCCCCGTCTCGCGAATCTGAACTCGAGCGCCGGCAAGCGGACGCTTGTTCGCGCTTGTCAACACGTGACCCTGCAAAGTCGCCATGTCCGCTGCATGTGCGACGGTCATAATTGTGCTACTCATCAATCCGACCAACAACCCTGCCATATGCCTGTGCGGCATGTTGATTCTCCATCAATCGTTGCAAACATCCCGACTGGTTGCCCACGTCTGTAGTGTCGGGACTGTGAAAAGTTCGGCACCTTCTCGAAAATTGCGCCGTGTAAACAACTAGATAGGATGACTAAAAATGATTCAAGCCGCCTAACTAGCGCAGGTATTCATCGACGTTGATCGGATCGACATCATGAATCGCATGTCCGACGCGCTCACCTTCGCCGAGGGAGACGTTTTACGGAACTACTGTGACGCTAGCGTGTCATCGTTGGTAATGAAGTAGGAAGTGTAGTCGTCATGTGACGACACTATTTTTAGCCGCTGCACGCTCTGTTTTTGAGCATGATAGGCCTGTAAAATGGCGAATCGGTGTCGTGTCGATGTTGCTTCAACATGATATGAGCGTAATGATGTACGATAAATATCTTCACTTGACGATCATTGATTGAGCCGGCGGATGGTAGCCGGGGAGGCGGCAAAAGCTTAGACACCACCGTGTTCTCATCGCGCATATGCTTGCGAGAGGAGGGTGCGGATATGCATTTGTAGTGTGGGTCACATGTCATCTCAGTCACGCGGAGATGACGGCTCCGATGGAAGATGACGAACTCGTAATCGTCGCTTAACAGTCACGACACCGGTGCAGGCGAGAATGGGCGTGTTCCGTTCGCAAAGCGATGCATTGGGAAACACTTCAATAGGTAGACATAGACATGATGTTGGTTCGTCGGCAATTTCCCTTGGCAACTGCACTAGCGCTTTGCCTGTCTGTCTCGCTCGGAGCGTATGGTGATGAAGCCGACGTCACATCGAGCGTCGCAACTGCCTCGGTACCACGGCCCCAGGATGGAGTGCAGACGGCTACCCCGATCAAACATCTTGTCGTGATATTTGGCGAGAACGTTTCGTTCGATCACTACTTTGGAACATACCCGAATGCGCTGAACCCGGCCGGTGAGCCGACCTTCAGCACATTGCCCAATACGCGACGGATCAACGGGCTACTGGACGGGCTACTCAGGTCCAATCCGAATTCGACGAACGCCGCCAACGGCTCCGGCGCTGCAGATCCATTCCGTCTCGATCGCTCGCAGGCGCTTACGGCGTCGCAAGATCACGCCTACAAGCCGGAGCAATTGGCATTCGATAATGGCGCGATGGACCTGTTTCCGAAATACACCGGCCGCACCTCGGCAACAGGCGGCTCGAGTGCCTTGTACACAAAGGGGCTCGTGATGGGGTATTACGACGGCAACACCGTTACCGCGCTGTGGAACTATGCGCAACACTTTGCGCTAAACGACAACTCGTTCGACACGACGTTTGGCCCATCCACGCCTGGCGCGCTGAACCTGATCTCCGGGCAGACGAATGGGGCGACGGTGGCACCCGCGAATACGACCAATCGGAACATCGTTAGCGACGGCGCCGGCGGCCTGACAGTCGTCGGTGACCTCGATCCGACGGGCGACGTCTGTTCCAAGGGCACGACAATCGGTATGCAGGGGAAGAATGTCGGCGACCTGCTGAACGCGAAGAATATCTCGTGGGGCTGGTTTGAGGGTGGCTTCGACCTCGGCGCGAGGAATGCGAACGGAACGACAGGCTGCGCGCGCAGCTCATATTCGTCGGTGGTGCAGGGCTATAAGGTCGACTACGTGCCGCATCATCAACCGTTCCAGTATTACGCGTCCACCGCTAATCCGAACCACGAGCGTCCTGCGTCCGTTGCGGCAATCGGCACCAGCAGTGACGGTGGCGCAAACCATCAATATGACATCGACGACTTCTACGCGGCGGTGAGCGCGGGGAATTTTCCTGCCGTCAATTTTCTTAAGGCGCCGGCGTACCAGGATGCGCACGCGGGCAATTCGGACCCCCTCGATGAGCAGGCGTTCGTGACGAAGGTAATCAACTTTCTCCAGCAACAGGACGACTGGAAGAGCACGGCGGTCGTGCTCGCCTACGACGATTCGGACGGTTGGTATGACCACGTATCTCACGTCGTCAACGGATCGACAAGCACGCAGGACGCGCTCAACGGTCCGAATACTTGCGGCCGAGGCACACCGCTCGATGGGCTAACAGGTGTACCGGTGCAGGGCCGCTGCGGGTATGGTCCCCGTCTCCCGCTGCTTGTGGTCTCGCCGTACGCGAAGGCAAACTACGTCGATCATACGCTGACCGACCAAACTTCTGTTCTTCGCTTCATCGAAGACAACTGGCTGAACGGCGCGCGCGTTGGGCAAGGTTCATTCGATGTCATGGCCGGCACAATCAATAACATGTTCGACTTCGGCTCGGCTGAGAACTCCAAGTTGTTTCTTGATGCAGTGACCGGCCAGCCACTGCGCTAGTCGACTGTGTGTGAAATTGAAAGAATCCCGGTTATCGGCCGGATTCGCGGACCGCTTCGTTCACCGGATTGCCGGAGCGAAAGCGCTGCCGGTATTCGACGGGACTGATCTGAAGCCGGCGGCTAAACGTGCGCCGAAGTGTATCCGCGCTCTCAAAGCCGCAACGCTTCGCGATTTCGCCGATCGGGTGGCGGGTGCTTTCGAGGTAGCGGCGCGCGGCGTCGATGCGCGCGTCGTTCAGGAATGCGATGAGACTGACGCCGCATTCCTTGGTGAAGATACGGGACAGATTGCGCGGACTCATTTTGAGCCGACGCGCAAGCGACGTGGTCGTATGATTCAGATGAAGATTGTCGAGCAGGTACTGCTGAATCGACTGGATCTGGGAATCGCTGGCGGCCTGGGTTTCCAGCAACGGGCTGAACTGCGACTGGCCGCCTGCGCGGCGCACGTACACGATCAGATACTTCGCGACGTCGAGCGCCATTTTCCTGCCGAAGTCCTCTTCGATCATGACCAGCGCGAGATCGATGCCAGCGGTCACGCCTGCGGTCGTGTAGAGGCGGTCGTCTTTTACATAGATCTGGTCGGGTTCGATCTTCGCCTTCGGAAACATCGACGAAAGACGCGTGGCGTCCATCCAGTGTGTCGTGACCGTCCGGTTATCGATCATGCCGGCGGCGCCGAAAGCAAAAACGCCGTTGCAGATAGCGGCGATCCGCCTGGTACTCTTGTGCTGCTTCGCGAGCCATTCGCTGAGCGTCGAGTCTTCGAGTACTTCGAATACGCCGAGGCCGCCGGGCACGATCACCGTGTCGAAATGCGGACACGGATCGAAGATGGTCCGGTCCGGCATGACCGTCAGCCCGCTGGAAGACAGCACGCTGCCTCGCGTCGTTCCGATCGTCAGCATTTCGTATTCGCACGCCCCCTGACTGAGGATGCGGACCTCCGCAAAGGCGTCTTTGGGGCCCGCGATATCGAGCAACTGGAATCCGGGGAACAGGACCATTCCGACGGTGATCTTGCGCATAGGTGTCAGTCAAAATGGAGCCGAGGCTGGCGCGACGCATGCCGCATGCTCTCGCTTAGCGGCTCGTTTCGAGTTCGTCGAAGCGCCGGGTTCGGTAAAGCACCATCGACACGAGCCAGCTCGCGGCGAAGATACCAATGATGACGTAGCCCAGCGTGCCGAAGTTGTCGTTCAACGTACCGATAGCATCCCACAGCTTGCCTTCGAGCTTCAAGTGGTCAGAAATCAGGCCCAAGGCCTCGATCGTGCCGACCAGCAGCGCGACCGCGACCGACACCAGCGTGATCGTCATGTTGTAGTAGATCTTACGAATCGGCTTAAGATACGCCCAACCGTAGGCGCCGAGCATCAGGTGACCGTCGAGCGTATCGACCAGCGACATCCCTGCGCTGAAAAGCGCCGGGAACACCATTACCGCCCATGGCGAAATGCCGTGCGAAGCCTGCGACGCGGACATGCCGAGCAGGCTCACCTCGGTCGCGGTATCGAAACCCAGTCCGAACAGAAAGCCAAGCGGGAACATGTGCCAGCTGCGCGCGACGAGCCGAAACATCGGACGAAAGATCCGCGCGAGGAAGCCGCGATCGGCCAGCAGCATGTCGAAGTCGTCGTCGACGCAGGCGCCGCCTGCGCGTACGTGGCGCCATGCCTGGAAGATCGATTTCAGAATCAGCAGGTTCAGGAACGCGATCACGAACAGGAAGACGGTCGATACCGACGTGCTGATCAGTCCGCCCAATTCCTTGTATTGGGCAAAGCGCGTGTTCAGCACGCTTGCGACTGCTGCGACCGCGAGCGAGGCGATGACGATGATGGTCGAGTGGCCGAGCGAGAAAAATAACCCCACGGCGACAGGGCGTTTCTTTTCCTGCATGAGCTTACGGGTCACGTTGTCGATCGCGGCAATGTGATCGACATCGACCGCATGGCGCAAGCCCAGTCCATAGGCGATGAACGCGGTGCCGAGCAGGACCGGGTGGCCCCAGAACGAAGCGAACGCCCAGATCCACGCGGCGGCATTAGTCGCCAACAGCAGGCCGTAGATGCCGAAGAGCTTGCGCTGGACCTGCGGATCGGATCCGGTGAGTACATTGGACAGTTGCTTGAGCATGGTAGATATCCTGATGAAACTTCGTTATGCGATATCGCGGGCGTTCTGATCTGAACGCCGGAAGCAAGGGCGCGGCTCAGTTGCTGGACGGACGCAACGCGCGCAGATTCAGCGACGCCATATCTGTGGCCGACAGCACGCCAGCCTGCGCCACGGTCTTTTCGAGGGCGAGCAGAAAGCGCTCGTAGTAATCCCACGGCGGTTGCCCCGCGCAGTATCCGTCTTCCCATTCGGCGATCGACTCGATGAGATTCTGACGGAAGTCTTCCCACTCGAAGTGCCCCGCCTTCGACAGCGAAAGCGCGATCCCGAATACCTGCCGTTCCCATGGCTTGTCGAACAGCAGTTTGCCTTGCATGCGCGGTGGGGAGTCCGGATGTCCAAGCATGCTGGAGGCGGCATATTCCTCGAACCGGGTAAACATGATCAGACCGCCGGCCGCGGCGATGCAGAAGGCGAGGGCACCAGCGCCACACCCATCATCGCTTCGGGTGTGACGAGCGCGGCAAGTTCTGCTTCGCTCATGCCTTCGGTGCCGGCGGGTCGCTCCGGGATGACGAACCAGCGGATTTGCGCGCTGCTGTCCCATACCTTGACTTCCGTATCGTCCGAAACTGGCACGCCGAATTCCTTCAGCACGGCGCGCGGTTCGCGCACGCCGCGTGCGCGAAACACCGGGTCCTTGTACCAGTAGGGCGGCAGACCGAGCACCGGCCAGGGATAGCAGGAGCAGAGCGTGCAGATGATGAGGTTGTGAACGCCGTCGCCGTTGGCGACGGCGGCCATGTGTTCGCCTTCCGCGCCTTCCATGCCGGCCGGGAAGTCCATTTCCGCAATCGCCTTCGGTGTGTCTTCGACAAGGCGTTCCCTGAACGCCGGATCGATCCACGCGCGCGCCACAATTTTCGCGCCATTGAACGGGCCAGCCATCGTTTCGAAATGACTGAGCACGGTATCGACGGAGTCGCTACCCAGCACGCCTTTCTCGATCAGAAGCGCTTCGAGCGCCCGTACCTTGGCCGCGCTGGCGGCCTCGCGCTCGTCGTCGTATTTGAAAAGTTCGCTCATGTTAGTTCCGTACCAGATGATGGGTGTAGAGATTCAGTTCGATGCATCGAGATACGCTTCGTATAGATCGGCGTAGATCGTCGTGTTCGGCTCGCTCTTGTCCTTGCCCCAGATGTCCTCGGCCTCGAATGCAACGCGATAGACGGGCATTGGCTCGCCGATGCCGTCGGGCCCGGTTGAAACGAAGTAGGAGTAGGCACCTGGATAGACGAGGTCGATCACACCGCGCTTGTTGCGCAGGTAGCCCGGCAAACGCGTGTGATCGACGGCGGCCGGATCGGCAATGCATACCCCGGCACCGGGTTCGAAACGCGGTGTCTCCTTCAGTGCGTTCAGCCCCGAATCGCCTTTTGCGAGGTAGTCGTTGATCTGCGAGGCAATTGCCGGATTCGGCTGTGCAGGCAGCGGCGCATCTGGATGGGCGCGGTAATGCGCGGTCTTCTGCGCGAGTTCGTCGGCCGATACATAACCCTGATCGACGAAGAATTGCGTGATCCCCATCAGCCACTTTTCGTAGTACCGGTATTTGAAGTATTCGAACGGCTGCATGCCTTCGGCGCCGGTGCGCAGCGACGCCCAGGTCCACGTATTCCTGAACGTGCTAGGCAGCGTCGCCACCGGGTACTTTGGCCGCGCGTCCGACAGATGCGTGCTTTCCGCCATCATCACCGTATGAATGCCGAAAATGCGCTTCTCCCATGGTTCGACGAAAACCCGTGTCTCGACATTGACGGGTCCGAGGTTTTCGAGCCCGCCAAGGCTGTGCTGTAGTTTCATGGTGTGCGGTTCCTGAAGTGTGAGGTCAGTTGAGTTGAGGCTGAGGCTTGTGGCTCAGTGCTTCGCCGAACGCTTCGGAGACGATGCCGAAGACGGCGCCGGTGACGAGTGCGGCGGCGGCCACCAACGCGGGGTTCTGGATGCCGACCGTGGTGATTGCCTTACCGGTGGCGACCGTGGTGCCGACTGTCGAAGCGAAGCCCCACACGACGGCGGGCAGCACATTGAGTAGCTTCAGTTTCGACACCTGTACCATCGCCGCACTCCCGACACCGACGCAAATCGCTACGGCGAGCGGCGCCGGGCCGGTATTGGCGATCGCCAACAGCGAGAGCGACGCGATGGCCAGCCCGGCGAGGTTCGATGCGACGCTCTGCATGAAGCCGCGCGGGCCGCCGCCGACCACGAAGAACGACGCCCACGCGATAAACGTGACCCACACCGGGACCGGAAACACCGTTGCCGTGATGTAGGTGTCGACGACGGCGAGCACGCCGATACTGACGGTAAGCGCATCAGTCTTCTTCATTGCAGACTCCTTGAGGTAAGTGCGGCTAGTGGATACAGCTGAGAAACGATTCGCGTAGTTGCGGAAAATCCAGATTGCGGCCGATGAACACGAGCTTGTTCTCGCGCGGCTCGTCCTTCAGCCATGCGCGTCCGGGTTCGGCTTCCAGCAACATATGCACGCTATGGAAATGGAACTGCCGCGCTTCGGCGTGGAAGTTGAGGACCCCTTTCATCCGCATCAGTTGCTGGCCTTGCTGCTGCACGAGTTCATTGATCCAACGGTTAAAGCGTGTCGCATGGAGGTCGCCCTTTTCGACCAGCGCGCACGATTGAATCGACGTGTCGTGTTCGTGGTCGTGAGCGCCCTCGTCGAGCAGATCGGGCTCGATCGCGAGCAGCGTGGGGAGCGAGAAGCGACGCATACCCAGCAGAGCGTCCGCGCGGATTTGCGAACGGGTCGACGTGATGATGGCGGCGGTTGGATTCAATGAACGGATTGTTTGTTCGATAGCGGTTAGCGCGTCTTTCGTGATCAGGTCGAGCTTGTTGATCAGAATGACGTCGGCGAAGGCAACCTGCTCGCGCGCAATGTCGTCTTGGAGTTGTCGGCGCAGATGCAGTGCGTCGACCACAGTGACGACCGATTCGAGATCCACGGATTCGCGCAGGTCGGGATCGGCGAGGAACGTTTGCAGGACCGGTGCCGGATCGGCCAGTCCGGATGTCTCGACGATCAGGCGCTGCATGGGTGCCGCGCCGGTCTGTGGGCGCGCCAGCAGCGCTTTCACACTGCCGACGAGGTCCGCGCGCACCGTGCAGCACACGCAGCCGTTATTGATTTCGACCAGCGTCCGTTCTTCGGCGACGATTAGTTGCCCGTCGATGCCGACTTCGCCGAATTCGTTGACGACCACGCCGATTGATCCCGGCGCGCGTTGCTGCAGCAACTGATTGACGAGGGTGGTTTTACCCGCGCCGAGAAACCCGGAGATGATGGTGACGGGAAGCTTGCGCGGTGTGGGTGTGCGATTCATGAGAGAGTCCGTTGCTGATCGAGGCTGACTCAATAGAGCGAGTACCAGGCCTGTCGCCGTCATCCGTCTGTGCCGGAAATCAGCTTGTCCCGAATGAACTGAAAATGTGGCGGTTTTTGTCCGATAGGGAAAATGAGGACAAAATGGCACGAAGATGCAGCATGAATTCGATGCCAAGCGCTGGTGCAGATGTGGGATTCGATGCGCCGCGACGGTGCGGAATGCTCCGTGAATATGCAGTGCAGTGCGGTGGAGTGGGGGGGAGGTAAGGAGAGGGCGGCGTTGCGAGGATGGCTCGCGGATTACGAGTGAAGTTATCCCTTTCAGCAATGCCGAATTAAATAGTAATGCAAATCGTGTATCGCAGCGACACGACCATGAAGCCGATTTTCCAGCTGGCGCGTGGCGCCGATGAGCTGGTTGCGCGGGCGCCAGGCATTCGTCTGACGCGTGATATTACCCAAACTAATGCCATACCTCGTCGCGGGCGGAAACGCCATCGACGACTAAAGCCAGGGAAAGCGCGATTTCTTTCTGCGCGTTGCGGTGGTGCTCGACTCCGCACGAGTGAAGGCGTGCCCGGTGGCGAGTTTGGAGATGAAGGCAGCGAGGAAGTACATGAATGGAGGGTTCCGGTTTAAATATCTGGTCTATGTGAGAAGCGGCCTGTCGGTAGGTCACTTCATCGTGCTGTAAGCAGTGCCTCTCAAATGGCGGGCACCACGGTTTTCCGTGAAGCCCAGTTCCACAAAGTCGAATTGTCCTTTGCGGAAGCGGAGCGCTGGTTGACGTGCATGCAGCCGTCCGCAGTCAAAGATGAGGCTCGCTTCGCGACAGCCTGAGACGGACTTGGCTATGCCGGGTGGCTGGCGGCGCTGCTTTTTACGCCGTGACGATATACTCTATCAAAAAAATAAGTCGTCAGGTGAAGATGTATTTGTCAAATGATAGGCACGGGAGAGTCGCGAAGGCCGAGCCAAAGGATGTTGCGGAATCCGGTTGCGGGGCCGGGGAAACTCGGGCCCCGGTCAAGCGGCCGGTGAAAAGGCGCCGCAGCGCTTGCCGCGTGTCGAGTGTCCGGCACGCGTGCTGGCCAAGGCTGCCGAATATTTCGCGGAGCACGGGCTGAACGCGCAAACCCGCGCGATTGAGTAGAGAAATTCATCTGATTAAATGGCTGGAAAGGTACGACGAAACGGCCGACTGTACTCAGCAGGTCTGCGCCATCGACAGGTAAAAAAATTTTCGGAAAACGTATGTCGTCAGTTGACGATTTATTTTCTCGAAGATATCTTCGCGTCTCAAGAGGTAGCCGAACCAGCGGCTACGCCACGTGAGAACAGCGCCGCGCAGGCGGTCGGAGCGAACCATGAGTAAGGTCAATAGATTCGGGAACGGTCGTCGTCGATTTCTACAGTTGTCGGCGGGCGCTGGGCTCGCTGCTTCCGGTTTGATGGGCGGGATGTCACGGGCCTTCGCTGCCGACAGCGTGAATCTCCATACCTGGTCGGCGGGCGTCGATACGGTGAAGCGCATGCTCGTGCCGTTTCAAAAGGAATCTGGACTAAACGTCAACTACAACAACCTCCCATTCGCACAGTATCGCGAGGCGATGGTGACGAAGTTCGTCGGCCAGGCGCCGATCGACGTGCTGTGGGTGTCCGACGGCTGGCTGCCCGAGTGGGCCGACGCGGGCTGGCTTGCGCCGCTCGACGGCTATCCGCAACTGCTCAAGTACAACGGCGAAGTGCAGGACTTCTGCACCCAATCGATGCGCTACAAGGGTCGTCAGTACGGTCTTACGTACTACACCGACTACATGGCGTTTCTGTACGACGCGGACAAGCTCGCAAAGGCAGGCATCGCGGCGCCTCCTGCAACGTGGGACGAACTGGTCGCGCAATCGCTGAAGATCAAGAATGCGGGTCTCTCGCAATACCCGCTGATGCTGTCGATGGCACGCGAAAGCTGGCTGATCGAGTTCATGTCTTCGCTGGTGTTTTCCAACGGCGGCCGCTTTGTCGACGACAGCGGCAAGGCAGTGATGGACGATCCGAAGCACGGCGCGGTCTCTTCGCTGCAATGGGTCGCCGATGCGGTCAACAAGCACCACATCGTTTCGCCCGCCTGCGTCGAACTGGGAGAATTGAACGGCTTCAAGGCCGTGGCGTCGGGCAATCACGCGTTCGCGCTGTTGCCTCGCTACCGGGTTCAGGCGCTCAACGATCCGCGCCAGTCGCGTGTCGCGGGCCATATCAAACAGGCACTGATGCCGGCCGGCCCGAATGGTTCGCACGCCACGGTTGCGTGGATGCGCATGCACGCGATGAGCGCTGCCGCCGGCGCCAACAAGACGCGGGCCGCCGAGGCGACGCGCCTCATCGAAGCGTTCGGCGGACGATTCGACGGCCAGTATGCGTTCCAGAAAGCGATGTTCCTGGATACCGGCACGGCATTCGGCGTGAAGCCGCTCTTTAACGACCCGGAAGTCCGCACCGCGTATGAAAAGTACGGCGATTTCTCGATGTTTCAGAAGCAGCAGGATCTGGCCCGCAAGAAGGATGTGATCACGCGCTGGTTCGGGGAATGGGACGAGACCAACGGTTCGGCATGGCAAGCGGCGATCCTCGGTCAATCGAGCGTAGCCGACGCACTGAAACAGTCCGCGCAGAAGTGGACCGCGTTGAGCAAAGCCTGAGGTCGATATGAGCGTTCAAGCCCTGGGCCGCCGCTGGCTTGCCAGACATTCCGTGGCGCCTTCCGATCAGCGTAGCGCAATGCTGCTGCTGACGCCGATGATGCTGGTGCTGCTCGCAGTCGCCGTGTTTCCGGTGCTTTACTCGTTCTGGACTAGCCTGTTCGACATTCATTTGACGCGTATGAACAGCGTGTCGTTCGTCGGCCTGGGCAACTACTTCCAGACCTTCCGGGACCCGATGTTCTGGGCTGCGGTAGAGCGTACCGCGTGGTTCACCGTCGTGTCGGTCCTCGCGATCATGGTTATCGCGACGCTGATGGCGCTATTGCTGAATCAGGAGTTTCGCGGCCGGCGCATCCTGTCGACCGCCTTGCTGATTCCATGGGCTATTCCGTATGTGGTCGACGGTCTGATGTGGAAGTGGATCTACGACTCAGGGTACGGCGCGCTCAACGGACTGCTGTTGCAGCTTGGCGTGATTGGCCAGTACATGGTGTGGCTGGGTGACACGCACAAGACGCTGGCGCTGATCTGCAACGCATTCGTATGGAAGGAAGTACCGCTCGCGACTATCCTGCTGCTGGTGACGATGAAGTCTATTCCGTCGGACCTGTACGCGGCGGCGCGGGTAGACGGCGCCAACCTGTGGAGCCGGTTCGTGCACGTGACGCTGCCGGCAATGCGTCCCGGCTTCATGCTCGTGATGATCTACGAAGCGATGATGGCCGTGCGCCACTTCGACCTCTTCTTCATTCTGACCGAGGGCGGTCCGGCCGACGCGTCTCACGTGCTCTCCTGGCACATCTACGTCGAGACGTTCCGCAACCTGTCATTCGGTACCGGTGCGGCGGTCGCGTATGTGCTCGCGCTTGCCACGTTTGCGATGTCGTACGCCATCATTCGCCTACTCGGCAAGAGGCTCTAAGCGATGTCATCTGCTCTCTTTGTCAAACGCCTGGCGCTGCTGGCCGGTTCAATTGTGATGTTGCTGTATGTGCTGGCGCCGGTTGCGTGGCTGCTGTCGTCTTCTCTGCAGCGCGAAGCGGATATCACGTCCATTCCGCCACACTGGATTCCCCATCCGCCGACGCTGTCCAGCTTCAAGGCGATCGTCGCGGCGAGCACCGGCACAGCGTCGGACGACGGCAACGCCGCGTTCATTCCGTCCACCGCGCAGTACCTGTTGCCGGCGCTGCGCAATAGCCTCGTGGTTGCCGCTGCGGTGGTGTTGCTGAACCTGCTCGTCAGCGTTCCCGCCGCTTATGCGATGGCGAAGATCCGTTATATCGGCCGCGATCTGTCGGTGTATTTCATGCTGGCTACCCGCGTGATTCCCGATATTGCACTCGTCGTGCCGTTCTTTCTGTTCGTGCGCAAGCTCGGCCTGCTCGACAGCGTCGGATCGCTGATCATCACTTATCTCGCGATTACGGTGCCGTTCAGTGTTTTCATGTTGCTCAGCTATTTCGAATCGCTACCGGACGAGCTCGACAAGGCGGCTCGGGTCGACGGCTGCTCGCGGATTCAGGCTTTGCTGAAGGTGTTTTTGCCGCTCGCGGTGCCGTCGCTCGTCGCCGTCATCATGTTCACGTTCCTGACTAGCTGGAACGAGTTCCTGTTCGCTTTGATGTTTACGCAAACCGCCGCGTCGCAGACCGTCCCGATCATCGTCGCGTCGTTCACATCGGATTTCACGACGAGCTTTTCGTTCATCAACGCAGCCGGCGTGGTCGCGATTGTGCCGCCAGTGATCATCGCCGTGGTGTTCGAGCGTTACATCGTGTCTGGTCTGACTGCCGGCGCGGTAAAGGGATAAAGGGAAAGGTCATGGCTCAAATCGAATTTCGGCAAGTGGGAAAGAAGTATGCAAACGGGCATGTCGCATTGGACAACCTGAATCTGCAGATCAAGGACAAGGAGTTTCTCGTTCTGCTCGGACCGTCCGGCTGCGGCAAATCGACGACGCTCAACATGATCGCCGGACTGGAAGAGGTCACTGAGGGCAGCTTGCGGTTCGACGACGTCGAAGTAAATGGCTTGCCGGCGCACCGGCGCGATGTGGCGATGGTGTTTCAAAGCTACGCGCTGTATCCGCACAAGAACGTGTACGACAACATCGCATTCGGCCTGCGGATGCGCAAATATCCGCAACAGGAGATCGATGCGCGAGTGCGCGCGGCCGCGCAGTCGCTTGAAATCGAGCATCTGCTGGACCGGCGGCCCGGGCAACTGTCGGGTGGGCAGCGCCAGCGGGTCGCACTCGGCCGCGCAATGGTGCGCCAGCCCGCGGTCTTTCTGATGGACGAACCGTTGTCGAACCTCGACGCGGCGCTGCGCGTGTCGATGCGCGCGAGCATCAAGGCACTGCATCAGTCGATGCAGACGACCTTCGTGTACGTGACGCACGATCAGGCCGAAGCGCTGACGCTCGCCGACCGCATCGTCGTGATGCGCCAGGGCATCGTGCAACAGATCGGCTCGCCCGACGACATCTACGAACGGCCAGCCAATAAATTCGTCGCCAATTTCCTCGGCAGCCCGCCGATCAACTTTATCGACGGCGTGCTGATGCAAGGCGACCACGGTTTGCATTTTCGCAGCGGCGATCTTGCGCTCGCCCTCGATGAAGAGACGCAACGCCTGCTCGCAGGATGCAGTGGCCGGGCAGTGTCGGCCGGCATTCGTGCCGAGGACATCGACGAGCATGGCGACTCGACCGATTGTTCGCTGACAGGCGACATCGCCTCGTTGCTGCCGGTTGGCTCCGATCAGTTTATCGGCCTGCAATGTCTGGGGCAGTCGATGTTTTTTCGTGTTGGCAAGGAGCGTTCCTGCAAGGTTGGCGAACGCGTGTCCCTGTCGATAAACCGCCGCCGTCTGCACCTTTTCGATCAGGCGAGCGGCGTGAACCTGAAGGCGCAGAACGCATGAAACCCGCGGTATTCTCGTATCACCGGCCTCACACGCTTAAAGATGCGCTGTCGCTGCTCGCGCTGCACGGCTTCGACGCCAAAGTCATCGCGGGAGGGCAAAGCCTCGCGCCGATGATGAACATGCGCTTTGCGCAGCCGGCGCATCTGATCGACCTCAACGCGTTGCCGCAACTCAGCGGCGTGACGCTTACGGGTGATTCGCTATCCATTGGCGCGATGACGCGTCATCACGAGGTGGCCACCAGCAGCACGGTGCGCGCCGCTTGCCCGCTGCTCGCGGAAGCGGCCGCGACCATTGGGCACTACGCGATCCGCCAGCGCGGCACGCTTGGGGGCAGCCTTGCGCATGCGGATCCTGCTGCGCAAATGCCGCTCATCGCGAGCACGCTGGGTGCGCGCATCGAGATTGCCGGACCGGACGGCAGCCGCGAGGTGCCGGCCACAGCGTTCCTGATTGCGGTGATGACGACCGATCTCGCCGCTGAAGAAATCATTCGAGCCGTGCATTTCCCGGTTGCACGCGCGGGCGAGCGGCACGCATTTGAAGTCTTTAGCAGGCGGCACGGCGACTTCGCGATTGCGGCTTGCGCACTCACCGCCGTGCTCGACGGCAACAGATTCTCCAGCCTGCGCATTGGACTCGGCGGCGTGGCGGATTCACCGCTCGTGCTGAACGAACTTGCTGCGGACTTCGTCGGTGCACCAGTCGATGCACCGACGCTGGCTGCAATCGCCGACGCGGTGGCCGGCGCTATCGATCCGTACGATCAACCGGACATCAGCGCCGCTTACCGGCGCGATCTCGTCAAGGCGCTCACGGCGCGCGCGTTGCAACGCGCGACGCAGTCGGCCAACGCGACCTCGAAGTGAGTCATGGAAAAGAAAACGATTTATCTCAATGTGAACGGCACCCGTCACGAAGTGCATTGCGAGCCTCGCAAGCTCCTTTCCGATACGCTTCGTGAAGACTGCCGTCTGACCGGCACGCACGTCGGCTGCGAGCACGGCGTATGCGGCGCATGCACGGTGCTGATCGACGGGCGTCCGGCGCGCTCGTGCCTCGCGTACGCTGTTCAGATGGACGAAGTGCAGATCACCACGATCGAAGCTGTCGCGCAGGACGGCCGCCTCTCTCCGCTGCAGCAGGCGATGCACGAATGTCATGGCCTGCAGTGCGGTTTTTGCACGCCCGGCATCGTGATGACCTTCGAGGCTTATCTGCGCGAGCACCCAAGCCCATCCGAGGCCGAGGTGCGCGAGGCGCTTTCCGGCAACCTTTGCCGCTGCACCGGGTACCAGAACATCGTGCGGGCGATCCTGCGCGCGGCCGCGCGGATGCGGGGGGAGAGCGTCGATGTCTGAGCAGACGTTTCGCTACCTCAACAAGGCTGTGCCGCGCACCGAAGATTATCGCTTGCTGACGGGCTATGGCCGCTATCTCGACGATATCGAAATCGCGGGCGCCCTGCATGTGAGCTTCGTGCGCTCGCCGCATGCGCATGCGCGGATCGTTTCAGTGGATACCGAGGCGGCTGCCGGCATGCCTGGTGTCGTGACCGTCGTCACCGGACGGGAGTTGGCGCAGTGGACCACGCCGATGCGTGTCGCTGCGCCGGTTGAAGGCTTGTTGCCGGTCGAGTTCGCGACGATGCCGACCGACATCGTGCGCTTTCAGGGCGATCTTGTGGCCTGCGTGGTCGCCACCGACCGGTACCTCGCGGAAGATGCGGCGGAGCAGGTCATGGTCGAGTTCGAGCCGTTGCCTGTGGTGACCGATATGTGGCAGGCGCTCGAAGCCGATGCTGCGCAAGTCGACCCCGGGGTGCCCGGCAACCTGGTGTCGCACCAGACGTACTCGAACGGCGACCCGCATAGCGTGAGCAAGCACGCTTACCGCGTGGTCGAGGCGACCTTTCAGCAGCAGCGGCAGACCCATGTGCCCATTGAAACGCGCGGTTGCGCAGCAGTCTGGGACGCCGGGCGCGACCACCTGACGTTCCACATCGGAACCCAGGTGCCGCATCCTTTGCGCACTCAGCTCGCGCAACGGCTCAGACTCAGCGAGTCGCAGGTGACGGTGATTTCGCCCGACGTCGGCGGTTCGTTCGGTCAGAAAATCGCCTTGTACCGTGAAGAGCTGACCGTCGCTGCACTCGCGCGTCATCTGAAGCGGCCGGTGCGCTGGCGTGAAGACCGTCTCGAGAATCTGACCGCAGCGGCCAATTCGCGCGAAGACTTCTGCCGCACGCGCGCCGCGGTGGATGAGCACGGTACGCTGCTCGCGCTCGATCTGGAGATCCGCGAAGACTTCGGCGCGTATTGCTTCTTTCCGGCGAACTATCTCGCGCGCGTCGTCGCGATGGTGTTGAGCGGACCGTACCGGCTGCAGCACTACGCATTCGACGTGAAGGTCGTGCTGAGTCACAAATGCGGCAATGCACCCATGCGCGCGCCGATGTCCATCACCAGTTGGGTCATGGAAGGCACGATGGAAGCGATTGCGCGCGAACTGAAGCTGGATCCGGTCGACGTGCGCCGCCGCAATCTGTTGACGCCGGAAGAACTGCCGTACCGCACGGCCACCGGCGAATTGCTGGCCGACATCACGCCGTCGCAGACCTTTGAGGCGGTGCTGGCGGCCTTCGACTACGACGCGTTTCGCGCGCGCCAGCAGGCGGCGCGGGCGGCCGGCCGCTATCTTGGGCTTGGCCTGTGCAATGTGGTCGAGCCGACGACGTACGGTTCGCGCTTTTATAAATCGGCCGGCATTCCGGGTTCGGGACACGAGGCAAGCTGGATCCGTATCGAGCCGAGTGGTGTCGTGAACGCGTCGGTGGGTCTCGGCCCCAGCGGACAGGGCTATGAAAGCGCGATGGCCAATGCGGTGGCCGAAGGCCTGGGTGTGCATCCGTCGAGCGTGCGTATTCATCTGGGCCACACCGATATTGCGCCATACGGAATGGGCAGCCGCGGCGCCCGCAGCGGCACGGCGGGCGGCGGCGCGCTTTATTTGTGCGCGCTCGATGCACGCCGCAAGGTGCTCGCAATTGCCGCCGGCCGTCTCGACCTGGCCGATAGCGACTCGCTGCGCCTTGTCGATGCGCGCGTCGAGCGCCGTAGCGGCGACACGTGGGTCGACGCGGGTCTAACGCTCGCCGACGTGGCGCGGAGTGCCTATATGGATCCTACTTCGCTGCCGCAGGGCCTCACGCCTGGACTCGAGTTTCACCTGACCTACGATCCGCCGCCGATGACCTACTCGAATTCGACGCACGGATGCGAGATCGAGTTGGACGTGGCCACCGGTGCGATCCATTTTGCGCGTTACGTGATCGCCGAAGACTGCGGCACGCTGCTCAATCCCATCGTTGTGACAGGGCAGCAACATGGCGCGGTGGCGATGGGATTGTCCGGTGCGCTGTTCGAGCATACGCGCTACGACGAAACGGGACAGAACGTGACGGGTTCGCTTGCCGACTACCTGATCGCCACTTCGACCGAATTACCCAATTTCGAAATCATCCCATTGCATACGCCTAGCCGCGCGACGGCGGCGGGTATCAAAGGGATGGCCGAAGGCGGCGTGATGGGCGCGCTCGGCGCCCTGACCAACGCCGTGAACGACGCGCTAGCGCCATTCGGCGTGGTCGCCGACCGTCATCCTTTGACTCCCATGCTGTTGCGCGACCTGTTGCGCGACAAACTCTGACCGGATCAAACAATTATGAATCAATCTGCAAGCAAACCCGCTGTCGGCTTTATCGGCCTCGGCATCATGGGCGCCTCGATGGCGGCGCGACTCGCCGCAGCCGGCTATCCGCTGCACGTCTATAACCGTACGCGTGCGAAGGCCGAGCCGCTCATCGAGGCAGGCGCATCCTGGCACGCCACCCCGAAGGCGCTCGCTGAAGCATCGGACGTGGTCATCACGATCGTCGGCATGCCTGACGACGTGCGCGCGCTGTACCTCGGCGACGACGGTCTGATCATGAACGCGCGGCGCGATGCCGTGCTGATCGACATGACGACCTCGAGCCCGCAACTGGCCGAAGAGCTAGCCGCACACGCTGCAACCAGCGGCGTGCACACGCTGGACGCACCGGTTTCAGGCGGCGATGTCGGCGCGCGCGAGGGACGGCTGTCCATCATGGTGGGCGGCGCGGCCGACGTGCTCGCGCGCGTCGAGCCGATGCTGCGTTGCCTCGGCACCAACATCGTGCTGCAAGGCGGGCCGGGCGCGGGTCAGCACACCAAGCTGTGCAACCAGATCGTGATCGCATCGACGATGCTAGGCGTGTGCGAAGGCCTGGCCTATGCGCACAGCGCCGGACTGGATGCGCAGACCGTACTGAGCGCGATCGGCGGCGGCGCGGCTGGCGGCTTCCAGTTGAATAACATGGGGCCGCGCATCGCGAAGGGCGATTTCGCGCCCGGCTTCTTTATCGAGCATTTCATCAAGGACATGCGGATTGCGCATGAGGAAGCCGCTCACATGCGACGTGAATTGCCGGGTCTGGATCTGGTGCGCGGCCTTTATCAGAAGCTCGCCGAGCAAGGTTTTACGCGCAACGGTACCCAGGCGCTTTTCAAACTCTACGAGCGCTGAGGAGCGGCGATGAAGCTAGCTGATCAATGCATTCTCCCCGCACGACCCGAGACCGTGTGGCGTGCGCTGAACGACCCTGCCGTGCTCGAGGCGTGTCTACCCGGGTGTAAATCGCTCGCCATGCTGGACGAGCGGCATTTCGAATCGACCGTGCAGATTCGCGTGGGTCCGGTGGCGGCGACCTTCAAGAGCAATGTGGAGCTGTCGGATCTCGATCCGCCCAGGGCTTACACGATTGTCGGCACGGGCAACGCGGGCGCAGTTGGTTTTGCGAAAGTCACCGCGCGCGTGCAACTCGAATTGGAGGCCGAGACGACCGTGCTCATGTACGACGCGGATGTCGAAATCGGTGGAAAGCTAATGAGCGTGGGGTCCCGCCTGATTCAGTCCGCAGCGGGCAAGAATCTCGATGCCTTCTTCGGCGCGCTGAAGGCGCACATCGAAAAGGAGGCGGCGCCCGCGGACTCCATGCAAGTCATCGAGCCCGCGCCGCACGCACAGCCGGACGATGCGCCGCTGACCGGAGGCGTGCAACGTCAGCCGCACGGCGAGACGAAGCCGTCCATCGTCACGCCCAAACCCGACCCGACAACGGGTCTGCGGGTCTGGCTGGTCGGCGCAGGTTCGGGTCTGCTCGGTTTGTTGGTGGGATTTTTGATTGGGCACGCGGCCTGACGGTCCGCGTTGCGATGGCAACCTTGTTCGTTCTGTAGTTCAGCGTTTGACCAGATTCAATATTTCATTCGACAGGAATTCTCGTGAGTAAAAAAATAGTTGTCCTACTGGCATTGACCTGCCTTGCGGAGGCAGCTCAGGCGCAAAGCAGCGTGACCCTCTACGGCGTCGCCGACGATGGCATTACCTACACCAACAATCAGGGCGGACATGCCAATTACCAGACCTTCAGCGGTGGTATGGGCGGAAGCAAGTTCGGCCTGCTGGGCAGCGAGGATCTAGGCGGCGGCACGAGCGCAATCTTCCAGCTCGAGAGCGGCTATGACGTAAACAGCGGCAAGCTCGGCTATAACGGCCGGCTGTTCGGCCGTCAGTCATATGTGGGCCTATCCGGCAACTACGGCAGCGTGCGCCTTGGGCGGCAGTATGACTTCATGGTGACCAATCTGCAGCCGCTGACTTCTTCGCTGGCGTTCGGCGGCTCGCTGTCGTCGCATGCGGGCGACGTGGACGGGATCTGGGGCACGTATCCCGTCAGCAACACGCTGAAGTACGTGAGCCCGACGTATCACGGCATCACGGCGGGCGCACTCTATAGCTTTGGTGGCGTGGCGGGTTCGGTCGGCGACTCGCGGCAGTACGGCTTCGGCCTGAGCTATGCGAACGGTCCGCTGAAGCTGGCGGCCGCCTATCTCTATGTGAACAACCCGGCAGTGACGCGATTCGACGGCACCACGGGTGCGACAGCCGGCCAGGCGTTTACGAATCCTGTAACGAACCCGATTTATAGCGGCTACGCGACCGCGCACAGCATGCAGACGCTCGGAGTAGGCGGCAACTATCAGTTCGGCGCCACGAAGCTGGGCGCGCTTTACACCAACACGCGCTTCAGCAACGCAGTAGCGACCACCAGTACCTCGTTCCAGGGTTCCGCGACACTCGACTCGTACGAAGCGTTCGTCAGTCATAGCTTTACACCTGCTGTCATGGCGGGTCTGACCTACGACTACACGTCGTCACCGCATGCGCACTACAACCAGGTGGCGGCGGGTTCCGAGTATTCATTTTCCAAACGTACTTTCACTTACCTGATCGTTGCGTGGCAACGCGCCAGCGGCGTCGATTCGACGGGACACGCTGCGGTAGCCGATCTGACTTATCTGTCACCCTCGTCGACGCCGAATCAGGTCGCGGTGCGCGTGGGTATCCGACACAGCTTCTAACTTGCAGTGGAGTGCAGGTCTGCCGGCGGCGTGACAGTGTGCTCGGTGGTCGTTGTTTTGTGAGCGTTTGAATTGCAACAGGAGGCAATCATGTTGGTGGAAATGCGTACGTACCAGATTACGGCAGGAAAGGTGGGTGAGTTTCTGCAAATCTACGAGCGCGAGGGGCTCGAGATCATCAGTCAGTACGCACGACTCAAGGGCTGCTGGACTAAAGACTCGGGCACGTTGAATTCGGTCGTGTTCTGCTGGCGCTATGACGACTACGCACATCGCGCCGCGCAGCGCGCGAAGCTCGCAGCGGATCCGCGTTGGCAAGCTTTCACGCCTCGCATCCTGCCATACCTGGTGCATCAGGAATCGGTGTTCCTTGCGCCAGTGCCGTTTTGCCCGGCTGACTGAAGCAGCGGAAGTAGTGAAGCTCTCTGATCACCGGGCGTGCGATGGTACTTGCTGCGCCGCGGTCTGTTTGTGAGGTAATCAATGATTGAAGCTGATTTGGTCGACAAGATGGTGACGTGGCGTCGTGCACTGCATGCGCATCCCGAGACCGCGTTCGAAGAAGTCTCGACGGCACGGCTGGTGGCATCGGCGCTGCGCGACTACGGTTTTGAAGTGACCGAGGGCGTCGGCAAAACCGGTGTGGTCGGCACGCTGCGGAGGGGGAGCGGTCCTGCGCTCGGATTGCGTGCGGATATGGATGCGCTGCCGATGGTGGAGTACAACGAATTCGAGCACCGTTCGCAACAGCGCGGGAAAATGCACGCGTGCGGTCACGACGGCCACACCGCGATGTTGCTGGGCGCCGCCGCTTCGTTAAGCCGCGATACCGGTTGGCACGGTACGGTGCACCTGATCTTCCAGCCCGCCGAAGAGGTGGCGGGCGGCGGACGCGTCATGGTCGAAGATGGACTCTTCGAGCGTTTCCCGTGTGACGCGGTATTCGGTCTGCACAACTGGCCTGGCTTGCCGCTCGGCCATTTCGCGATCAACCGCGGCGCGATGATGGCCTCGTTCGATACCTTCGAGATTCTGGTGGACGGCAAAGGCTCGCACGCCGCAATGCCGGAAGAGGGGATCGATGCGCTGGTTTGCGCGAGCCATGTCGTAATCGCGCTGCAGACTATCGTGAGCCGGCGCATCTCGCCGAAAGAAGCATGCGTCGTTAGCGTCACGCAGGTCCATGGCGGCGAGGCCTGGAATGTGTTGCCCGATCGCGCTGTGATTCGCGGCACCGTACGCTGCTTCGATGCCAATGTGCAGGAGCGCGTACGGAGCCTGCTGGATGAAATCGGCACGCTGACCGCGCAGGCGCATGGCGCGAAAGCGACGCTGTCTTACCACTACGGCTATCCGGCAACGATCAATGCGCCGGCTGAAGCCGACGTCGCGCTCGATGCGGCGCGCGCAACGGTCGGCGCGGCGAAGGTGACGTTGGGCTGCAAGCCGTCGATGGCCTCGGAAGACTTCGCGTTCATGGCGCAGGCGAGGCCAGGTGCGTATGTCTGGATGGGCGTCGACGGGCCCGAGCCTGGCGCTCCGCTTCACAACCCGCACTACGACTTCAACGACGACGCATTGGCTACCGGTGCGTCGTATTGGGTGAACGTCGTGAGGGCGTTTGGCGTTGCGCGCGTGTGAAGCCTCACGGCTGTCCTGTGCGACTGCGTGGTCTGTAAGGGCCTCGCGGCGCCGACCCCTTAAAACACTATGACTTCCCGTGAGGCAGAGGCTGGCGCGCCTGCTGCGACGCGGACTCGATCGTCACTTCGCCGTGCAGCAGGAACGTTGCCAATTCCGGCGCGCCCGGTTGAGCATCGGTCACCAGGGTCCAGTCTCGCTCGAGTGGTGTCCAGTGCTGCTGGCTCGCGCGATCCAGTTTGTGCGACGTCACCAGCACGAAGATGTTGGCCGCCTGCCTGATGATGCATTCCTTCAGATAGGCCTGCTCGGCGGTCGCCTCACAGAGCCCACGGCCGGCGACTACGCCGTCCGCGCCCAGAAAGGCTTTGTCGACGGACAGGCGGTTCAAGGCGATCTGCGCGAGCGGCCCGAGTGTGCTCATGCTCGAGGGCCGTAGGTCGCCGCCGATCAGTGTGACCGGCACGTCACTCGATGCAAGCAGGCCGATTGCCAGCAGGTTGTTGGTGACCACGCGAATGTCGCGGCGGCCGGCCAGCAGCCGGGCCAGTGCGGCGGTGGTGGTGCCGCCGTCGAGAAAGATGGTGTCGCCGTCCTGAACGTGGCTCACCGCCGCCTGCGCGATCGCATCCTTTTGCTCGCGGAAGCTTTCGCGCCGCAGATCGAGCGACTCCTCGGGTTCGTGAATCCCGACCGAGGCGGCCGCGCCCCCGTACGTGCGCACGATGAGCCGTTCGTCGGCGAGCGCACGCAGGTCGCGACGCACGGTTGCTTCGGACATGCCGAAATGCTCGCACAGGGCGCCTACGTCGTTCATGCCGGACAGGACGGCCTTCAGCATCGCCTCGCGGCGGTTTGTAACTTTCATGGTGATAGAGGGTAAGGGGTCGTCCGAATGGTGCGCGCAATAGAAAGGAAAGGCGTCAACGGGCGTAAGTGTAATCAAACCAGTTGCCGGGGCAACGCCGCGGACGGGGCGCGCTGCAACCGCGGCGTCGTCACGGTATGCAAGTGTTTTAGCCTATTTTGATCGATTCGATCAAATTCGACGCGTGTCCCGCCTGGAACGGTTCGTTGTCGCAAATTTATTAACCCCACGACTTGCCGGTGATCGGATTGCGCACAGTCGGTTCGTCACGTACACTCTGAATGACCGAATCAGTCAATTAATATGATTGTATCGATCATTTTCAAACAGGAGACAATGATGGCCCAACTTCCTATCAAGCGCGCGATCGAACGCGTTCCGGGCGGGATGATGATCGTCCCGCTGCTGTTCGGCGCAATGATCGCCACCTTCTTGCCGGACATGCCGAAGTTCTTCGGCTCGTTCACGAACGCGCTGTTTACCGGCGCGTTGCCGATTCTCGCCGTGTTCTATGTGTGCATGGGCTCGTCGATCGATGTAAAGGCGACGCCCTATCTGCTGAAAAAGGGCGGGGCGCTGTTCGCGGCGAAGGTTGGGTCGGCGATTCTGGTGGGTGTCGTGTTGGGCCACTTTTTGGGCGAGCAGCCGGTTTCGTCCGGACTGTTCGCGGGAATGTCGACGCTGGCGGTGGTCGCCGCGATGAACGACACGAACGGTGGCCTGTACATGGCGTTGATGGGTCAATATGGCAAGTCTGAAGACGTCGGCGCTTACACGATCATGTCGCTCGAATCCGGCCCGTTCCTTACGATGGTCACGCTCGGCGTGGCCGGGCTGTCGGCGTTTCCGTGGCAGACGCTGGTCGGCAGCATCCTGCCGCTCGCGGCCGGCATGCTGCTCGGCAATCTGGACCGTGAGATGCGCAGCTTTCTCGGCCGCGCTGTGCCTGTGATGATTCCGTTTTTCGCCTTGGCGCTGGGCGCGAGCCTCGACCTGCACAAAGTATGGCAGGCCGGCTTGCTCGGCATGGGCCTCGGCGTCGCGGTGGTGATCGTGACGGGCATTCCCCTCTATCTGACCGATCGCCTGACCGGCGGCACGGGTGTCGCAGGCGTGGCGGCAGCCAACACGGCAGGCAACGGAGCGGCTGTGCCGGCGCTGATCGCGGCGGCCAACCCGGTCTATGCAGAGGCCGCGAAAAGCGCGACCTTGCTGGTCGCCTCATGCGTCGTCGTGACTGCGATCGTGTCGCCGATCCTCACTGCGGCCGTCGCAAAGCGGGCCGGCAAGCGTGCCGACGCCAGCCGCGCTGCTGCATTGGGGGCGACCAGGTGAGCAACACCAGCATTCTGATCATCGCCGACGACCTGTCCGGGGCCGCCGACTGCGCGATTGCGTTTGCGGGCGCGGGGCGCAGTACGGCGGTCACGCTGAATGCGTCGCGCGCGATGGGCGCGGCGGAGGTGATCGCGGTGGACACCGACTCGCGCCGCATGTCCCCGGCCGAAGCAGCTCACTGCACCCGCGCCGCGTGGCTGGTGCAGCGCGCGCCAGGGCGACGTCTGTACAAGAAAATCGATTCGACCTTGCGCGGCAACTGGGCCACGGAAGTGGCCGCGTTGCAGCCGCTCGCGGGCCTTGCCATTGTCGCCGCGGCCTTTCCTGCAACCGGGCGCACGGTGCGTGAGGGCCGCGTATTCGTGCGCGGCGTGCCGCTCGAAAACACGGAAACGTGGAAGCTCGAACACGCCGCGCGTTCCGCAGACCTCAACGCCATGGTCGAGGCGGTCGGCTTGCGCACCGCACCGTTGGGTGTCGACGCGCTGCGTGGCGATCCCGCAGCGTTGCGCGATGCCATTTCCGTGGTGGCGAGCAGCGGTGCACAGGCGCTCATCGTCGATGCGGAAACGGATGCGGATTTGAGGGCCCTCGCGCAGGCGACGGCGTCGATGGGCAAAGCTCTGTTCTGGGTGGGCTCAGGCGGTTTGGCTCGCGAACTGGCGTCGCTGAGCGATCTGTTCGATGTTGCCACGGAAGCAGCACAAGACGCGCCGCCGAAGTCGGAGCAGCAGAGAGGCGCGATCCTGATTCTGGTGGGCAGCCTGTCGGCCGTCTCGGAACAGCAATGCGCGATGCTGCGCGAGCGTGCGGGCGTTGGCGAGCTGATCGTGCCGCCGGTCGTGCTGCGTGCGGGCGAGCTTCATCTGGAGTGGGCGGCCTGGCAAGCGCGCGTCGGCGCACATCTGAGCGAGCACACCGACTTGCTGGTGCGAATTGGTCGCGACGATCTGTTCGATCCCGCCGAGGGCGCCCAATTGTCGGCAGCGCTCGCTTCGCTCGTCGCACCGTTTTTCACGCATCTGAGCGGCTTGATCGCGACTGGCGGCGAAACCGCGCGCGCGATGCTCGGTACAACCGGTATCGACAGCCTGCAATTGCTTTCGGAAATCGAGCCGGGCGTGGCGGTGGGACGCCCGCACGGCAACCCGCGCCTCACCGTCGTCACCAAAGCCGGCGCCTTTGGCAGCGAGCACGCGCTGTATGGCGCCTACCTTCATCTGCGGGGCACACCGGAGTTCGCCGATAGCGAGTCCGGATCGGCGCACCCGGGCGGCACAACGACATCTTCACCGGCTCGCGAAACGAACCAACGTCATTCAGGCAAAACATCATGAGCAACTATCTTCCAGTCATCGGCATCACGATGGGCGACGCAACGGGCGTGGGTCCGGAAATCGTCGTCAAGAGCTTGACGCACGAGTCCGTTTACCGGCAGTGCCGCCCGCTTGTCATCGGCGATGCGGCGCGCCTTGAGCAGGCCAGCCGGATTGTCGGCGGCAGCACGAAAGTGCGCCGCATCGCGAAGCCGGCGGATGCGCAATATGAACGCGGCACCATCGACTGCATCGACCTCGCGCTGATTCCCGCCGACTTGCCTTTCGGCGCGTTGTCGGCGCTCGCAGGCGACGCCGCGTATCAGTACGTCGCGCGCGCCGTCGAACTCGCGAAAGCCGACGAGATCGATGCGATCTGCACGGCGCCGCTGAACAAGGAAGCGTTGCACGCTGGCGGTCACAAGTACCCCGGCCACACCGAAATGCTCGCGCACCTCACGGGCATCGAGGAAGTGTCGATGATGCTGGTCGCACCGAAACTGCGCGTGATTCACGTGACGACCCACATCGGCATTATCGATGCGATCCGCAAGATCGAACCGGGCCTCGTGCAGCGCACGATCGAGCGAGGTCATGCGACGCTGGTGAAGGCGGGCATCGCCAATCCGCGCATCGCCGTGTGCGGCATCAACCCGCATGCCGGCGAAAACGGCCTGTTCGGTTATGGCGAGGAAGAGGAAAAGATCGTTCCAGCCGTGCAGGTCTTGCGTGAACGCGGCTGGGACATCGAGGGCCCGCTCCCTGCCGACACGCTGTTCTTCCGTGCGGGACGTGGCGACTTCGATCTGGTGGTGGCGATGTACCACGATCAGGGCCACGGTCCGGTCAAGGTGCTCGGCCTCGAAGCCGGCGTCAACGTGACGGTCGGCCTCGATGTGATCCGTACCTCGGTCGATCACGGCACTGCGTTCGATATTGCAGGCAAAGGCATCGCTGACGAACGCAGCCTGCTCGAAGCACTGCGTCAAGGCGCCGAACTCGCGACACGCCGCGCCTGACGCGGCTTGAAATCGATGTATGCGCACGATGGCGCCCGCTCGCGCGGAGCGGCATTGTGCCGTTAGGGTTGAAGTTGTAATGCTTATGTACACACGACGCACTGAAGACTTTCGCGAAAGACTACTCGAAGCGGGTGTCGCGCTGTTCGCCGAATTGGGTTATCACGGCACCGGCGTAAAAGACATCGTCGAGCGTGCCGGCGTGCCGAAGGGCTCGTTCTACAACTACTTCGAGAGCAAAGAGGCATTCGGTGCGGCGATCCTGCACCACTACGCGCAGGAGCAGGCCGCTGAATGGAAGCAGTATTCGCTCGAAGCGGCGTCACCTGATCCGCTGCTCGCGCTTCGCGGCATCTACACGCGCATCGTTGGCGACTACGAAGACTGTGACGACCGCTACGGTTGTCTGGTCGGCAACTTTGCGGGCGAGATCGCGCAGTCGAGCGATCTGTGCCGGGTCGCTGCGCGCAGGACGGTCAACGAATGGCGTGTCGGCTGTGCCGATTATCTGCGGCACGGCCAGGAATACGGCTCCGTGCGGCGCGATCTTTCGGCTGATGCAATGGCCGACCTTTTCTGGAACGCGTGGGAAGGCAGCCTGTTGCGCATGAAGCTGGATGACTCGGTCGAGCCGCTGAAGGCTTGCGTGCATTCAATGTTCGATCTGTTTTTCAAATCCCCGCAGTAACGGTCGTAGCTGGCTTGAGCGGCGACGGGTTTCGATTCGGGCAGCCGTTTATACCGTTTTGAGACGACCGGTCATTTCAATGTAAGGAAGAGAGATTCAATGCAGAACTTTACGTTTCACAACCCCACTCGAATCATTTTCGGCGAAGGCCAGATTGCCACACTCGATGCGCAGATCCCCGCTAACGCGCGGGTGCTGATTACGTGCGGCGGCGGCAGCATCAAGAGCAACGGTGTACTGGCGCAAGTGCAGGCGGCGCTCGGTGACCGCGCGTGGCACGTGTTCGGTGGGATCGAACCGAACCCCACTTACGAAACGCTGATGGAAGCGGTTGCGCTCGCCCGCGAGAAGAACATCGATTTTCTTCTGGCGGTGGGCGGCGGCTCGGTGATCGACGGCACCAAGTTCATTGCTGCCGCTGTGAAGTTCCACGGCGAGCCGTGGGACATTCTGGCGAAGCAGGCCGAGATACGCGACGCGATGCCCTTCGGCAGCGTGCTGACGCTGCCCGCCACCGGTTCGGAGATGAACAACGGCGGCGTTATCAGCCACCGCGCGAAAGGCGACAAGCTGCCGTTCCGTAGCGAGGCGACCTATCCGGTCTTCTCGGTGCTAGACCCGACCACGACCTACTCGTTGCCGCCGCGGCAGATTGCCAACGGTGTCGTCGACGCGTTCGTTCATATCGTCGAGCAGTACCTGACCTATCCGGTGGACGCCAGGGTACAGGACCGCTTCGCCGAAGGCCTGCTGATCACGCTGACTGAAGTCGGCCCGCAGGCGCTTGCCGAGCCGCACAACTATGCGGTGCGAGCCAACCTGATGTGGACGGCAACGCTTGCGCTGAACGGCCTGATCGGCGCCGGCGTGCCGCAGGACTGGGCGACCCACATGCTCGGTCACGAGATCACGGCGCTGCACGGACTCGATCACGCACAGACACTCGCCATCGTGCTGCCGGCCATGCTGAGCGTGCGCCGCGAGTCGAAGCGCGCGAAGTTGCTCCAGTACGCCGAACGCGTCTGGAACATCACCGAGGGCAGCGAGGACGAGCGTATCAGTGCGGCGATCACGGCGACCCGCGTGTTCTTCGAGCGCATGACGGTGGGAACCCGCTTGCGCGATTACCAGATTGGCGGCCGGTCAATCGGCACGCTGATCGCGAAGCTCGAAGAGCACGGGATGACGGCATTGGGCGAACACGGCGACGTGACGCTCGAGGTGAGCCGTCAGGTCTATCAATTTGCAGTCTGAACAGGCCCGCATCCGCGCGGCTGATCATTTGGAATGTCACTATGAAAATTGGATTTGTAGGACTTGGCTCGATGGGCGCCGCGATTGCGAAGAACCTGATCGATGCCAGGCACGACGTGCAGGTTTTCAACCGTAGTCCGGCCCGCGCCGAACCATTGCGCGAAGCGGGGGCGAGCGTCGCGTCGAGTCCCGCGCAGGCGGCGCAGGGGGCCGACGTGGTGTTCACGATGGTGGCCGACGATGCCGCGCACGCAGCGGTCACGTTCGGCGAGGCGGGCATCGCCACCACGCTGAGGCCGGGTGCGCTGCACATCTCGATGAGCACGATCAGTGTCGCCACCGCGCAGGACCACGCAGCGAAGTACCGTGAAGCGGGTCTTGCCTTCGTGTCCGCACCGGTATTCGGCCGGCCCGATGCCGCGGCGGCGCGCAAGCTGTTCATCATGGCGGCAGGCGCGGACGAGCACCTCAAGGTTGCCGTGCCGCTTCTCGAAACGCTTGGGCAGTCGGTGGGCATTGTCGGCGAAGATCCTTCGCAGGCCAACCTGGTGAAGCTGATCGGCAATTTCATGCTGTCCGTGATCATCGAAACGCTGGGCGAAGCCTGTGCCGTAGCGGGCAAGGCCGGCATCGATCCGATGCGTCTGGTCGAGCTGTTGACGAGCGCAAACTTCAATGCGCCGCCATACAAGATCTACGGTTCGCTGATTGCATCGCAGCAATTCCAGCCGCCTGGCTTCTCGTTGCCGCTTGGCCAGAAGGACAACCGCCTGATGCTGGCAGCCGCTGAGGCACTTGGCGTTCCGCTGCCGCTGGCAAGTCTCGTCCACGACCGGTTCCTGACGTTGCGCTCGCAAGGGCTCGGCGCCGAGCATGACTGGTCGGCGGTGGCGCTCTGCGCGTTGTCCGATGCCGGCTTGAGCAAGGCGCTTCACGGCAGCTGAGCGCAATGGGGACGATGCCGCTCGCGGTGAGCGGCATTCGACGTTTCGAACAGCGCGCGACTGGTTACCGACTCGACTCGTTATTTGCGCCAGAACCCACGCTTCTCCCGTGCCGTGCAGCGGCGTTCAATTCGCGCGGCGCTCCATTGCTGTCGCGACGAGTGCGGGCGCTGCAGCCGCTTGAGCGAGTTCATCGCTCGACCATCCGCCGCCGAGCGCATGCAGGAGTTGCACATTCGCGCTTAGCTGGCGTGTCTGGATATCGAGCACGCTGCGTTGCGCCTCGAGTGCGACGGTCTGCGCCTGCACGACATCGAGGTAGCCCACTGTGCCTTGGCGATATTGGCGTAACGCGAGGTCGACCGAGTACTGGGCGGCGTTTGCTGCATCCCGTTGCTCGCCAAGCGCAGTGCCGAGATACGACAGCAGGGCAAGGTTGTCTTCAACCTGCTGGAATGCAGACAGCACCACGCCGCGGTAACGTTCTCCCGCTTCTTCGGTTGCGGCCTTGGCGGAATCGAGTTGCGCACGACGGTAGCCGCCGTCGAACACGTACTGCACCAGTTGCGGGCCGACCGCCCAGAACAGATTGGGCGCGCTCACCAGGCCGGCGTAGGCTGCGCTTTGCACACCACCCTGCAAGCTGAGCATGATGTCCGGGAAGTAAGCCGCCCGCGCGACGCCAATTTTCGCGTTGGCCTCGGCCACCCGGCGTTCTGCTGCAGCGACATCGGGCCGTCGCTGCAGCAGGGTCGAGGGCAGGCCGGTCGGAATCGCCGGCAACGCGATGGCGGCGGTCTGGGGCGGCAGGCTGAATTCGGACGCAGAGGCGCCGACCAGGACCGCGATCGCGTGTTCAATCAGAGCCCGTTGCGCCAGGTTCTGCGATAGCTGTGACTTCGCCGACGAAAGTTGCGTTTGCGCACGGGAAACGTCGAGGCCAGACACGATCCCACTGTTATGCAACGTTTGCGTGAGTTGCAGGGCCTTCGCGTACGCCACGACAGTCTCGTTCAACAGCTCGGTTTGCTGGTCGAGGCCGCGCAAGCGGAGGCAACTGTCCGCCAGTTCGACCTGCAGGCTCAGCCTGACCGAGGCCAGATCGGCCTTGGTCGCCTGCGCCTCGTCCTTGCCGGCCACCACGGAGTCGCGCACTCGGCCCCACAGGTCGAGGTCGTAGTTGATTTCGCCGCCAAGCGTGACGGAGTTGTAGTCGTTCGGGCCGCCCACGCGCAACGGCCGGCTGTCGGACTGGCGATCGCGCTGCGGCACGGCGCTCGCACTGATCGACGGGTACAGTCCCGACTCGACCTGCGCCACGAAAGCCTGCGCTTGCGCATAGTGTGCGTATGCCGCGCGCAAATCGGTGTTGCTTGCCAGCAGGCGCGTTTCGAGATCGTCGAGCTGTGCGTCGCCATACATCTTCCACCAGCCGTTGCGGTCTATCCGGTCGGCGGGCTGTGCCGTGGTCCACGGGCCAACCGTCTTGTATTGCGCAGCGATCGGCGTCGGCGGGACCTGATATTGCGGCGCGAGCGAGCAGGCGCAGAGCGCGACGACGCTCGCGAGAAGCGCCGGAAGTCCATACTTAACCATGTGCCGCTGCCTTCTTGTCGGTCGCCGTCGCAACTTGCACGTTGTCGCCGTCAGCGAGTCCGTCGGGCGGTGTATCGATCACCCGATCGGTTGCGGCGAGCCCTGAGCCGATCTCCACTGAGTCACCCAGGTCGCGGTTGATCTTCACCTGCTTGAACAGCACGTGACCGTTCGCGCCAAGCGTGGCGACCACGACGCCGCGGCTATCGAAGACGAGCGCGCTGGCCGGTACACGGAGTGAATCGGCGGAGGCGGGCAACGTGAATTTCAGGCTGGCGAACCCACCCGGCAGCAGCTTGCCGTTAGCGTTGTCAACCAGCAGTTGAACCAGCGTCGTTCCCGAACTCGAATTGACCGAGTCTGCCGCTGCAACCACGCGCGCGGTGAACTGCTGGTCGGGATACTCGGGAACGGTCAGGATGGCGGTCGTGCCGTCGTGTATCGCCGGTGCGTAATTCTGCGGCACCTGGACATACACGCGTAACTGCTTGACCTCGGAGACCGCGAACAACTCCTGTCCTACTCCGCCGCTGCCGGCGTTGACCAACGCGCCGACGTCGGTATCACGGGCGGTCACCACGCCGTCGAATGGCGCGACGATACGTGCGAAGGCCTTGGTGGCCACGAGGCGATCGACGTTGGCTTTCGCGGCCGCTACGATCGCCTCCTTGGCGGTGTAGTCGGCGGTGCGTTGGTCGACATCCTGCTGGGCGACGGAATCCGTGCCGCTTAGTGCTTCCCAGCGCTTGGCCGTGGTACCTGCAACTAAAGCGTTCGCCTGCGCACTCTGGAGATCCGCGCGCGCTTGCAATAGCTGCTGGTCAAGCTCGGGCGTTTCGATTTCGGCGAGTACCTGGCCCGCTTTGACCGGCGCACCGATATCGACACTCCATGATTTCAGATAGCCGCTGACCTGCGCGAAAATCGGCGCGCGCGTAAACGCTTCGAGACGGCCGGGCAGTTGCAGCGAGGGGCCGTTGGCGTCGCGCAAGGGCTGGATCAGGTTGACGGTCGGCACGGCCTGGGCGTCGGTCCAGGTTTTCAGCTTGCGGGCATCGGCGGCTCGCAGTGTGAGCCCGGCAGCGACGATGCCTAAGGCGACCAGCAGGCCGACCACGCCTGCTACCAGAAGCGGGCGGCGCGACGGTGTATTAGTGGGAAAAGTAGATTCAGACGACATGAGCAGGACCTCCCGAGACGGATGCCGGGGTAGCCGCGCGCCCGGGGCGCGCGTGCACGATACAAAAAATGACGGGGACGAGGAACAGCGAAGCGGTGGTGGCAAACAGCAGACCGCCGATCACGGCGCGGCCAAGCGGCGCGTTTTGCTCACCGCCTTCGCCGAGGGCGAGCGCCATCGGCGCCATGCCGATGATCATGGAGAGCGCGGTCATGAGCACAGGGCGAAAACGCGTAAAGCCTGCTTCGAGGGCGGCCTTGAACGGGTCGCCGTGTACGGCAAAACGTTCGCGGCAGAAACTGACGACCAGAATCGAGTTGGCCGTCGCCACCCCCATGCACATGATCGCACCGGTCAATGCGGGTACAGAGAGCGTCGTGTGGGTCGCGAACAGCATCCAGGCGATCCCTGCCAACGCGGCAGGCAACGCGCTTACGATCACGAAGGGGTCGGCCCACGACTGGAAATTGATCACGATCAGCAGATAGATCAGCACCACCGCACCAAGCAGGCCGAACAACATACCGGCAAAGGCGCTGTTCATTGTCTGCACCTGACCCAGCAGCGCGACGGCCGAGCCCTTGGGCAAGGTGCCGGCGTTGTCGTGCACGATGCGCTGGATATCGGATGCCACCGCGCCGAGGTCGCGGCCCTGGGTGGTCGCGAAGATCTCGACCATGGGCTGGATGTTGTACTGGCTGACAACCTCGTTGCTGCTGGTGCGTTCGACTGTCGCCAGGCCGCCGAGGATCTGGGCGGTGCTTCCGCCGCTGGCCGTGATCGGAAGATTTTGCAGTGCGGCGAGCGAATCGAGGCTGTATTGCGGCGTTTGCATCACGATCGGATAAGACACGCCGTTCGCGTTGTTCAGCCAGAACGTGGGCGCGACCTGGCTGGAACCCGCGAGGTTCACCACCATGCTGTTCGTCACGTCGCGCTCGGTGATGCCGAGCAATTGCGCTTGTGTGCGGTCGACATCGACGTTGAACGTCGGGTTGCCTTGCGACTGCGCAATCCGCGCGTCGACCACGCCCGGAACATCGCGAACCTGGCGCAGCAGACGGTCCGCGTACGCGTAGTCGGTTTTCAGATTATTGCCGCGAATCTGCAGGTCGATCGGCGCCGGCGAGCCGAAGTTCAGGATCTGACTGATGATGTCCGCCGGCGGGAACGAAAACGTGACGCCCGGGAATTCCCGCGGCAATCTCTCGCGCATCAGGCGAACATACTCTTCGGTTGGACGATGGCCATCGTTCAGCGCGATCTGGATGTCACCGTCCTGCGAGCCGACCGTACCGGTGTTGTTGTACGCGGTATTGATGCCGCTGACCGGCAGACCCATGTTGTCGACCACGGTGCCGAGATCCGCCGGCGGGACGATCTGGCGGATCGCGCCTTCGACATCCGCAAAAATCTGCGCGGTCTTTTCAACGCGAACGCCGACTGGTGCGCGCACATGCATCAGGATTTGTCCGGAATCGACCGAAGGGAAGAAGTTGCGGCCGAGGAACGGCACCAGCGCGAACGAGAGGGCGACGAAGCCGAGGAAGCCACTGACGAACGGACGCCGGTGGGTCAGCGCGAGTTCGAGCAACCCACGGTAGGCGCTACGCACCTTTTCAAAGCGCGCTTCGAAGCCGCGCTGGAAACGCCCAAGCGGACCGGGGTTTTTGGCTTCCTGGGCGTGCTCGCCCTTTACATGCTGTTTCAGCAGGTATTTCGCCATCGTCGGCACAAGGGTTCGCGACAGGATGAACGACGAGATCATCGCGAAGATCACCGCTTCAGCCATCGGCACGAACAGGAAGCGTGCAACCCCGCTCAGGAAGAACATCGGCACGAACACGATGCAGATACACAGCAGCGAGACGAATGCCGGCGTGACGATCTGCGCGGCGCCGTCGAGAATGGCCGTCTCCACTTCCTTGCCGTGCTCGAGGTGCCAGTTGATGTTTTCGATCGTCACCGTGGCATCGTCGACCAGAATCCCCACCGCCAATGCAAGACCGCCGAGCGTCATGATGTTCAACGTCTCGCCGAGCGCGGATAGCGTCGCGATGGAGCCGAGGATGGCGAGTGGGATTGAGGTTGCGATGATGATCGTCGAGCGCCAGCTACCCAGGAACAGCAGGATCATGAGGCTCGTCAGCACGGCCGCGATCACACCCTCGCGCGCCACGCCGGTGATGGCCGCCCGTACGAACAGCGACTGGTCGCCGATGGGCTCGATCTGCAGGTTATCGGGCCACGACGCTTTCCCTGCAGCAAGCCGCTGCTTGATGCCGGAGATGATGCCGAGCGTCGAAACTGAACCGTTCTTGAGTACGGACATCAGTACCGAGCGCCGGCCGTCGACATGCACGATATTGGTCTGCGGCGGGCTGCCGTCGCGCACATTCGCAATGTCACGAATGTAGACGGTGGTGCCATTGGCTGCCTTGACCGGCAGATCGCCCAAGGCTTTGATTTCCGACGGCGCATTGTTCAGTTGCAGCGTGTACTCGTAGTCACCGATCTTTTCAGTGCCGACCGGTGTAATCAGGTTCTGGCCGGCAAGCGCATTGGCGACGTCCTGCGCGGATAAGCCGCGCGCCTGGAGCGCCGCCGGATCGACGTCGATCTGTACCTGACGTGTCTTGCCGCCGAAGGGGTAGGGAATTGCTGCGCCTGCGACCGTTGTGAGAACCGGGCGCACCGCATTCAGCCCCAGGTCACCGAGCTTCTGTTCAGAGAGTCCTTTGCCAGACAGCGCCAACTGGATGATCGGTACGGTCGACGCGTTGTAGTTCAGGATCAGAGGAGGCGTCGTACCGGCAGGCAACTGCCGCAATTGAGTTTGCGCGACCGAAGTTACCTGCGCGTTCGCCGTGCTGATATTCACCCCCGGCTGGAAGAAGATCTTGATGATCCCGAAGCCGGCGACCGATTCCGCCTCGATATGCTCGACGTCGTTCACAGTAGTCGTCAGCGTGCGTTCGAATGGCGAGGTGATGCGGCCGACCATCTGGTCCGGCGGCAGACCCGTGTACTGCCACACGACGCTGATCACGGGAATCCTGATATCCGGAAAGATGTCGGTTGGCGTTCTCATCGCGGACAAAGGACCGATGATGAGGATGAAGATCGCCAGGACTACGAAGGTGTAGGGTCGCCGAAGGGCGATACGGACTAGGCCGAGCATGAGAATTCCAGAGCTTGGGGTAAAACGTAAGAGTCTTTGGTGGAGGCTAGCGCGGCGTGCGATGACCCGTAGCCGTGTGCCTGTATGCGAAACGAGGAGCTCTGCCTTGGGACAGGTGCCGATGCGCCGCAACGCAACCCAAGCGCGAATGTACACAAAGCTCGGAAGTTCTGCTGAAGGACAAATGAAACGTCAGGCATGTATGGATGCCGGGTAAGCTCATTTCGCTTTGCCCGCACATATCGGGAATACCTTGTCGTTGCTGGACAGAGTGATGCCTGGCAAGAACCGGACAGAGGCGCACGAGCGTCACTTTCGATGAACGTCAAATCGTCAGCGTTTTTTATTACCAATTGTTCAGGAGGACTAGTGTGCCGAGTCGGACAACAACGGGCGATTGAGCGTTGCAAAAGTGACTTTTTCGCAAAACAGTTGTGTGCAAAACAGGTGGACTAGAAAATGGCATTCACGCTTCCGACGGCGTCTGGCAATCGTCATAGGAGACTGCCCCGAACACATGATCCATGCGTCAGGCTTCGACCTTGCGGTATCGAACTGCCGTCTTCATTCGCAACGTCTTCTGCTCGTTTCTGTGCACTGTCGTCGGCGCAAGGCCGGTCGTAGCAATTAGTTTCTATGGGGAAAGTATGAAACCGGCAGGTGCCTACTTGTGATCGCCAGATTTCGCTGAAATAATCGTTTCGCATGCTTGCTTGACCGGCATGCATCGATTCTTCGGACCATAAAATGCTGAACCTGAGAGAGACCGTTGCGGCGCGCGGCCAGTGAGTGTCGCGCGCCCGTGTATCAAACTTCATTCGCGCAATACCAGAAGCCTACAAAAAAAGCCACGCAGTTCGATCAATGCCGGAGCCATCATTCTCTGCAATCTGGGAGGAGGCGACGCATTGTTGCAATCCAATGGCGGGTTGTGCGGGACGGCCGTTGGGTATTCTTGATCCTCGCAGATACTACGATCACGGGTGGAAAGGATGACGAAGCGAATCGCTGTAGTAACGGGTGGCATGGGCGGACTTGGAGAAGTGATCAGCACGAAACTGCATGACGCCGGCTATGCCGTCGTAGTAACGCACTCGACGATCAATACTGGTTCAGCCGACTGGCTGGCCGGCACGGAATCTCAGGGTCGCAATTTTCGCGCATATTCCGTCGATGTGGCCGACTATGACTCATGCCAGCGCTGTGTAGCAAGAATTCAGGCTGAAGTCGGTTCCGTCGACATTTTGGTGAACAATGCCGGAATCACGCAGGACATGACACTCAGGAAGATGGACAAGGTCAACTGGGACGCGGTGATTCGCACCAATCTGGATTCGGTGTTCAATATGACCAAGCCGTTGTGCGAAGACATGGTCGCGCGCGGCTGGGGGCGAATCATCAACATCTCGTCCGTCAACGGTTCGAAAGGCTCTGTCGGCCAGACCAATTACGCCGCGGCGAAGGCTGGCATGCACGGCTTCACCAAATCACTGGCGCTGGAGGTCGCGCGCAAAGGCGTAACCGTCAACACGGTTTCGCCAGGCTATCTTGCCACGAAGATGGTCACTGCGATTTCGCAGGAGATTCTGGACACAAAGATCCTGCCGCAGATTCCAGCCGGTCGTCTGGGCAAGCCCGATGAAGTCGCGGCCCTTGTCAGGTATTTGTGCTCGGACGATGCAGGTTTTGTGACCGGGTCCAATATTGCTATCAACGGCGGCCAGCATATGCATTGATGCGGCGGCCTGTGACATCGTAGCGTCATCGCCACAATCAGTCGTTCGGTTGTGGCGATGAGCGAGCCTCCGGCCTCGGATTGATAATCGAGTGGGAATGAGGGTTAAATTTCCTCGATATAAAATTCGACAAAAAAGCCAGACTCTGCAAGGGTCTGCAGGCATCTGTAGGTCTTGTGGTTGGCGACGGAAAAAAGCTGTCCCACCGGTCCACCGGGTCCTACTTCTCCACCTTGTCGTGCATCACCATGATCGTTTGTTGCATCAGTGCACAAAGCGTTTCATGGCCGTCTTTGACTGCGAATACCTCTGCCTGAGTGACGATTAGCGTACGGCCGGGGCGGACAACCTGGCCACGGGCGATCAGGATTTCACCGTCGGCCGGAGCGACCAGATTCATCTTGTATTCGACAGTCAATACAGAAGCACTGGCCGGCACCAAGGTCATCGCAGCGTAGCCGCCTGCGGAGTCAGCAATCATACCCACCACGCCGCCATGTACGAAGCCGTGCTGCTGCTCGACACCACTCCAAACGGGTAGGTGAATTTCGGTGTGGCCATGTTCGATTACGGGCAGAGTCGCCTGGATCAATGTCATCGCATTCTGGCGCATGAAGCTGGCGCGAATGCGTTCGGCGAAGAGGGAGTCGGGTGCATGTGTCATAGAGGGGATTGTATTGGTAAATTCCATATCATCGCTCGACGCGACCGGCTCCAATGCCGATGACGCGAGCGACGGATCTGCGAACGCATGTGGCGATTGCTCTTTGTTTGGCGTACTCGCGTAAGTCACTCTTCTTGCGCCAGCCGCACGAGGATGTCGGCAAGGGCGCGAATCTTCGGCTGGGCCGCACGTTGAGATGGATATACCAGAAAGTACGACGCACCGTTTCGCACTACCTCGCGAAACGGCATCATCAGGGAACCCGCATTAAGTTTTTCTTGCGCCATGCGTGGATCGCCGATTGCAACCCCATGACCTTCTGCTGCGGCAGTGAGCGTCAATTCAAGTGTATCGAATACAGGTCCCTGTCGAGCATTGATGTACGTCGCCCCGACACCATCAAGCCAACCACGCCATTCCGCATAACCAGGTCCAGGATGTAGCAACGTTGCGTCAGCAAGATCAGCGACGGATCTGAGAGACGCAGCCAATGCGGGTGTGCACATTGGCGTGAGCGTCTCGGCAAACAGCGGTATCGCTTCTACGCCCACCCACTGTCCGGCGCCACGCACGACAATGGCGTCGACATCCGGCGCGGTGAAATCCGGCTTGTCGTCAGCGGATGTCGAGATGCGCAGTTCAGTACCGCCCAGCGCATTGTTGATTTCCGCCAGCCGCGGGAGCAACCAGCGAATCGCAAACGTGGACGGTAACCGCAGCGTGATCACCGACGCCGCGCCATGCTGAATGTCAGCATGCTGAACGAGCTGCGTCAGCACGTGGACGGCCACCGTAAGCAGCGTGTCCCCCTCTGCCGTCAATGCCAGCCCCGACGCGTGACGCACGAACAGCGCACATTGATAGTGCGCTTCCAGTTGCTGGATCTGCCGGCTGACCGCGCCCTGCGTGCGGCACAGATGATCTGCGGCCTTACTCACGCTGCCGAGAGACGCCGCGGCGACGAACGCCTGGAATCCGGCTAGCGACGGCAGCGGGCGGGTCAGATCCGCCAGCGGGTATGTTCCGGCTGCATACCCGGCTTGCGGATTTTTCGATTGTTCGGTCATCGGCGCGTCGCTATCGTGTTTCAACCAGGGGCGTGCTCGTTTGACCGGGCCGCATCGTTAACGAATTATCGGAGGTTACTGTGGTGTCGTCACCCGAATTACTCTACACGCAGCAGGTTCGCACCTACCTCGAGGAGTTGGAGCGCGGCGACGTCGCCGCGATCTGCGCCTTGTTTGCACCGGACGCACAGATTTTCTCGCCGTTTCTCGGTTGGATGCAAGCTGCACCGTTCTTTGCCAAAGTCAGCGAAGCATCGGGCCAGAGCACGATCAGGCCTATCGACATCTGCGTGAGCACAACGGGCGCTCGGCGTGCTACGGGTTACTTCATCTACGATTGGGTGCTGAAAGACGGTTCCGTGGCGAGCTTCGAGTGCGTCGATGTGTTCGAGTTCGACGCCAACGGGCTGGTCGAGCGCATGATAATTGTGTACGACACTTATCCTATCCGCAGCACTGTCGGCGATAAATACGCGTAGTTTGCCGACTAGTCGTTTACTCGGTCATGTCTCTGGTCGAACTGCTGAATTGTGCGTTTTGCCGCGTACACCACGCGGTATTCCGCATCATTAGGCTGCACCTAATCCCCGCTTTCGAACAATCAAATTCCAAGCTGTTTTTGGTGTCGGCAACCTGCGTTCTACCTCGTGAACGAATGCGAGGCGACACTCAGGAACGATAGCCGAGACCTGTTCGTTCCTGCATCGAAGCCTGCTCTTGGAGATGGTTATGAACGGCCGGAAAGGATTGGTTAAATTAGGTGCGGCACTCAGCATGGGCGGAATGGCTCTGGCCTGCTCGGCCACAGCGGACGCAAGCGTTGTGGTGGGCGTGGCGGGTCCGATGACGGGGGAGTACGCGTCGGGGGGAGACCAGTTTCGCAAGGGCGCAGAACAGGCCGTGAAGGACATCAACGCGTCAGGAGGTTTGCTTGGGCAGCAACTCGACCTGGTCGTCGGTGACGACGTTTGCGATCCCAAGCAGGCAGTCTCTGTTGCAAACAGCTTCGTCAACAAGAAGGTGGCGTTCGTCGATGGCCACTGGTGCTCCAGTTCCACGTTGCCGGCATCCGACGTCTACAACGACGCGCAGATTCCGCAGGTCACAGTGTCGACCAACCCCAAAATCACGGAACGCGGTATCAAGGGGATTTTCCGTATCACGGGCAGGGACGACCAGCAGGGACAGGTCGCGGCGGACTATATCGCTGCAAACTTCAAGGGCAAGAAAATCGCCGTTATTGATGACAAGACGGCATATGGCGGCGGTCTGGCGGACGAAATTGCAAAAGATCTGGCGGCGAAGCAGACACCCGTGGCGCTGCGCCAGTCGATCACGGCCGGTGAAAAGGACTACTCCGGTCTGATCAGCAAACTGAAGGCGAACGGCATTCAGATTCTTGTTTACGGAGGCTACTACCAGGAAGTCGCGCTGATTCTGCGCCAGGCGGCGCAGGCAGGGCTCAACCTGACGGTCCTCGGCGGCGACACGCTGACGAACAATGAACTGGTGACCGCCGCAGGGCCGGAAATCAACAAGGTCCTGTTCACCTTCCCGCCCGACCCGCGTAAGAGTGCCGCAGCTGCAAAGGTGGTGGCGGCCTTCCGCGCGCAGAAGATCGAGCCGGAAGGCTACATGCTGTATTCGTACGCCGCCATGCAGGTTTTCGCAGAGGCCGCCAAGAAAGCCAACTCCACAGACTATGCGGCGATCGTGAAGCAGCTTCACAACGCATCGTTCAGTACGGTAGTCGGCCAGGTGGACTTCGACGCGAAAGGCGATCTGAAGAGCCCCGGCTATGTGGTCTACCGGTGGAACGGCAACAACTACGACTATGTGAAGTGACGCGTCCTGTCCAGTCTTTGTAGCAAGGAAAGAGGCGGTGCGTCGCTCTACTGCGCCGCCTCTGCAGCAGATTCACCGGAGAGGACATGAGCCAGGCACTGCAACAACTAATTAATGGGCTGACCTTGGGCGCCGTGTACGGCCTGATCGCGATCGGCTACACGATGGTCTACGGCATTATCGGCATGATCAACTTCGCTCACGGCGATATTTACATGGTGAGCGCGTTCATTGCCGTGACCTGTTTCACGCTGCTTGCTGGTAGCGGAATCTCGTCAGTCGTGGCGAGCATTGCAATTACGCTGATCGTGTCGATCGTACTGACATCCGTATTCGGCTGGACCGTCGAACGTGTCGGATATCGGCCGCTCCGCGGGTCCAATCGTCTCGCGCCGCTGATCTCGTCAATCGGGATTTCCATCTTCCTGCAGAACATGGTTCAGCTTACTCAAGGCGCACGAGTCAAGTCTATCCAGCCGCTCGTGACGGGAGGCGTGAACCTTTTCTCCGGTGAACAATTTCACGGGCCATACGTTTCGTACGTGCAAATTCTCATCGTCGTTGTGACGATCCTGCTGATGTGTGCCTTCACGCTATTCATCAATAAAACCCCTTTCGGTAGACAGCAGCGAGCCTGCGAACAGGATCAACGGATGATGCAGTTCCTCGGCTACAACGTCGATCGGATCATCGCCCTGACGTTCATGATTGGCGCCGCACTGGCGGCCGTCGCAGGTGTCATGGTGACGCTCTACTACGGTGTGATCGATTTCTCGATCGGATTCGAGGCGGGTATCAAGGCGTTTACCGCAGCCGTGCTCGGTGGAATTGGCTCGATTCCCGGAGCAATGCTGGGCGGTGTGATTATCGGTTTGATCGAAGCATTCTGGGCTGCTTACCTCTCGCCCGAATACAAGGATGTGGCCACGTTCGTCATCCTGATTGTGGTCTTGATGTTTCGTCCATCCGGGCTTCTCGGCCGACCCGAAGTGGAGAAGGTGTGATGAGTTCGACAGTCATGCAAGAAACGAATCTACATTTTCGCGTTAAGGATGCACTTGGCGCGGCGCTGGTCGCGGGCCTCGTCGGCTTGCCCATGCTGGGTTTGACGACGCGAGATGGCAGCAATGGTCTCGAGGTTCAGACGCGATGGGCGCTGCTGGCGGCTTTCATCGCGATCGCATTTGCCGGGCGCATCGTCATGCAGCTTTTGCTGCAGCGTTTCAGTCTTTTTTCAAAGCGTCGGTCGCGCGCCAGACCCGCTCCTCAAGTCGCGGGTAATGGTTCGCTTGTCTGGGCCGGCGCCGGATGCGTGGCGTTCGCCGTGTTGTTGCCCGCGTTGTTCGCTGGAAACCGCTACGTCGTCGATACAGCGACGACCGTACTGATCTACGTCATGCTTGGCTGGGGCCTGAATGTCGTTGTTGGTCTGGCGGGGCTGCTGGACCTGGGTTATGTCGCGTTCTATGCGGTCGGCGCGTACACATACGGCCTGCTGTCGACGCATTTCGGCTTTGGTTTCTGGCAGTGCTTGCCGATTGCCGGCGGCCTCGCTGCGGCGTTCGGCATGTTGCTTGGTTACCCGACTCTAAGGCTCAGAGGCGATTATCTGGCCATCGTCACGCTTGGATTCGGGGAAATCATACGGTTGATACTCGTGAATTGGGGCGACGTGACAGGCGGACCGAACGGCGTCTCGTCCATTCCGAAGCCAACCTTCTTTGGTCTCCCCATGCAGGCATCTGGCGACGGTCCGACCTTCGCGACCGTGTTTGGCCTCGATTACTCGCCTGGCCAGCGAGTCGTCTTTCTGTACTACCTGATCCTCGCACTTGCGCTGCTGACGAACCTTCTCGTCTCGCGACTCAGACGGCTGCCCGTTGGGCGCGCGTGGGAAGCGGTGCGCGAAGACGAGATCGCCTGCAAAGCAATGGGGATCAACGTAACGAATGTGAAACTATCCGCCTTTGCAACCGGCGCAATGCTGGCCGGATTCGCCGGCGTGTTCTTCGCCGCACGGCAGGGGTTCATTTCGCCAGAGAGCTTTACCTTTTCGGAGTCCGCCACGATTCTCGCGATCGTGGTGCTCGGTGGTATGGGAAGCCAGCTTGGCGTCGTCCTCGCGGCGGCCTTGCTGGTGATTTTGCCCGAGTTAGGGCGTGATTTCTCCGAGTACAGAATGCTGCTTTTCGGTGTTGCAATGGTCTTTATCATGGTCGTGCGGCCCGGCGGCCTGATCAGCCATCGCCGTGCGACTGTCAGCGCGCCTGGCGTGGAGGCAAAGCCATGAACGCCTCCACTTCACTGCTCAGCGTTGAGAATCTGACGATGCAGTTTGGCGGACTTCGCGCGATCGAAGACCTGTCCATGACGGCGCGCGCAGGAGAGGTGACGTCGGTGATCGGGCCGAACGGAGCCGGAAAGACGACGTTTTTTAACTGCCTGACTGGCTTCTACAAGCCGACCAAGGGCGTCATCACGTTGGGGCATCCCCGTCATGGGAGGCTCCGGCTGGATGCGATGAAGAATGTCGATGTCGCACGGATTGGACAGGTCGTCAGAACGTTCCAGAACATACGGCTATTCCCGCGTATGACCGTGCTCGAAAACCTGATGATCGCCCAGCACAATGTGTTGCAGGACGCGTCCAGGTTCTCGATTGCTGGCGCACTCAACGCGCGGTCGTTTCGACGTGCGAACGACAAGGCGATAGACAACGCTTTGACATGGCTCGAGCGCTTGAGCGTTCGGGATATAGCCAACAAACCTGCTGGCGACATGCCATATGGTGTGCAGCGTCGCGTCGAGATCGCGCGCGCGATGTGCGCGGACCCCATTTTGCTGTGTCTGGACGAGCCGGCTGCCGGTCTCAATCCGCGCGAGTCGGCAGAACTCACCGCGTTGTTGACCTCGCTCGCGAGAGAGCAGGGTATCGGCATATTGTTAATTGAGCACGATATGAGCGTCGTCATGAAGGTTTCAGACCATATTGTCGTGCTCAATCACGGGAAGAAAATTGCAGAAGGCTTGCCTGCTGACATCAAGGTGAATCCTGATGTGATCAGCGCATACCTCGGCGAGGACGACGAGACGCCGTCACTCGGTGAAGCATCGCAGGAGAAATCAGCTCATGCTTAAGATTACCGAACTCAGTGCCCACTATGGCAGCGTCCAGGCACTACGCGGAGTCAGTCTGAGTGTGAAGACCGGTGAGATCGTCACGTTGATCGGCGCGAACGGCGCGGGCAAGTCGACGCTGATGAATACCATCTTCGGCTATCCACGGGCCAGCGGCGGCAAGGTCGAATTCGACGGACAGAATATTTCGAAACTGCCATCGCATGCGATCGGCAAGCTCGACATTGCGGTTGTGCCTGAAGGGCGCCGTATTTTTCAGCGGATGACTGTACTCGAGAATCTCCTGATGGGCGATACGCCGGGCAATCGCCGGACCGCGGATGATCTCGAGCGCATGTACGAGATGTTCCCCATCCTGAGGAGCAGAGCTTCGCAACGTGCCGGCACGCTGTCGGGAGGAGAGCAACAGATGCTCGCGATAGGACGCGCATTGATGTCGCGGCCGAGATTGCTCCTGCTCGATGAGCCGTCACTCGGTCTCGCGCCGATCTTCATCAAGAAGATTTTTTCGGTCATCAAGGAGTTGAACGAGCAACTCGGGATGACAATTCTGCTTGTCGAACAGAACGCTCATCACGCTTTGCGCGTCGCGCATCGAGGCTACGTGCTCCAGCACGGACAGATCGCCCTCGACGGGAGCGGCGCTGAGTTGCTGGCCAATCCTGCTGTGCGGGCGGCGTATCTGGAGGGCGACACCGCTCAACTGGATGCCGCCTGAGCGGTGATCTGGAGGGCGCGGGGTGCTTGTGCCCCCTTTCGAGGTTCGAGGCAGGCGAATTGCGGCAGTTCTCCGCAGAGTGATGGTGCACTGTAGGTGCAGTTGAGTGCCATTACTGAAAAGGGTTCTCCGGCCTGCGTAGGGGCGCATACTCCCAAGAAGTGTGCAGAATTCCGCGCAAATTAGCCGAGCCTCCTCAAGACCGGAATTTCGCAAAGATCCAGAATGCTGTAAACCGAACCGATCGCTGCCAAGGGGATTGCGTTCCAGAATGGGGTGCGATCCCTGAGCCTGCCTGCTGGGATTCCACGGGGCGATGGCGGCATAGACGGAACGAATTCAAGTGCAGGCCACCGGCCCGCACGCTCAATGAACTGGTTTTTGTGGAGTTTTCGCATGAAAGTGCTTATCGTTTTCGCTCACCCCGAACCCAAATCGTTCAATGGTGCGCTGAAAGATACGTCTGTCTCGACCCTGAAAGCGCAAGGGCACGAGGTTCAGGTAACCGACCTGTATCAACTGAAGTGGCGGCCCGATCTCGGCGTCGAAGACTTCGTGGGTGAGCGTCTCAATCCTGACTTCCTCGATCTTTCGGCGGAACAGGAACATATGTTTGGGACGTCCACGAAACCGACCCCTGATGTCTACGCCGAACAACAGAAGGTGCTCTGGTCCGATCTGATCATCTTCCAGTATCCGATGTGGTGGTTCGGGATGCCGGCGATTCTGAAGGGCTGGGTGGATCGCGTGATGACCCGCGGATTCGCCTATGCGACCGGGCGCAAATACGAGACCGGTATGTTCAAGGGCCGCAAGGCAATGGTGTCCACCACGACGGGAACGGCCGCGAGCCTCTACGAGCCGGACGGTGTCGACGGTGATATCAATCACATTCTCTGGCCGATCCACAACGGGATTTTCAATTACCTTGGCTTCGATGTGCTGCCGCCGCATGTGTCGTGGATGCCTGGCCGCGTGAGCGCCGAGGAGCGGCAAGCGTACCTCGACGCCTACGCAGCGCGGTTGCGCACGCTCGAGAGCACGGAGCCCTTGTTCTTTCATCCCTTTGCGGACTTTGGTCCTGACCAACGTCTGAAGCCAGGTGTCGTGGCGCGTTCCGGCTTCCAATGGAACCCGGCATTGGGCCAGTCGCACGACGAGGCGGCAGAAGCCTATACGCCAAAGAAGATTGCGAAGGCGGGATGATCCGCTGCGACGTCGGGCCGCAACTGCTGTCGAAAGCTTCTGTAGCCCAGCATCAAAACTGACCAGGAGTGAAACGCACGATGGAAAAGCTACCCATGTTTCAGAAGCTGCACCACGTCTGCATCGTGGTTCGTGACATTGAGAAGGCCGTGGAGTATTACGAGTCGATCGGAGTCGGTCCGTGGACAGATTTTCCGCCGCTGGATGCGTACGAACTGGACGGCTACGATCGTCCGGCCTTTCTGAAGATGCGTTATAAGTTCGCGAACATCGACAATGCCCAACTGCAGCTTTGCCAGCCAGGAGAGGGAGGCACGCCGCAACGACGTTTCCTGGAGTCGCGCGGCGAGGGTGTTTTTCATCTTGGCTTTTCTGTTGAGAGTTGCGATAAAGCAGAGGAACAGGCTGCGAACGCCGGACTGGATGTTCTGGCACGCGGGCGTCTCGATGATCGAAGCGGCTTCACGTACTTCAAGACGGTCAACGAAGGGGCAGGGGTCACGTTAGAGGTCCGGGCGCCCAGTACCAAAGCAGCTCAAGGGATCAAGTCCTGACACACGTTCACCGTGTGATTCTTTCGTTATCCCCGTTGCCTTAATCGAACTCAGAAATGCCCCTCGGTACGCCGCGGGGCTTTGTCATTTTTATCTCATGACGAACGGGTTTGCAGTCTTGACCCCCGTATTGATCCAGACACTCTTCGTTTGCAGATACTCGCGGATCGCGTCTATACCGTTCTCGCGGCCAAGCCCGGAATCCTTGTAGCCGCCGAACGGCGACATGTAGCTGACCGCGCGATAGCTATTCACCCAGACCATGCCGGCCTGCAGCTTTTCAGCGACACGAATGGACCGGCCGATATCCTTCGTCCAGACACCTGAGCCCAGACCGAAGCGCACGTCATTGGCGAGTGCAACCGCCTCGTCTTCGTCCTTGAACTTGATGATCGACAGGATGGGACCAAAGACTTCCTCCTGCGCGATTCGCATCCTGTTGTTCACGTCGCCGAAGATGGTCGGCTCGACGAACCAGCCACTACCGCATTCCGGTGCACTGCCAGGCTTTCCACCGAGCAGCAGCGTCGCCCCTTCCTGCTTGGCGGTTTCAATGTACGACAGAACCTTCTGGTATTGAGGGCGCGTCGTGACCGGCCCGACCTGGGTATCCATACTCGACGGATCCCCCATTTTCGCGGTGCGTGCCAGCGTCAGGAGTTTGTCGACGAACGTGTCGTAGATGCTCTCTTGCAACAACAGCCGCGAACCGGCAATACAGGTCTGTCCGGTCGCGGCGAAGATGCCGGAAACCGCGCCATTCACCGCGTCTTCCAGATCGGCATCCTCGAACACGATGTTGGGTGACTTGCCACCGAGTTCGAGACTAACGTGTTTGAATTGACGTGCTGCCGCCTCGTTGATCGCGCGCCCTGTGGAATCTGCGCCGGTGAACGTGATCTTCTTGACCAGGGGGTGTTCCACTAAAGGCGAGCCGACGTCCGCACCGAATCCGGTCACGACGTTCACTACGCCCGGCGGAAAACCGGCTTCGGTGAAGAGCTTCGCAAACTCGATCGTGGACGCCGAAGTGAACTCGGAGGGTTTGATCACAACCGTGCAACCTGCGGCCAACGCGGGCGCAATCTTCCATGTTGCCAGTAGCAAGGGCGAATTCCACGGCGTGATCGCGGCGACGACGCCCAACGGCTCATTGCGCGTGAAGTTGAAGTACCCCTTCTTGTCGAGCGGAATGACGGCGCCCTGAATCTTGTCCGCCAGACCGCCAAAATAGTAATACCACTGGGGCAGATACTGGCACTGGCCGAGCATCTCCGCCATGAGCTTGCCGTTGTCCCGAACTTCGAGTTCGGCAAGCCGCCTGGCGTCCCGTGCGATCAGGTCGCCGACCCGATGAAGCAGCAGGCCTCGCTGGCTCGGAGACATCTGTGACCACGGTCCTGTACTGAATGCGGTATGCGCCGCTTGCACAGCACGATCGACGTCGGTCCCGTTGCCTTTTGCAATCTGCGCCCAGGTTTCTCCCGTGAACGGATTTTCCGTATCGAACCATTCGCCCGAAGTCGGCTGGCAAGATTCGCCATTGATGTACATCTCAAATCGTTGCATGACTCTCGTCTCCAATTGATATTGAATCAGGCGCCAACGGGCAGACGTCGCTGGGACTCTGCCAGGATTTCCTGCGCCTTCAGAATGACCGGCCGGTCGACCATGCGGCCGTCGACAGCCACGGCCGCACCGTGGGATGCAGCTGCGCCTTCGACAACCCGGTGCGCCCATTCGACATCTTTCTCGCTGGGGACGAACGCAGCATTGACCGCGGCGACTTGCCTCGGATGAATACAGAGCTTGGCGCCGAAGCCGAGTCGCTTTGCACGAATCGTGTCGCGCGTGATCTGCTCGGGATCGTCGAGCGTGGTGCTGACCCCGTCCACCGGCGGCAGCAGGTTGCCGATGCGAGAGGCGAAGACGATCTGTGAGCGGAAGTACAGAAGCTGCTCATCGTCGCCGTCAATGCCGAGGTCGAGCTGGAAATCCACATTGCCGAATACGAGTCGTGTGGTCAGCCGGTGCTGGGCGATAGCGACGACATTCCGAAAACCTTGAGCCGTCTCGATCATGGGCAGGATGTCGGTCGGCTTGCCGGCGAACTCGCACAGGAAGATATCGTCGATGCGTTCCGTCTTGGGCAGCATGACAGCGGCGACGGATGGCGCACGGCATACGGCGATGTCGTCGCGAAACCATTCGCTGTTCACATCATTCACACGGACCGCCACCGGCGTACTGTTTGTCGACAGCCACTCGGCGAGTGCCGCCCGCGCGATCTTCTTCTCAGTGGGAGGCACTGCGTCTTCCAGATCGATAACGACCACATCGACACCCGATGCAGCCGCCTTGGCAAACCTGTCCGGCCGGTTGCCGGGAACGAAGAGATAAGACCGGGGTGCAAGGTCAGCCATGTTGAGCCTCCAGTTTCGATTCAGGGAGCAGTCTGGGTACGACGGTTGCGTCAGTAATCGCCCATACCGATGCGATGGAGCGCTTGAGTTCGTCTTCGGTGGCCGCATTGCCATACAAACCCAGCGTGATCGTTTTGTGCTCGACTTCTGCGCGCGTGAGCGTGTTGCCCGGATCACCCTTGGGATCATCCACGCGGCCTTCGAAGGTGCGGCCGTCCTTCGTCTGAACGATGACCTTTCCAATCCAGCGTGACGGATAGGCCGTATCGACTTCAGGGTCGAGCACCATCGAAACCTTTTTGCAGAAGTGCGCGATCCTGCTTTCCTTGTAATGGCCGTCGAACTCACGTACGCCCGCGTGGCCGAATTGCGCCACCAGAGCGAGCACGGTGCCCATGGAGAACTTCGCCTGATGAACAGTCTTTGGGTCGGTTACCGGTCCAAGGACATCAATCGCGGCCTGGTGAACATGAGTCACCACCGTCTCGATGTCGTCAGGCACGAGCTTCTCGCGCTGAATAACCTGCAGCAGAGCATCGGCCGCCGGATGAGTGTGCCGGCACGAAGCGTGATACTTGAAAGACGTTTCGATCAGCGCCCATCGCGAGCCGAGCGCTTCGGCGAGTTTGTCCGGATGCGTTTGCGTGGACATGCCGGCGCCCATGCCTTTCGTGCCCTCGAAGATGTCCTTTGCGCCGGTGAAGCCGTCGGCCGCCAGATAGGCAGCGAGAAGGCCGTTCGCCGCGGCCTTGGCCGTATGCAGTTGCTTGGAGTCCGCGGCGTCTTTCAGAAATTCCCAGAGTCCGGCTGCCTGGGTGCCGGCGGAGCCAAACGCATTCACCATCTGCTCGTCGCTCAATCGCAAAAGATTACCGACTGCTGCTGCGGCCGCGATCGTCCCGACCGTGCCGGTAGTATGAAAAATCTTGTAGTGCGACCGACCGAGGAATTCACCGACACGGATGCCCACTTCATAGCCTGCGACAGACGCTGCGATGAACTCTTTGCCACTTCTGCCAAGCGCTTGCGCAGCGGCCCACGCTGCGGGGAAAACGACGGTTGCCGGATGCAGGACCGAACTGTTGTGAAGGTCGTCCTGTTCAGCGAAGTGCGATGCGGCGGCGTTGATCATTGCCGCGAAGAGCGCGCTGGTGGTTCGGCGGGAGATCAGTACTTCGCAGAGACCAGACTGCGGCCCGAATTCGAATGCGTACTTCTGGATCGTCTCGACAGGACGCGCCTCGCGGCCAGCCAGTGCTGAGCCGAACCAGTCAAGGAAGAGGTCTTCCGTGCGTGCCACCACGTCTTTGGGGACCTGTTCAAACTTGAGATTGGCCGCAAACGAAGCAAGAATCTGGGTATTGCTCATAACAGGCCTACCTTAACTGGGGGAGTTAGATCACGGCCGCTTCACGAAGCTCGCGGATGGCATGGATCGAAAAGCCCAGTTCATTCAAAAGGGCTTCGGTGTGTTGGCCTAACGCGGGCACGGCGTCCAGTCGAACATCGGATGCTGTACTGATGCCTGGCGGCAGCAGGGCGGGAATGGGACCGGCGGGTGAGTCGATGTTCACCCAGCGATTGCGTTCCTTAAGCTGCGGATGCGACCACACGTCGGGCATATCATTCATTCTCGCGTTGGCGATCTGCGCGGTATCCAGCCGACTGATGACTTCTTCCGAAGTCAGCTTGCTGAACGCGGCGACAATGATTTCGCGCAGTTCCTCGCGTGCTGCCACCCGCTTCGAGTTGGAACTGAAACGAGGATCGATGGCGAGTTCGGGTTCCAGCAAAACCTGTGAGCAGAAGACACCCCATTCACGCTCGTTCTGCAATCCCAGCATGACTGTCTTTGCATCGCCGGCGGGGAAGGGGCCGTAGGGGTAGATGGTCGCGTGAGCGGCGCCGGCACGCGGTGGCGGGGATGCGCCATCGAACGCGTAGTAAAGGGGATACGACATCCACTCCACCATGCTCTCGAGCATCGAGACGTCGATTTCCCGTCCCAAGCCGGTCTTCGATCGTTGCAGAAGCGCGGAGAGGATGTTCGTGTAGGCGTACATCCCCGCAGCGATGTCAGCAATGGAACAGCCGGCTTTTGCCGGTGAGTCCGGATCGCCGGTAATCGACAGGAACCCGGACTCACTCTGGATCATCAGGTCGTATGCCTTCTTGTCCCGATAGGAACCATCGGATCCGTAACCGGAGATGTTGCAGACAATCAGGCGGGGATACTTCTCATGCAACGCGTCATACGACAGCCCCAATCGCGCTGCGGCGCCGGGTGCCAGGTTCTGCACCAGCACGTCGGTGTCCTCAAGCAGGCGCTCGAAAATACCCTGCGCCTGCGGGGCCTTGACGTCGAGCGTGAGGCTCTCCTTCGAGCGGTTGCACCATACAAAGTGCGAGGCCATGCCGTGCACGCGCTCATCGTAGGCACGCGCGAAGTCGCCGACACCTGGGCGTTCGATCTTGATCACGCGTGCGCCAAGATCCGCAAGTTGACGGGTGCAAAACGGTGCTGCAATCGCGTGTTCGAGGGTGATGACCTTCACGCCGTCCAGCGGTTTCATGTCCGTCTCCTCAGAAAGAGCGCGGCAGTCCGAGCAGATGCTCGGCTACATACGAAAGAATGAGATTGGTCGAGATCGGCGCGACCTGATAGAGCCGTGTCTCGCGGAATTTGCGTTCGACGTCGTATTCGTTCGCAAAGCCGAAGCCGCCATGGAACTGCAGGCATGCATTGGCCGCCTCCCAGGAGGCGTCAGCCGCAAGCAGCTTGGCCATATTGGCTTGCGCGCCGGCGGGCTGCCTGGCGTCGAAAAGCTCGCAGGCCTTATATCGCATCAAGCTCGCCGCTTCGACGTTGACGTGCGCACGGGCGATCGGAAATTGCACGCCCTGGTTCTGTCCGATCGGGCGGCCGAAGACGACGCGCTCCTTGACGTACTTGCAGACCTTGTCGAGGAACCAGTAGCCATCGCCGATACATTCAGCGGCGATCAGCGTTCGCTCGGCATTCAGGCCATCGAGGATGTATTTGAAGCCTTTGCCTTCTTCGCCGATCAGGTTCTCGGCGGGAATCTCGAGGTTGTCGAAAAATAGCTCGTTGGTCTCGTGATTCACCATGTTCGGAATGGGACGCACGGTCATGCCCTTGCCGACTGCCTGATGCAGGTCGACCAGAAATATCGACATGCCCTCGGATTTCTTTGCGACCTGATCGATCGGCGTGGTCCGCGCGAGCAGAATCATGAGATCGGAATGCTGGATCCGGGAGATCCACACCTTCTGACCGTTGACGACGTATCGGTCACCTTTGCGCACGGCGGTTGTCTTGAGCTTGGTGGTGTCGCTGCCGGTCGTCGGCTCGGTCACGCCCATCGACTGAAGCCGCAACTTTCCGCTGGCGATTTCCGGAAGATATTTGGCCTTTTGCTCTGCCGAGCCGTGCCTGAGCAGTGTCCCCATGTTGTACATCTGCCCGTGACACGCACCGGAATTGCCGCCGCTGCGGTTGATCTCTTCCATGATCACCGAAGCTTCGGTCAGTCCGAGCCCTGAGCCGCCAAATTCCTGTGGAATAAGGGCTGCGAGCCAACCGGCGTCGGTTAGGGCTTGTACAAAGGTTTCAGGGTAGGCGCGTTCCTCGTCGATCTTGCGGAAATACTCGGCGGGGAAGTTGGAACACAGATCGCGAACCGCTTCGCGAATGTCCTGATAGGGGTCAATGTTAGCCAGCACTTGTCTCTACTCCTCTGAGTTCATTTCTGAAAAATATACGCGGGTGCCGTTAGCGTCGCCTCGGCATCGACGCACAACACGCCATTGGAATTGGCTGCCCAGAGCTTCACTTCGGTCGATCCGGGGGCACGGGCCGCGTAGATAAAAAAGGGGGCGCAGTCAAACAGCGGGTTGACCGCTTTGAACGAGAAAGAAGCGATCGATTCACCGGGAACACTGCGCCGGACGAGATCGATCAGCAACGTCGCAGTCAGTGGCCCGTGGACGACCAGCGCCGGATAGCCTTCCTGTTCCTGGGCATAGTTGCGGTCATAGTGAATGCGATGCCCGTTAAAGGTATCGGCGGAGTAGCGAAAGAGCAGGACCGGGTCGGGCACGATCTCTCGCTTCCAGGTGAAAGCCGCCGGCGCGGTCGGGCCGGTTGCCGCGGTGTACGCCGTCGTCGCGAACTCGCGGTACACAACGTCCTGTTCTTCGGAAATCAGTGGACCTTCGAGGTCTTCCAGTTCGTGACGCAGACGTACAAAAACGAGCTTTCCGGTACGCCCTTCCTTGGCGGCGACGTCAAGAATCTGCGACGTCCTGGTGACTTCGCTGCCGACCACGAGCGGACGTTCGAACCGGACGCGGCTGCCCGCCCACATGCGTCTGGGCAGTGGCACTGGCGGCAGGAATCCACCGCGTGTCGGATGTCCGTCCACACTGACCTGCGACTGCGAAACGATGTGAGGAAAAAACGCCCAGTGCCACAGCGGAGGCAACTGAGAACCGGCACGCGGGACGTCCTCATAGTCCAGCGTCGCAGCGAGTTGTTGCGCAAGACGTGGCGAGATGAATTCGCGCTCGACCTGTGTACGGCCGATCCAGGTGCGCAGGTAGTTGAGTTCAGCAGTCATGGGGGCGTCGGATAGCGTCGTTCACGCTAGATTGACGCACCCGCCTGCTGACTACAATTTGTGTCTGGAGAAGAGGGCTTTAAACGCAGACTAACTGCTGACGTTCAGGCCGGCTGGGACTCGCGCTCGCTTTTGCACTTCTGCGTGAGGAGGTCGACCAGTTCCCGCGCGAAAGACGGCAACAGGTCAAGGTTGCGCACGCAGATCAGCAGATTGCGCGTCGCCCAGTCGTCCTCGATTTCAACGAGCTGGATGTTCATGGTTTTCACGTAGCGTACCGCTGACGAGCAAGGCAACACGCCGATCCCGACGTTGGCCTCGATCATTCGGCACAGTGCTTCGAAGTTACCCACTTCAATGCGCACCTGAAGCTTCTTGTGCATGTCGCTTGCTACGCGGTTCAGAAAGGTATGAATCGCGCTAGCTTCGGGCATTCCGACGAAGTCAAACCCGCTTGCCTCTTCAAATGGAATGGAGGTCTTCCCGGCGAGGGGGTGCGAATGCGAGACCGCCAATATGAGCCGGTCCGAGCGGTACGGCAGGACCTGGAGAGATTCGGGCCTGACATTGCCGGCGACTATCCCGACGTCCGCCGTGCCTTCACTGACCGCGCGCACCACGTCATGGCTCAACCGTTCGCGAAGCTCGACGTTCACGTCGGGGTGCTCGGCGAGGAAGTCACGCAGGTCGTTAGGAAGAAATTCAGTGGTGGCAGTCGTGTTCGCAAAGATTCGCACATGACCTTTGATGCCACGCGCGTACTCCTGCATGTCGCCGCGCAACTGCTCGAGCTGCGACAGGACCAACCGGGCGTGGTGAAGGAAGGCCTGGCCCGGCGGCGTGAGCGTAACGCCCTGGCTGGTCCGATACAGCAGCTTGGTCCCCATGCTTTCTTCCAGATTCTTGATCCGGGTGCTTGCAGCGGGTACGGACATATGAAATCGCTCGGCACCACGCGTCAAGCTATCCGTCTCTGCGATACATGTGATGAGACGAAGATCAACGAGATCGAAATGCATGGCCATGATACGTGCTCCGAATGAAGAGATGCCCCGTTGATCCAGTGTAGCAAATAGCAGAAAGCCGCAAATCGGTATTTACGATGTTTTCCACCAGATTCTCAAGAGTCTCTATAGCAGAGCGCTATTGGAGGGTGTTTGCGTCCTCCATGTTTCTATGATTGTGCAAAACTCCGCAAAATTAAAGGTGACTAGATCAAGACCGGAACAATTTCGCGCTGGACAATCGGTTCAAGGTGGCGTGCCGCGTTAGTCAGAGCGGCAAAGCAGCCCAAACCATTCAATCTGGAGAAAGCGATGTTGATTGCGCCGTTCAAAAACGAGCCGTTCGATTTGTTCGACACCGAAAGTGCCAAAGCAGACATGCAGCAGGCTCTGAAAGAGGTGCGTGCCGAGTTTGGCAAGACCTATCCGCTGGTGATCGATGGCGAGCGCGTGCAGACCGAAGCGACACTCGTCTCGACGAATCCGTCGAATCCGGACGAGGTCGTGGGCTTTGCCGCCAAGGCGACGACGCAGCACGCGGACGCCGCGCTGGAAGCAGCCTGGACGGCCTTCGAATCATGGAAGCGTTGGAGCCAGGAAGATCGATCGCGCGTCATGTTGAAAGCCGCGGCAATCATGCGCCGGCGCAAGCGCGAACTCGAGGCATGGCTGGTCTATGAAATCGGCAAGAACTATGTCGAAGCGAGCGCCGAAGTCGCGGAAATGATCGACTTCACCGAGTACTACGCACGTCAGGCGATCAAGCACGTCGGCGGCCTCAGTTCGCTGATTGATTATTCGGGTGAGGAGAACGAGAGCTTCTACATCCCGCTGGGTGTGGGCGTGACGATTTCGCCGTGGAATTTCCCGATGGCGTTGATGACCGGCATGACGGTCGGCGCGATCGTGGTGGGTAATACGGTTGTTTGCAAGCCCGCGGAAGATACGGTGGTGTCACTGGCGAAGATCTTCGACATCTTCGCCGAAGCAGGTCTGCCGCCTGGCGTGGTGAATTATCTGCCGGGTACCGGACGCGAGATCGGTTCGTATCTGGTCGCCCATCCGAAGACGCGCTTCATCAACTTCACGGGCTCGCTCGCAACCGGTGCCCAGATCAACGAGTCCGCTGCAAAGCTTGCCGAGGGCCAGAAATGGTTCAAGCGGGTTTTCCTCGAGTTGGGTGGCAAGGACGCCATTCTGGTCGATGAAACGGCCAATCTCGATGACGCTGCGACTGCAGTCATCCAGGCAGCCTTCGGCTATTCCGGCCAGAAGTGTTCGGCCTGCTCGCGTCTGATCGTGGTGGATTCGGTCTATGACGCATTGCTCGAGAAGGTCGTTGCGAAGACGAAGGAACTCGTTGTCAGCGAAGCCAAGGACAATCCGAGTTTTGGTCCGGTGTGCAATGAACTGCAGTACAAGAAGGTGCTGTCGTATATCGACATCGGTCACACCGAGGGCAAGCTTCTGACGGGTGGCAAGGCCGTGGAAAATGCAGCGGGCTATCTGATCGAGCCGACCATCTTCGGCGACGTGTCGCCCCGCGCTCGCATCGCACAAGAGGAAGTGTTCGGACCGTTCGTCGCCGCGATCCGCGTCAAGGATTTCGACGAAGGTCTGGCCGTGGTCAACGACACGGTCTACGGGCTGACCGGCGCGCTCTTCTCGAACGACCGCAGTCGCATCGAACGAGCACGCCGTGATTTCCACGTCGGCAATCTGTACTTCAACCGCAAGTGTACGGGCGCGCTGGTCGGTGTTCAGCCGTTCGGCGGCTTCAATCTCACGGGTACCGATACCAAGACGGGCGGTCCTGACTACCTTTTGCAGTTCCTGCAAATGAAGGCAGTGGCTGAACGTCTGTAAGCGTGCGTGTTCCGGGGCGCCACCGACAGGCAGCCCCGGTTCACACGGTAGGCTCTTGAAACGAACGGGATGAACACAATGGGCTTCATTGCAGACCGCATTGGCCAGATCGCCCCTGCGCAGACGATGGCAATGGCAGCAAAAGCGGCAGAACTGCGTCGTGCCGGGAAGAACGTTATTTCCCTGTCGCAGGGCGAACCAGACTTTCACACGCCTGAGAATATCCAGGCTGCGGCGATTCGTGCGATGCGCGAAGGTAAGACGCGCTACACGGAGGCCGCGGGTATTCGGGAATTGCGCGAGGCGATCGTCGCGAAACTGAAGCGCGACAACGGTGTCGACTACCCGGTGGATGGCGTCAGCGTGTCCGTTGGTGCGAAACAGGCGATTTTCGCGGCCTTTTTTGCGACCCTTAATCCGGGCGATGAAGTGATCGTGCCGGCACCGTGCTGGGTCTCCTATCCGGAGATTGTCAAAATGGCAAATGGCACGCCCATCGTCGTGGCGTGCGATGAAGCGGCAGGGTTCAAACTGACGGCTGCGCAGCTGGAGGCGTCGATCACGCCGCGCACCAAGTGGCTGATGCTGAATTCGCCATCGAATCCGACCGGAGCGGTTTACTCGGTTGAGGAACTCCGTACCATCGCGGAAGTACTGCGTCGACATCCCCATGTCTGGGTGCTGTCGGACGACATCTACGAAAAGCTCATCTATACCGGAAGCCCGTTCGGCAATATCCTGAACGTGGCACCGGAGTTACAGGAGCGGACGCTCATCATCAACGGCGTGTCCAAGGTGTACTCGATGACAGGCTGGCGAATTGGCTATTCCGCCGGCCCGGCTGCGCTCATCCGCGCCATGAATCTCGTGCAAGGCCAGATTGTCACCAGTGCGTCGTCGGTGTCGCAATACGCTGCGATCGAAGCACTCAATGGTGATCAGTCATTCGTAGAGCGATCACGATCGGCTTTCGACGAACGCCGGAAGCTTGTGGTTAATACGCTGAGCGACATCCCGGGACTCCACAGTAACGAGCCCGAAGGCGCCTTCTATGCATTTGTCGGCTGCCATGGCGTCATTGGAAGCCGTACGCCGAGCGGCAGGCTTCTGGAGAGTGACCAGGACTTCGTCATGTACCTGTTGGAAGAGGCGAACGTGGCGGTGGTTTCAGGTTCCGGTTTTCTGCTCTCACCGTACTTCAGACTCTCTTACGCCGCATCGCTCGACGACCTGAACGAAGCGCTGAGCCGGATTCGCGCCGCGTGTCAAAGCCTCGAAACTGTAACGGTCTGATCGTCCACTATCCATATACTGCTCGGCTCTCGGGAGCCCAACGAGCCTTCGAAGGTAAATCATGAGCGAAAGGATTGTCATCACGGGTGGTGGTGCAATGGGTTGTTCAATCGCGTATTTCCTGAGCCTCCAGAAGACGCCCGGACGTGAGATCTGGGTGATCGAAAAAGATCCGACCTACCAGATCGCGTCATCATCGCTCTCGGCCAGTTCAATCCGGCAGCAGTTTTCAACGCCAATCTGCATTCAGTTATCGCAGTTCGGCTACGACTTCTTCTCTTCCTGCGAGCGGGAGAAGGCGCGGTACGGTGTCGGTGTCGATCTGGTGGATTGCGGCTATCTATTCGTGGGTAATGCGCACCAGGAGAGCGTGCTACGTCGGCGGAGCGCACTGGCCAGATCGTTAGGCGTCGAGCTGCGGGAGCATTCCGCTGAAGCGTTGCAGCAGCGCTATCCGTGGATGAACGTCAGCGATCTGACTTATGCCGTTGAAGGCCTTGCAGGCGAAGGTTGGTTCGATGGGTACAGCGTGATGCAATGGTTCAGAAACCGTGCGAGAGAGGCGGGCGTTCATTTCACCACGGGCGAAGCGGCGGGCTACCGTACACGCGCAGACCGGATTACTCACGTCGAACTGACCGATGGTCGGGAAATCTCTGGGGACACGTTCGTGAATGCAAGCGGCGCGTGGTGCGCGTCTCTTGCAAAAAGCGTTGACGTCGATCTGCCGGTTCGACCAAGACGGCGTTCCGCCTTCGTCGTGTCATGCCCGACGCCGATCCCGGATATGCCGATCCTGATCGATACGTCTGGCGTGTACCTGCGCAGGGAGCAGAACCATTTCCTGTGCATCGTCTCACCTTCGGCGGAGATGGATCTGGATAACCTGCCACTCGACGTGCAGTTTTCCGAGTTTGACGAGATCATCTGGCCGACGCTGGCAGAGCGGATCCCTGCGTTTGAGGCGCTACGCGTGGAACACGCATGGGCCGGCTATTACGAATACAACATTCTCGACCAGAACGGCATCGTCGGTCAGTCGGGGCCGGAGAACTCGTTCGTGGCGGCCGGTTTCAGTGGCCACGGCATAATGCACAGTCCCGGTGTCGGTCGTGCAATGGCTGAGCTGCTGGCCTTCGGTGAGTTCAGAACTTTGGACCTCTCGCCGCTCTCGCCGGCGCGGCTCACTTCGGGCCAACTTGTGATCGAAGAGGGTGTTTACTAACTGCCTGGCAGGCGGATGATCAGTGTGGATGCAGGCCACGCCCTCGCGCGTTTCGATACTGTCGAGGCGTGAGGTGCGTGGCGGACTTGAATTGCCGCGCAAAAGCGCTGTGGTCCGCATAGCCGCAGTCCGTCGCGATATCCGTAATGCTGTTGTCGGTCGTTTCGAGCAGCTTGCACGCGTGATCGATCCGCAATTTCATCAGCAATTGCTTTGGCGTCAGATGAAACACTTCACGGGTCAGACGTTCCAACGTGTCGACTGAGATGGAGGCGCGTTCCGCCGCTTCAGTGACCAGGATGTTCTGTCCGAGGTTCTGTTCCAGATAATTCAGATATTCCAGTAAGCGGCGGTAGCCGTGGTGCCGTTCGTCGGGGCGAGGCAGATCGCGCGAGATGCCGATCAGTCCGATCGCTTGCCCCTCTTCGTTCAGTACCGGGAACTTGGAGCTCAGGCACCAGTATCGATGCCCCGATCCGGACGAGTAGAGGCGCAGGCGATCGACAATCGGAGACTGGGTTTCGATAACGTTCAGATCTTGCGCGTTGGTGCTTGCACCGGTCACGGGAAATAGCTGGTCGGCCGTCTGGCCAATCACGTCGTCGCGCGCCATGCCACTTCGGTTGATGAGCGTTTGATTGACGGAAAGATAGCGCGCCTGGGCATCCTTGATGTAGTACAGCACGTCCGGAAAGCAATCGAAGACGCGCTCGAGCATCTCGGGCTGCCGGTCCAACTGTCGAAAGACCTCCACCAACATGTCGGAATAGGCCTTGGCGGGCATAAGGGGATCAGCGCGAAGTCACAGTGATCCTGATTGTACAGGGGGTGTTATCCGGGGCGGGAGCGAAGAAAGCGGTGGGGCGGCAGTTAGCCGCTCCACCGCTTTCCTGCAGGAATCCGTGCCTTGGCGCTTATTGACTCGCGTGGGCCCGGGCGCCAAGCAGTGCTTCACGGAAACGGCTTCGCAGGTACGGACCGTCCCGGGGCGGAAGGGCGGTGGGCTCGGGATCGGTTCCGACCTTTACCGTGGCGAGCACAGGACCCTTGGCCTTGAGAATGACATCGACGTACTCCTCGAGCTCGCCCTCGGCGTAGATCGTCGTCGCTTTTTCGAACCCGGCCGCGCGCGCGATTGCCGTGATGTCGACACCTCGCCCCGCGTGGGCCAACTGCATGCCCGTTTCCGCGTAGTGTTCGTTGTCGATAACGACGATCGAGAGATTGGCGGGTCGATCAACGCCCACGGTCGCGAGTGACCCGAGGCCCATCATCATTTCACCGTCGCCAACGAACACGATCACGCGCTTCTCAGGTTGTGCAAGCGCAATGCCAAGACCGAAGCTGACGGCGCCTCCCATCGCACCCCAAAGGTAGAAGTTCTGTGGCGTGTCGCCGGCGGCGGCCACATCAAAGGTCGGATTGCCAAGGCTCGTCACTGCCAGAACGTCCTGCTGCCGATCGCGGAGAATTCGCTTCACGGTCAGTCGACGGTTCAGGGGCGTCGTCTGCTGAGTCATGTTCGTGCTCACTTATTGAAGTTTTTGGTGCCGATAACGCGCTGTCCGATCAGGACGGCGACCATCCGGGAGGTGTTGTAGCCGAAATCCAGCGCCGCGCGCACGGTCTCGGGGACCTCGGCGGGATCATCCGCGCGGTAGACATAGACGCCGGCCGATTCGAGGGCTTCCTGGGTGGATTTGCCCATGGCGACTTGCCAGGGATTGAATTCTCCCCACTCTCCGCGCATCGTGACCAGCATCACGATGGGCATGCGGCATTCGTGTTGCAGCGAGAGCATGTTGATGCAGTTGCCCACGCCGCTCGACTGCAGCAACAGTACGCCGCGCTGGCCACCGACCCATGCGCCGCCCATCATGGCGACCCCTTCTTCTTCGGTAGTCAGCGAAACCGCATGGATTTCGGCGTCTGCTTCACAGAGTTCGATAAGACGTTTGTGCCCCGCATCAGGCACGTATGCCACTTGCCGCACGTCAGCGGCTTTGAAGTGCTCGAAGATTGTTTCCGGCCAGTTGACTGACATGATGACGAGTTTTGGTAGGTTGATGAAAACGGATAGCCGTCGCGCTGAGCAGGGCGAATCGATTACCTTGCTTTGATGAGTGATAGCGTGCATCAGCAAAAGTCGTCGCTCAATTACTGATTGCGGAAGGCGCGATTAGGCTGGGGTTAACGGGATTTGTCGGTGTGGATGCACGCGCAGATCCTTTCCCTTCTGGCTTGTGTGTGCATTCGAGCGTCTGAAATGCAGCGTTCCAGAATGCCGAATTCCAACTCCTGGTTTGAGTAAGCACACTAGCGTGCAAACCGATTGGAGAGGGAGTCATGAAGATTGTTGTGCCGGTTAAGAGAGTGGTCGATTACAACGTGAAGGTCCGTGTGAAGTCCGACGGCAGTGGTGTTGACCTGACGAACGTAAAGATGTCGATGAATCCGTTCGACGAAATCGCGGTTGAAGAGGCCGTTCGTCTGCGCGAAGCGGGCGTGGCGACCGAAGTGATCGCCGTGTCGGCCGGTGTGACGCAAGCGCAGGAAACGCTGCGCACGGCGCTGGCAATCGGCGCGGACCGCGCGATCCTGATCGAGTCGGGCGAAGACCTGCAGCCGCTGGCGGTCGCCAAGCTGCTCAAGGCGCTGGTCGACAAGGAACAGCCTGGGCTGGTTATTCTCGGCAAGCAGGCAATCGACGACGATTCGAACCAGACCGGCCAGATGCTGGCTGCGCTGGCTAATCTGCCGCAAGCCACGTTTGCCTCGAAGGTTGTCGTCGCTGACGGCAAGGCTACGGTGTCGCGCGAAGTCGACGGTGGCGCGGAAACGCTGTCGCTGAGCCTGCCGGCCGTGATCACGACCGATCTGCGCCTGAACGAGCCGCGCTACGTCACATTGCCGAACATCATGAAGGCGAAGAAGAAGCCGCTGGAAATCATCAAGCCGGAAGACCTCGGTGTTGATGTGACGCCGCGCCTGAAGACGCTGAAAGTCGTTGAGCCGCCGAAGCGCTCCGCCGGTGTGAAGGTGCCGGATGTGAAGACGCTGGTTGAGAAGCTGAAGACCGAAGCCAAGGTGCTGTGAGGAGACGGACGAAATGACGAGTCTGGTAATTGCTGAACACGACAACGCGTCGATCAAGGCCGCGACGCTGAACACGATTGCAGCCGCGCAGAAGATTGGTGGCGATATTCACGTGCTGGTGGCAGGTCACAACGCACAGGCTGCGGCGGATGCGGCAGCGAAGATTGCAGGTGTTTCGAAGGTGCTGCTGGCCGACGCCGCGCAACTCGAAGCGGGTCTGGTGGAAAACGTCCAGGCAACCGTGATGAACATTGCGAAGGACTATACGCACATCCTCGCGCCGGCGACCGCGTACGGCAAGAACATCGCACCGCGCATCGCCGCGAAGCTGGACGTCGCGCAGATCAGCGACATTACCGCAGTGGACAGCGCCGACACGTTCGAGCGCCCGATCTACGCAGGCAACGCTATCGCCACGGTTCAATCTCAAGACCCGATCAAGGTCATCACGGTTCGCACGACCGGCTTCGATCCGGTGGCAGCAGAAGGCGGCAGCGCAACGGTCGAGAAGATCGAAGCGGCAGCCGACACGGGTCTCTCGCAGTTCGTGAGCCGTGAGGTGACGAAGCTGGATCGTCCGGAACTGACGTCGGCGAAGATCATCGTTTCGGGTGGCCGCGGACTGGGCAACGGCGAGAACTACACGAAGGTTCTGGAGCCGCTGGCGGACAAGCTGAACGCAGCGCTGGGCGCCTCGCGTGCAGCCGTCGACGCGGGCTTCGTGCCGAACGACTATCAGGTCGGCCAGACGGGCAAGATCGTCGCGCCGCAACTGTACGTCGCTGTCGGCATCTCGGGCGCGATCCAGCATCTGGCCGGCATGAAAGACTCGAAAGTCATCGTGGCGATCAACAAGGACCCGGAAGCGCCGATTTTCAGCGTCGCCGATTACGGTCTGGTGGGCGATCTGTTCACCGTCGTGCCGGAGTTCGAGGCCATGCTGTCTTAACCGTACGTCGAGGGAAAGTCCAGGTCGGATGAGGTGACACGTGAGCAATTTGAATGATATGAGGCATGTCAGAGCGGCGGCGGCCTTAGCCGCTAATGCCGAAGATGCCTCCATTTGGCGGTGGTTCGCGTTGCTGCTTGAAGAGCGACGGATTCGCTGGTGCTGTAGCAGTGACCGTTGGCTCGTGAGCGTTGACAACCGGCACGTCGCCACGGATAGCAGCTTCGATAAAGCCATCCGGATCGCGAGGGAAACCGTAGATTCAAAGAAGACCCTATCGCAGCGCCCAGCGCGGAGCACGCGCCGCTTGATCAAGATGGTCGTTTCAGTCGAAGAAAAGTTCTGAGACTGTTTCTGAGCTTAGGCTACATCCGGCCACAATGCCTGTGGTAGAGGCGCGATCGCGCCCACCTGTTGCATGATCGAATCGACGTTTGCTACGCCCCCGGTGCCCGTCGATCTGTGTGGCGTGTCAGCATCAGTCCAGCGTCGCTCGAGCCAGAAAAGGGGCCAGGAGTTCCCGCGCGATCTCCGGCGTCACGACGTCGGCGGGTGCAAGTTTTTCATAGGTGTAGCTCTCTGGGTCGTCGTAGATACGCTCCGCGATGAGCTTGGGCTTCGGCTCATTCGTGTACGTGAAGATCTGGAAGAGGTGATGCGTCATCAGGTAGTGTGCCGCGGGGTCGGCATCGATGCCGTGATCCTTCAGGCACACTCCGGGTACGACATGGGTCCATACGGCTTCTGTGGTGACGCCGTAGTCGTCGACGCCCATGTTCATGGTTCGTGCACCCATCACGTTCTGGCGTGTTTCGGCGGCTTCGCGATAGAAGCCTTCGACGGCGACCTTGCCCGTCAGAACGTGCATCTGGCGCCGGTCGCCGACCCGGTACATGGGCTCATCGACAGTCAATTCAGGGACGATGATCTGATCCCAGTATCCCGCCACTTCCAGCAGTAAATGGCGCAAGTAGTTCTTTAACATGGCCTTGTGATGCGGATTGGTGGTCTTGTGGAGAAATGCTTCGACTTCCCGGGGCCATTTGGTCACGTCGAACTTTTCGGGGACATGCATCAACGTCAGCGCGTCCGTCGTGGGCATTTCTCGGCCTGGCGCCGCCAGGGTGGCGTATTTGTATTTCATGACTCGCTCCTATTGGTTGTACGAATGGAATTCAAATGACGTGTAGGTGTGCGCTCCTGCTTCAGGCAGGCGGCTTGCGAAAGCAGGTCACGTTGCGCCTCTGCGGACATGGTCAGCGCACCTTCACGCTCAACTCACCCAGACCAGTGATACCCCCCGTCATGATGTCCCCGCGGTGCACGGGCCCTACGCCTTCGGGCGTACCGGTATAGATGAGATCGCCGGGCTGCAGTTCGAAATACGTCGACAGGTTGGCGATGATTTCGGGTACGGACCAGATGAGCTTGCTGAGGTCTGTGCGTTGCCGATCCTCGCCATTGACCTGTACCCAGAGCGCGCCGTGATCGATGTGGCCGACTTCGCTGGCTCTGTAGAGCGGCGCAATGGGCGCCGATTGATCAAATGCTTTGCCCAGTTCCCACGGCCGCCCCTTGTCGCGCAGCGCCAACTGCAGGTCGCGCCGGGTCATGTCGAGACCGACCGCGTATCCAAAGACATGGTCCAGCGCATCTTCTACGGCGATGTCACTACCCGCGCGGCCAATCGCCACCACCAGTTCGATTTCATGGTGGTACTCACTGGTCTTCGGCGGATACGGAACTTCGACGGTTGTTCCAGGCGGGACGTTCACGATGGCATCTGCCGGCTTGCAGAAGAAAAACGGCGGTTCACGGTTTGGGTCGAAGCCCATTTCGCGAGCGTGGGCGGCATAGTTACGGCCTACGCAGTAGATGCGTCGAACCGGAAAGACAGAGTCGCCGCCCTGGATTGGCACGGCCGGCGTGGGTAAAGTGAACTCGATGTGCATGAAGGCAACTCCTTTGTTCTATAGCCGCTGATCGAAGATCCCGTGCCGGCAGTTCTTTGAGTGCTGGCGTGGCTGCACTCGTGTCAAGTGTTACGAAGTATGGTTGCGCGCTACATCTGCGTCCAACGAAGAAAACTAACGTCGTGATCGCGAAGTCAGATCACAATGCATTACGTCGGGTTGCCTGTCAGCCTGTCAGCCTGCCAGTCGCCTATGCAAATCCAGGCTGGACGGAGGCAAGCGAGTCCGGGCTTAAGTACTTGACACCACGCCTGGAAGACTATATTTCTCGACCCATACCATTCGGGAAATCGATATATGCTCGACGGCGTATCCATGGATCAGTTGCGTACCTTCATTGCGGCCGCGGACGAAGGAAGCTTCTCCGCAGCGGGACGCAAGCTTCGCAGGACACAGTCCGTCGTGAGCCAGACGCTCGCCAATCTTGAAGCGCAGATCAATGTGTCATTGTTCGACCGGAGCGGCCGCTATCCGCGCTTGACGGAGGAAGGTGCTGCGTTGCTTTCAAAGGCGCGGCTCGTCGTCGGCGACATGGATGGTTTCAAGTCGACGGCGCGAGCAATCGCAGAAGGACTTGAGCCGGAGCTTTCCGTCGTGGTGGACGTCATGTATCCGATGAGCTCGCTCACGGTGGCGGTCGGAGAATTCCGTGACGCGTTTCCTCATACGCCATTGCGTTTATATGTCGAAGCTTTGGGTGCGGTAGTGCAGCGAGTGCTGGAGCGCGCGTGCAGGCTCGGCATTAGCGGTTCCATGCCGGCCGTGCCCGAGACGATTGATGCCGAGAAGCTGCTCGATGTGCCGATGATCACCGTTGCCGCTCCGAAGCATCCTCTGGCGTCGTTCAAAAGAGTGATCCGATCGCGCGAGTTAGAAGAACATGTGCAGCTTGTATTGACTGATCGCACGCCGCTGACCGATGGGAAGTCGTTCGGGGTGTTCTCTCCGCAGATCTGGCGATTATCGGATCTGGGCGCAAAGCATGCGTTTTTGCTCGCCGGCCTCGGATGGGGCCACATGCCGGCGGCGATGGTGCAGGCCGATCTGATTTCGGGCGATCTGGTACCGCTGCGAATCGAAAACTTCCAGCCTCAAACGCCGCCGATCGCCATGTATGCGATCTATCGCAGAGATACACCGCCAGGCCCCGCGGGTCGTTGGTTCCTCGGTCGACTCAAGCAAACCTCAAACGAAGACTGACGTTCGCGGCCTGACGGATGGCTAGCCAGGAAGCGCGATCGTCATCGCCATTCAAGGTCGCTGCATGGCAGCATAGGCGGAAACGATGCGCCGTTTGGCGGTTGCCTTGCACGCAAGTCTTACTGTCCGATGATCTGTTGATCAGGAGGTGAGAATGGATGACGAAGCGCTCGGCATTTTTCGCTGGACGACGCGCGACTTTTCGCCCGCACGCCGGTTTGAGGCGTACATGGACATATTGTGTAGGCAATTAATCCATGTCTCGGGCAACAGCGCGAAAAGATCAGGCTTTTCTGCGGAGATCGCCTCGACTCAAATAGGAAACATGCGGGTCAGTTCGATCAGTGGTTCGACGCAGGATGCGTATCGCACACGCCATGACATATGTTGCGAAGACAAAGAAGAGTACTACCTGGTGGTGGGTATCGGTTGCGCCTGGCGTTTCGGCTTCGAGCAGGCAGTTGTTTCGCTACGTGCCGGGGATCTCGTGCTGTCTGACTCGCGTCGCGCCCAGTGTTTTCATTGGCCGGACGATGCGCTGGCGTTGAGTTTCGGGTTGCCCATCGACTGGGTGGAGACATGGTTGCCGAATCCGGCGGCAGTCGTGGGAAGGAGGATCAATGGCGATTCCGGATGGGGCGCGGCCCTATCGGCGTACCTCTCACAGTTAACGCCCGAGCGCGCGGTGACGGCGCCGTTGAGCAGCGATATTCTGACCGATCACGTCGGTGCGTTGCTAGCCCTGGCAACGGGTGAAATTACGGCTTCGCGTCAGGAGCAGGCTCCGCACAGGGACATGCACGTTCGCATTATCGATTGCATCAAACAACGCAGCAGCGAGTTGCAGTTGACCGCCACGGATGTTGCCGCGTCGCTTGGGCTATCCGTGAGAACCTTGCATCGCATCCTTGCGTTACACGGCGATACGTTCGGCCGACGGCTTATCGACGCCCGTATTCAAACCGCCGAGCGCATGCTGCGATCGCGCCTGTTCGATCAGGTGACGACCTCGGAGATAGGGCGGCGAGCGGGATTCGTTGATCCGACCCATTTCATCAAGGTTTGTAAGAGCCGTTACGGCAAGACTCCAGGCGCGTTGCGCCGCGACAGGGGCACGGCCACGTTTTAATCTTCCATCGCGGCGAGAGCCGCGATGGGGGAGTGGCACACAAAACCATTCCTTTGGCGCGCATGGCCGATTCGTCCGCGTTGAGCGCTCTACCATGGTTACTACTACTTCTTCTTCGATCACGTCGATGCACGGAAGTCGTCCAGCCAACTATGGAGAGAGCATATGCCCGACGTCATTCCAACACCCAATGAAGTTGCAGGAAAGGTCGTGCTGGTCACCGGCGCAGCGAGTGGAATCGGTCGTGCGATAGCCCTGTTGCTTCATTCCAGAGGTGCAAAGGTCATCGCCGAAGATCTGAGCTCGGACGTTGAAAAGCTCAGTCGCGATGGACTGGTTCCACTGAGGGCCGACGTCACGGAGGATGGCGCTGCAGAAACGGCGGTGGCGCTTGCCGTAGAGAAGTTCGGAAGGTTAGACGTACTGGTGAACAACGCCGGTCGCATCCTGTACAAACCTCTCGTCGAGATGACACGCGAAGACTGGGAGTGGCAGATGAATACGAACGTGACGGGCGCATTCCTGCATTCCCGTGAGGCAGCGAAGGTAATGATTCCGCGCAAGAGCGGTGCGATAGTCAACATCGCCTCGTACGCTTCCTTCTTTGCGTTTCCAGGAATTTCTGCTTATACCGCATCGAAAGGCGCTTTGGCGCAGCTCACGCGCACTCAGGCGCTCGAGGTTATCGAGCACGGTATCCGCGTGAACGCAATCGGTGTCGGCGACGTGGTGACCAATCTGCTGAACCACTTCATGGAAGACGGCCCAGGGTTTCTCGCAGAGCATGGAAAAGCCGCGCCGATCGGCCGGGCCGCGAAAGCGGATGAGATAGCGGAAATCGTCGCGTTCCTCGCTTCAGATCGAGCCAGTTTCATCGTCGGTGCGGTTGTGATGGCCGATGGTGGAATGAGCGTGCCCGTGGGTTGAAGGATCAGGCGTCGTCGTTGGCGGGGTAAGCGGCGAACCGAATGGGCATCTTCAAACTGCTCCGCGGAGAGGTTCGTTGCAGGGGACCTATAAGTCAAGGCGATGGATTCCATTAAAACATGTTGGCTTCCGCTGGGGGTGGCCAGGCTCTAACCTTCGGTCATGTCATCTCCACAAGGAAATTGCCATGGCACCCGCCACTGATCTACTCGAAGCGGCCACTCTCGTAGGCCGGCCAGCCAATCTTTCACGCGTCATTGTTGCGCGTACGCAAGGGCGCCGGCATGGGCCGGTCACGCGCATCGTTAGCCCCGCCGAGCTGGGCGAGCTGATCAAGCCTTTCGTGTTCCTGGACTACTTCGATTTCACACCGTCGAGCGACGCACTGTTTCCAATGCACCCGCATTCGGGCATCGCGACGATCACGGTTCTGCTCTCGGGCAACCTGCGTTACGAAGACACAACGGGCGCATCGGGCGTGTTGTCCGCCGGCAGCGTCGAATGGATGAATGCGGGCAACGGCATTTGGCACGACGCCAGTCCCGCGGACCACAAGCGCTTTCACGGCTACCAGATGTGGGTGGCGTTGCCGCGCGCAATCGAGAATGGGGAACCGCAAACCCAATATCTTCACGCGCAGGCCATCCCGCATGTGGGTCCGGCGCGCGTGATTCTCGGCAGCTACAGCAACGCACATAGTCCGGTAGCGGCGCCTGACGGGATCAACTATCTGCATGTACGGCTCAACGCAGGCGAGCAATGGCGTTATGTTCCGCCGGCAGGACATACCGTTGCGTTTACCCACGTACATCGGGGCGCGCTTCGTGTTGCAGGCGAACGTCTGCGCAGCGAACTCGCGGTCTTCAACGAGTCCGAAGACGCGCTCGACTTCGCCGCGGACACCGACACCGAATTCATCTTCGCTTCCGCAGTAAAACACCCGCATGACCTCGCGCTCGGCTACTACTCGGTTCACACCTCAGAGGCCGCGCTGAAAGCGGGAGAAGCTCAGATCGCACGAATTGGCGAGCAGCTTCGCTTTCGCGGCCGTATCCGGTAATCACTCAAGCAGTCCCCTTTGTCTCTACCTCTTTTTCTTGAACTTAAGGAACGCATCATGAACTCAAACTCTGCAAATTCTTACCAGACCCTGCCGCTAATTGGGCGCATTCTCATCGCCGCGATCTTTCTCGTGAGCGGCTTTAGCAAACTCACAGCACCTGGCGCGACCATCGGCTACATCGGCTCGCTCGGTTTGCCGGCACCGCTCATCGGCTATCTCGGCTCGATGGCGCTTGAGCTGCTTGGCAGCGTTCTGCTGATCGTCGGCTATCGCACGCGACTCGTTGCCGCGCTGCTGGCAGTGTATTCAATCATTACCGCGTTGATCTTCCATCACGCGCTAGGCGACCAGAACCAGATGTTCCACTTTCTCAAGAATGTCGCGATGGCCGGCGGTTTGATCCAGGTTGTGGCTTATGGCGCAGGCGCATTGAGCTTTGACAACCGTCGCGTGTTGCCGGTCGTAGGTGCCACACAATAACGACGCTCTGGACGACTCGGTGTCGTCCAGCCAAAACACCTGTAGCACACATGCGGTGCCATGACGGCCCGCTCATAACCCTAAGGAGATTGCGATGGCTAAGGTTCTTGTTCTCTACTATTCGTCGTACGGACATATCGAGCAGATGGCTGAGGCCGTCGCACAAGGCGCTCGCAGCGCAGGCGCGCAAGTCGACGTCAAGCGCGTACCGGAAACGGTGCCTGAAGAGGTCGCCAAAGGCGCGCATTTCAAGCTTGACCAGGCGGCTCCGGTCGCAACGGTCGCCGACCTCGAGAACTACGATGCGATCGTTGTGGGTACCGGCACCCGTTATGGTCGCATGTCGTCGCAGATGGCGGCATTCCTTGATCAGACCGGTGGTTTGTGGATGCGTGGTGCACTGAACGGCAAGGTTGGCGGCGCGTTCGCCTCGACTGCCACCCAGCATGGCGGGCAGGAAACCACGCTCTTTTCGATCATTACGAACCTGATGCATCTGGGCATGGTTATCGTCGGTTTGCCGTATAGCCATCAAGGACAGATGAACATGAGCGAGATCGTCGGCGGCGCGCCTTACGGTGCAACCACCGTTGCTTCCGGCGACGGCTCGCGTCAGCCAAGCGGAATCGATCTGGCCGGCGCACGCCATCAGGGTGAGCTGGTGGCGAAGACGGCGGCGAAGCTGTTCGGCTAACGTCTTTCCGGCAAGTATCTGAATGAGCTGGGCACTATTGCCCAGCGTATCGCCACCATAGATCGTAATGCTAACTATGAGTGCGATCAAGATGAGCGGTGAACTGAAACACCCGCATTTCAACTGTTCTGGAGCATGACATGACCCGTAGCAACACAAGCGAAGAAGCAAAGGCTGTAGTTCGGCGCAATACCGAAGAGGTACAAGGCGGTGGCAACTTCGACGTATTCGAAGAGTTATTCGCGGACGATTTCGTCGACCATACGCCGCAACCGAATTGCACGCCAGACAAGGACGGCGCACGCGGCCTCTACCACGCGCTGCGTGCCGCGTTCCCCGATTTCCATGCGGACATCCATTGGCAGGTTGCCGACGGGGATCTGGTGACGACCTACAAGACGTATCACGGCACACACGAAGGCGCCTTCCTTGGCGTAGCGCCCACCGGTCGAAAGATCCATTTTGAAACCGTCGACGCGATGCGCGTGCGTAACGGCAAGATCGCTGAGCACTGGGGTGTCGCCAATCTCTTCTCGCTGATGCAGCAGCTCGGTGCCTTTTCTGGCGGTGAGACGCAAGCGTGAGGAACGGAATGAGCCTACGCGGCGGCGCTGCGATGCAAGCTCCACACCGCTAGGCTGTTCGCCAATGACTTGCAGTCAAGTTTGTATATTTATAAGGATTCCATAGTGAGCGACATTCTCAAGAACAAGGTCGTACTGGTTACAGGTGCGGCCAGCGGAATCGGTCGAGCTGTTGCGATTAGTTCCGCGCGGCATGGTGCGAAGGCGGTGATCGTCTCAGACGTCACGGAAACCCCGCATGAGGGCGGTACGTCGACCACGTCCGAGATTGAAGCGCTAGGTGTGCCTACGCGGTTTCAGCGCACGGACGTGACGCAGCACGCGGAAGTCGGCGCGCTGGTCGATGCAGCGACTGAGTTCGGCGGCGTCGACGTGATGGTTTGCAATGCCGGCATCACGCTGCGCGAGGACGGTCCCGAGGTCGCCGAAAGCGACTACAGGCGGTTGATGGCGGTCAATCTTGACGGCGTCCTTTTCGGTGCGCAAGCCGCGGCGCGGCAGATGAAGGCGCGCGGCAAGCCAGGCAGCATCGTGCTGATGGCGAGCATGGGCGGTATCGCAGGCGCCGGAATGACCGTCGCTTACTCCACCAGCAAGGGTGGCGTCGTGCTGATGGCCAAGGCCCTCGCGGATGCGCTCGGCCCCGACGGCATCCGCGTCAACGCGATTTGCCCCGGCACGATCGACACGCACCTGTTGCGCACGAATCCCGGCATTGCCGCAGCCTCGGAAGGTTTTCGGCAACGCACGCCGTTGCGCCGCCTGGGGCAGCCGTCAGAAATAGGCGACGCCGTTGCGTGGCTCGGTTCGGACATGTCGAGCTATGTCACCGGTATCGCTTTGCTTGTCGATGGTGGCCTGCTCTCGGTGATCTGAGACGCCCGAGCGCTTGCATATGTACGATCGTTTAATCCGGAGTTACCCATGAAAGCTATACGTGCCTACGCTTATGGCGGGCCCGAACGTTTGACGTTGGAAGATATTCCTGACCCCGTTCCGGGCGAGGGCGAGGTGTTGATCGACGTCGCGGCGAGCGGCGTCAACCCAGTGGACTGGAAGATTCTCGAGGGCAGGATGAAAGCCTTCCTGCCGCTGTCACTGCCGTACACCCCTGGCGTCGAAGTGTCGGGAAAGATTTCCGCGTTGGGCGCTGGGGTCACGAACTTCGCCGTAGGTGACGACGTCTTTGGTTTCATTGCTATCGTCGGCGGTTACGCCACCAAGGTGGTTGCCTCTGTTGAACGCCTCGCTGTAGTGCCGAAAAAGCTCTCGATGCTTGAAGCGGCAGGGGTGCCGGCGGCCGCGTTGACTGCATGGCAGGCGTTGCACGAGCACGCTGGCGTCAAGCGGGGTCAGCGCGTGCTGATTCACGGCGCGGCGGGTGGCGTTGGCAGTATGGCGGTGCAGTTGGCCAGAATCGCCGGTTTGGAGGTAATCGGAACGGCGTCGTCCGTCAATCTCGACTACGTCAGACGGCTTGGTGCGACGCAGGTCATCAACTATCGGAGGGGAAGCTTCGAAGAGAGCGTGTCGTCCGTGGACATCGTCTTGGATCTGATTGGCGGCGAAACGCAGGATCGTTCCTGGTCGCTGTTGAAACCTGGCGGGGTCCTGGCGTCGCCGGTCAGCCCGCCAGACGCCGAGCGCGCGAGGCGTGCAGGTGTGGTGGCGAAGCATTTCGCAACCCGCTCCGACGGCAGGCAATTGAGCGCAATCGCAGCACACTTCGATTCGGGCGAACTCGTGGTCGAAGTTGAGACGGTCTTTCCGCTGTCGCGTGCCGCCGATGCCTTACATAGAAACTTGACTGGTCATGCGCGCGGCAAACTCGTGCTCGATGCGACCCGCTAGTTCCGCTCGGCCGGATTGCGGAAGCACGGCTTCCGCAATCCGCCTGGCGGGCCGTCGTCTGTCGGCCAAGGGTCACCTCTTGAGGAAAGCGCCTCAAGGCGCGGGACTTCGATGGGACTTTCGTAACCTTATGGCGCTCTCTCATCATGGACCTGCGTAGACTTCGATATTTCATGGCAGTCGCCGAGGAGCTGCATTTCGGCAGGGCCGCACAGCGTATGCACGTTGTGCAGTCAGCGGTGAGCCATCAGGTGAAACTGCTCGAAGAAGAACTCGGATTTTCGCTGCTGGAGCGTTCACGCCACAACGTTCGTCTCACTGTTCCCGGCGAGATATTCTTACCTGAAGCGCGCGATCTGCTGCGTCGGGCAGATGAAGCGATGCGCCGCGCGCGTGCGTCGGCAGATGGTACGGTCGGGCGACTGGCGATCGGCTTCGTCGATAACGTTCTGTGGTCCATCCTGCCGCCGATACTTCGAGACTTTCGCCAGAGGTGGCCGCAGATCGAATTGACGCTGCATCCGCTCGATCGAAGCGCGCAGATCGAGGCGATTCGGACGTCAGTCATCGATATAGGGATCATGCCCTCGCCGTCGCCTGGTCATGCTCTCAAGTCTGCAGAACTTGCTGCGGGCCCTTTGATTGCGGCCATCCCGCAGGGCCATCCGCTAGCTGTACGGCCGACCCTTTCGATCGCAGAACTGGCGAGCGAGCCGTTTGTTCTATTTCCACGGAGAATGAACAGCCGGATTCTGGAAATCATCGTCGCGTGCTGTGCTTCGGCCGGCTTCGCGCCTCGAATCGTCCAGGAGGCCGAACAGCTTCACACTCTCCTCGCGCTCGTTAGCGCGAGCCTGGGCGTTACGCTGGTGCCTGAGTGGGTTGCGCGCGTCCAGCAACTCGACGTCGTCTACATACCTCTTGACGAACTGCTCACGCCTTATGAGTTGATCGCCGCATGGAATCCCAACACGGACAATCCGGCGGTCGCGAACTTTCGTGAGATCGCAGCCGGAGTCGCTGACCAACTGCTTCTCCAACCGCTGGGTCGATAGACCGTATCGGTTCCTCTCTCCGAACTTTGCATGCTGGTGATCAGGTACCGAGATCACGTAGTTATTTTTAATCGTTAGACAGCGATTGCCGGAACCTCGATAGTCTGCATCAATGCAAGACGCAAGAACGGAGGCGAAAAAGTTCTGAAGCCTTCTCATGATTGACGCGTCGGTTCCCGCTTGAACCATCGGTGCAAAAAGTCAAAAAAATCCTTCAATACCGGCATCTTTCAATGTCCGGGCGAATCTTTGCGCCCGAAATCGAAGGAGGGTGTGTATTGCGTTGACGGGTCGGGTTATTTCCCCGATGCCACGCACAGGATTTTTAGCGCAGGCCGTGGAGCAGGAGCACAGGCAAACCAGCTTGCTGCGTGTAGAAATAGCAAACCATATTAGTAGCATTGCTGAATAAATAAATACCGTATCTCGATTAGTAAAAGTACAGCGGGATGCGCTCCGCTATTTACCTCGCCTGAAAACAAGGTTACTCGCAGATTTCATGCGATGGAGAGCGTTCCCGCTACAAAAAAACGAATACGCGGGAGACAAAGAGTTTCGAGGTGGCAATTCTATAAGGAGGGGACTTTTGATGAAGAGGCAGATGTGCGCCGGCCTGCTGGCCGGTACCTTTGCAGTATGCGGACATGCTGAATCGAGTGTAACGCTCTATGGCATTCTCGACACCGCAATCGAGTTCACCAATCATTGGCCAATCAATCCCGGCCAGCCTGCGACTAGTGGCAACCGTTGGTCAATGGCCGATGGAGCGCGCTCCGGTGGCTCCCGCTGGGGTCTGACCGGCAACGAAGATCTTGGCGGTGGTCTGAAGGCGGAATTTCAGATCGAGAGCGGGTTTCTGGTTCCTAACGGCGCGCTGATGCAGGAATTCTTCGGTCGGAGCGCGTGGATCGGTCTGGCATCAACGAAGGCTGGCACGCTGCGCTTTGGCCGGCAGTATACGTCCCTCGTGGATGCACTGTACCCGTCGTCGCCGACGGACCTCTCGGGTACATACGAACCGGTCGTTGCGGAAGTTGGATCCAACCTCTGGGAAAGCAACGTCGTCAAATATAAGAACGCTCTCGGGCCGGTGACGCTGACCGGGCACTATTCCTTTAGCAATCTCGCGGGGCAGTTCTCGAACGGCTCGGGTTACGGCGGTGCCGCCGCATACGACAACGGCACGCTCTCCGTCAGTCTCGGATACGACAATCTTCATCGCTCAGAGGGCATTGGCGGCAACTATGCACGTTTCGAAAAGGCGGCTATCGGTATCACCTATTCAACCGCCGCATTCAAGTTCATGGGCGGGTATCGGTATGGAAAGAACGATCCACTCGCTGGGTATGCCGCACGCGACGATTACTTCTGGGTGGCTACGCGCTATCTGCTCGCGGTCGACAAGATACTGACCCTTGCGTACTACTACGACCGCATTCAGACAGCGACCGGAGCAAATGGTGAGGTGGCAAGGCCGGCCAGCCCGCAGCAGGTTATGGCCATCGGCGACTACCTGCTATCAAAGCGCACCGATCTGTACGTGGTAGTGGGTTATTCGCGTCACTCAGCGCTTAACTTCGACTCGTACAACAGTACGTCTGCTGCTTATAGGACGGCATCTGCCGATAGCAGTCAGACCGGTGTGCAGATTGGTGTGCGCCATTCGTTCTAAGGCAAAAAACGGAAGACGCCGGCATTGGTTCGCGCTCCACTGGGCGAATCCAGGCCGGTCTCTAACATCTCCAACATAGTGAGAAGCAAAAATGAGAGCAATCTTACAGATTGGATTGGTCGCCGCATTGGCCGCCACTATCGCACCGTTGACGGCATTCGCGCAGGACGGCAATGACAGCGCGGGGGCGACGTCCGGAATTGCAGCCAGCGCGCCGAGCGCAAAGGCCATCAGGGCCGCTAACCGTAAGCTCGCAAAAACTGTGCGAACAGCAATGGCGAAGGCAAAAGGCATCGACATGACCCAGTTGTTCGTCTACGCGAAGGGCGGCGCTATAACGTTGTCTGGTTCTGTGCCAAAAAGCGCTCAGGTGGATCGCGCTGAGGAGGTCGCCAAAAGCGTGCCTGGCGTTTCTTCAGTCGACAATCGGCTCAGTGTATATGCGATAGAACGGTAAGCCCGAGCGGGCCGTTGCCTGACGTGCAACGGCTTCGGCTTTTAATGTGGTAGTCCGTATCCAGCCGTGTTTAAAGATAGTTAGCGTTGCGAAACTCGCATGACGAATGCGTTTTGGGTTCAGCTAGCTGGTAATTATTTATCGAGATCATGTAGTCGATTTTTATCGTTGGACAGTGATCACGGCAGCGTCGATAGTTAGTTACAACACAAGTTCGAGGAGACGGAGATGATCAATGAACCTTCGGCGTCAGCCGATCCTTACCATTCTGGGACATCGGAGAGATCCGGCGCAGTTGTTGCCGATGACTCGCTTCGCGAGCAGATCGACGTGTCGCTGTCTTTGGCGGATTCGATCTCATGAACGATCCGGTCACACTTCACGGCTACTACCGGTCTTCCGCGTCATTTCGTGTCCGGATAGCGCTCAATCTCAAGGCGATAGCCTACGAGGATGCGTTTCATCATCTGCGGCGCGGCGAGCAGCGGGCACCAGACTACTTGAAGTTGAATCGTCAGGGGCTTGTGCCGACGCTGGGCATTGATGGACAGGTACTGGTCCAGTCGCTATCCATTCTCGAGTACCTTGACGAGACGCGGCCAAATCCCCCATTGCTGCCTGCCGATCCGGCCGGGCGTGCGCGCGTACGCGCGTTGGCACAAATTGTCGCTTGCGATATTCATCCGATCGACAATCTGCGCGTTCTCAACTATCTGCGCAAAACGCTTCATCAACCAGAAGACGCGATCAAGGATTGGTACAACCGATGGATAGCGGACGGTTTTGAGGCCATCGAAGGGATGCTTGCAACGAATCCCGAGGCAGGGCGATTTTGCCACGGTGACAGCGTCACCATGGCGGACATCTACCTCGTTCCGCAAGTAGTCAATGCGCGTAACTTCGATCTGGACATGACTCCCTTTCCCATCCTGCAGCGAATTTCGGAGGCGGCGCTTGCCATGCCGGCATTCGAACGTGCGATGCCATCAAACCAGAAGGACTTCGAATGAACGTCACCCCACCGCTGACTCCCGCAACGGCAGCGCCGTTGCAGGTTGAGTCGTCAAAGAGCTATGAATGGAAGGCTGTCACGCTGATGGCCCTCGGCATGGGGCTGGTCGGCATAGACCGCTTCCTGATCGTGCCGTTGATGCCGGTACTGATGCGCGACCTGAAGCTCGACTATCAGGATCTCGGGCATATCACGGGCGCATTGGCGCTCGCATGGGGCTTATCGGCGCTCCTGACAGGCAATCTCTCGGACAGGATCGGTTTCAAGAGAGTCATCGTGCCGGCGATGGTTGGATTTTCGTTGCTGGCGGGTCTTGGCGGACTCGCAACCGGGGTCGGCAGCCTGATTGCCATCCGGGCATTTATGGGTGTGGCTGAGGGTGCCTTCACACCTGCCAGCATCATTGCGACCATGGATGCGTCGCCCCCGAGCCGGCACGGACGTAACGTCGGGATCCAGCAGATGATGCCGGCTCTGCTCGGGCTTGGTCTCACTCCGATTGTGGTGACGCAGCTTCTCAAGGTGATGAACTGGCCGTGGATTTTCCTGCTCGTCGCATTTCCGGGTCTCATTGTTGCGTTCCTCGCGCAACGGGTCTTGCGTCGACCGTCGCCGGTTGAAATTGCAAAACATACCGCCACGCATGACACGGCACAACATCGTTGGTATGAGGTATTTCGTTATCGCAATGTACCGCTTGGCATCATCTGCATGCTGTGCTGGCTCGCGTGCCAGATCGTCATTGCCGCGCTGTTCCCCAATTATCTTGTGGACTATCTGCATCTCGACATGCAGCAGATGGGTTTCATTCTCTCGTCGTTAGGCTTTGGCGGGGCGATCGGCGCTCTCGTATTGCCGGCCCTTTCAGACCGCGTTGGGCGCAAGCCCGTCATGCTGGCTTCCGCGGCAGGCGTATTTCTGTCGCTATGGATTTTCCTGCGAACCGGGGCTTCGCCGGTAGCGCTGTTCATCTGCCTGATGATCGCGATGGGTTGTCTGTATAGCCTGATCACACTGACTGTCGGTCCGGTCGCAGCTGAAGCCGTGCCGGTCCAATTGATGTCCACAGCGTCGGGCATGATCATCGGTATTGGCGAAGTTTTTGGCGGCGGCGTCGCACCTGCGTATGCCGGTTATCTGGCCAAGCATTTCGGCATCGAGCATGCGGTGACCATGCCGCTCTGGACAATCTGCGCCGGAGCCATTGCGGTCGCAGCGTTGAAGGAAACCGCTCCTGCCCGGATTTTCAACAAACGCGGAATTGAACCGGTCGAGAAGGAGGGAAATGATGGCTGATAACGCTGACAAGGTGAGTGCGAAGGGGACGCCCGAGCGCGAGGATTTTTACGAACGGATCGGCCAGAAGAACCTCGCGCCGCTTTGGACGTCGTTGAATGACCTGATTACGCCCGAGCCGCGGAGCAAATGCGTGCCGGCACACTGGCGATTCGCAGACGTCCGCGCGGCCATGATGGAGGCGGGCGAGATCATTACGGCAAAAGAAGCCGAACGGCGCGTGCTCGTGCTGGAGAACGCTGGCCTGCGTGGTCTATCGAAAATCACAACCGATCTGTATGCGGGGGTGCAGCTGGTTCTTCCCGGCGAGGTCGCGCCCGCGCACCGGCATACGCAAACGGCCCTGCGTTTCGTGCTGGAAGGCGGTGGCGCTCACACATCGGTGAATGGCGAACGTACGTTAATGAACGAAGGGGATTTCATTATCACGCCGCCGATGGCATGGCACGATCATGGCAACGAAAGCGACAGGCCCATTTTCTGGTTGGACGGTCTGGACATACCGGTGGTGCAGTTTGTGGACGCCTCGTTCGCCGAGCATCTTGGCGAGGACGAGCAACCGATTACCCGTCCCACCGGCGATAGTGACGTCCGCTACGGCGCCAATCTGCTGCCGGTAGACCATCGGCCTGCCGGCGGAACCTCGCCGATCTTCAACTATCCTTATGCCCGGACACGCGAAGCGCTGGAGCAGATGCGTCGCGCGAATGCCTGGGATCCCTGTCATGGGTTGAAGATGCGATACGTCAACCCAAACAATGGGAAGTATGCGATGGCGACGATGGCTACCTTCACGCAGTTGCTGCCGAAGGGGTTTTCGACGGAACCCTATCGCTCAACCGACGCGACCGTCTTTGTGCCTATCGAAGGGCGGGGCCGTAGCCGGATCGGAGGCGACGTCGTCGTGGAGTGGAGCAAGCGGGATATCTTTGTTGTCCCGTCGTGGCATCACGTCCAGCACGAGGCAGACGAGGACAGCGTCTTGTTCTCCTTTTCCGACCGGCCCATACAGGAGGCGCTTTATCTGTTCAGGGAGGAAAGGGGCGCAGCTTGAATCGCCTCAGCCGGTGTCACCGCCGGCTACTGGCAACACCGTGCCCGTGATATAGCTCGCCTCGTCTGAAGCGAGGAACAGAATCGGCGCGACCTGTTCGCCGATGCTGCCGTAGCGTTTGAAGAAGGTGGATTCAGTGACCTGCTTCACCGCATCGCCCATCCAGATCTTTTCCTGCTCGCTGTCGCCGGCGGTATTGCGAGGGACGCGTCGCGGCGGTGCGTCGGTCCCGCCCGGCGCGGTGGCGACCACACGGATGTTGTGCTCCGCGTACTCCATCGCCAGTGACTGCGTGATCGCGTTGACACCGCCCTTGGCCGCCGAATACGGTACGCGGCGGATACCGCGCGTGGCATTCGATGAGACGTTGACGATGGTCCCACCGCCACGCGTGAGCAGGTGCGGCAACACAGCATGGCAGGCATACAGCGTGGGCATGAGTGAACGGCGAATTTCCGCGTCAATCTGCTCGGGTTCGAACTCGGCGAATGGACGCATGCGAATCGCGCCACCGACGCCATTGATCAGTATGTCGATGCCGCCAAACTTGCGCACTGCAAAAGCCATCGCCGATGCCGCACCTTCGTACGTCTCGAGGTCGGCAACAAAGCCTGCCGTCTCCGCGCCACTTACTTCTGCAGCCACTTCAGAGACGAACTCGGCGCGGTCGACGAACAGCACCGTGCCGCCTTCTGCGGCCGCACGAAGCGCTACGGCGCGACCAATACCCTGTGCCGCGCCAGTGACGACCATGACCTTGCCGGCAAATCGTTGCGTGCTCATGCGGTCCTCGGTGCTGCGTTAGGAGTGAACTTCTCGTAGTGGAAGCTGTTGGGCTTCACGCCGTTGTCGTCGAAATGCTTACGCACTGCATCGACCATGGGTGGCGGCCCGCACAAATAAACGTCGACATCGCCGTCATTCAGGACCTCGGCCGGCATGTGCTGCGTCACCCAACCTTTGCGGGGATGAGTCGAATCCGTGTCGGCCACGACGGTGGCGTAGGTGAAATTCGGCAACTTCGCCAGGTACGCTTCGATTGCATCGACCTGCACCAGATCGAGGTCCCGGGTCACGCCATAAATCAGGTGGACCTTCTGCTGCGAATCGGCACGCACCAGTACTTCCAGCATCGACAGGAACGGCGCCAGGCCCGTGCCGCCAGCGAGGAACAGCAACGGCCGTTCTGCTGCGCGCAGATAGAAACTACCGAGCGGCCCGGTCAGCTCCAGCTTGTTGCCAGGCTGCGCGGAATCGAGCCAGGTGCTCATCACGCCACCGGGAATCCGCTTGATCAGAAAACTGACTTTCGATTGCCCCGGCGCCGATGAGAAAGAATACGAACGATGCTGGCCGCTGCCGGGAACATCGATGTTGACGTACTGACCCGGCAGGAATGCCGGCGCGGTCGCATCCACGTCCAGTTCGAGCACGACGGCCGCATCGTTGTGCGGCTCCACCTTCGATACCGTCGCGGCGAACCGGCTCTGTTCAGTCTTGCACGCAGTGGAAGAGGCCGGCACGGCAATCACACAATCGCTTTGCGGCACCATCTGGCAGGTGAGTACAAGGCCACTGTCTTTCTCGTCGTCGCTCAGCGCGTCTTCGATGTAATCGTCGCCAAGATCATAGTTGCCGCTCTCGGCGCGGCACTTGCAGGTACCGCACACGCCATCGGAGCAATCCATTGGCAGGTTGATTTTCGCGCGAAAGGCGGCATCAAGCACCTTCTCGCCCGGCTTGCATGCGACGAAGCGGGTCACGCCGTCCTCGAAGTTCAGTGCAATGTTGTAGCTGGACATGTTGTCTCCTCTACTTCCAGTTTCCTCCCGGGGCGCGACATCAAACGTGGTAAATGTCGAGTACCTGGCGGATGTAATCGTTCTTCAGCACAATTTTCTTGCTGGCAATCAACAGGGCATCGTCGACCTTTCGCAACGTAACGAACATCGTGCCGAAGAAATGGTCGTTGATTCTGTAGCGGTGGCTGAGCGTGTCGAAGTTGTAGCGCACGTCCACTTCGTTGCCGCGTTCGGCCAGCACTTCTACATTGGTGACGTTGTGACTGGTTCTCGGTTCGGGCATCGACGCACTACTGCGTTCGGTCTTGATGCGGAACACCCGGTCTTCCAGGCCGCCACGGTCCGGGTAATACATCAGCGAGATCTGACTCTCGTGGTCATCGGTGAGCTGGTCGTCGTCGTCCCACGCCGGCATCCAGTAGGTGACGTCCTCGGCATAACAGGCGAGCCAATCGTCCCACTGGCGGTCGTCGAGCAGGCGCGCTTCGCGGTACAGCGTGGCGCAGATTTTTGGGTAGTCGAAGCTCATGCCACGGTCTCCTCTTGTTCTTTTTTCAGTGCGTCGCGCATCACCTGAACCCAGTATTCGTGCTGGCACACAAACAGGCCTTCGTCTTCGCTGCGCTCGCCTGAGATGAGCGGCTTCATGCCCATGCTTTTCGCGTTCGCGTCGGGACCTTCGACCCACAACGGCGCGCCGCGCGAAAGGTCGTTCCACATCGCCGTGGTGCCGGCATAGCCAGCCTGGCACGCGCGGAACTCTTCAAGGTCATCTGCGGTGCCCATTCCCGTGACGTTGAAGAAATCCTCGTATTGGCGAATGCGCGTAGCGCGGTCGGCTGCGCTCTCACCCTTGGGGGCAAAGCAGAAGATCGTGACTTCGGTCTTGTCTACGCTCAGCGGACGTACCACGCGAATCTGGGTGCTGAACTGGTCCATCAGGAACACGTTTGGATACAGGCACAGGTTTCGAGTCTGGTTGACGATAAAATCCGCCTTCACTTCGCCGACGCGTGCCTTGATTTCCTCGCGGTATTGATAAACCGGTCGCACTTCAGGGTTCATCGTCTTGGTCCACAACAGAATGTGGCCGTGGTCGAAGCCGTACACGCCGGCTACCGACTTGCTCCAGCTGTTCGCATCCACAGCCTTCGTGCCATCGACCTTGCGGCGGTCCATCGTCGCGGCATAGTTCCAGTGCACGGTGCTGACGTGGTAGCCGTCGCAGCCGTTCTCCATCTGCATCTTCCAGTTGCCGTCGTAGATGTACGAGGAGTTGCCTCGCAACACTTCCAACCCGTTCGCGGCCTGGTCGACGATCTGGTCTATGATGACCTTGGTCTCGCCGAGGTAGTCCTCCAGCGGCATCGCGTTCGCGTTGAGGCTGCCGAACAGGAAGCCGCGATAGCTCTGGAAGCGCGCGACTTTCTTCAGGTCGTGCGAGCCGTTGGTGTTGAATTGCACCGGGTATTCGGTGGTCTTCACGTCCTTCACTTTCAGGAGCTTGCCCGTGTTGGCGAAACTCCAGCCGTGGAACGGACAGGTGAAGGTGCCTTTGTTGCCGTGCTTCTTCCGGCAAAGCATGGCGCCTTTGTGCGCGCAGGCGTTAATGACCGCGTGCAGTTCTCCGCTTTTGTCGCGAGTGATTACGATGGGCTGGCGGCCAATCCAGGTGGTGTAGTAGTCGTTGTTGTCGGGAATCTGGCTTTCGTGAGCCAGGTACACCCAGTTGCTCTCGAAGATGTGTTTCATCTCGAGTTCAAACAGATCGGCGTTGGTGAAGATGTCGCGGCGGCAACGGAATACACCGTTCTGCTTGTCGTCCTGAACGGCGGTATGCAGCAGTTCATCCAGTTGCGAGGCTTTGTCGATAATTGCAGACATGAGTGCTCTCCCTACGCGTGCGCCAGGTGATGGAGCACGCGCATCGGTGTCGAAAGATTCTTGCGAAGGATTGAGCGGCAGCAGTGGTGCGACGTAGCTGCCGCGTTCAGCGGTCAGGCGGTAGCAGACGCACGCAGACGATGGACGACCTGGTTATCCTTGCCCTGAACCAGTGGAGTCAACTCGATGTTGAACTCGATTTCCTTGTACGCGTCAGCCTTCATACCCAACGCAGTGCCGCCGGTCTTTTCGACGACATGCGGAATCAGATCCTCGCGGGTCGCGTAGGCGAAGTCATCCCAGATCAGCGGGTCGCCTTCAATATTGATTTGCGTCGTCAGCTTGCGGTACTTGTCGCTGGTGACGAAGAAGTGCACGTGCGCCGGGCGGTTGCCATGGCGGGCGAGCACGTTCAACAGTTGTTGGGTCGCGCCCTGCGGCGGGCAACCGTAGCCCACCGGCATGAGCGTATGGAATTCGTACTTGCCGTCGGAGCCGCTGCTGACCGCACCGCGCAGGTTGAACTCGCTTTGCGCGCCGGTCGGGTCGAAGTGCGAATAGAAGCCCTTTGAATTAGCGTGCCAGCATTCGACCACCGCACCTGCAACGGGTTTGCCGTCCGGGCCGGTCACGGTGCCGCGGATGACGAGTGGGCCTGCATCCGGATCGGGATTGACGTCAATCCTGGACACGCCATCGCGCACCGGCGCACCGGCGACATACAGCGGACCTTCGATAGTGCGCGGCGTGCCGCCGGTGATTTCAGCAGCCTTGTCCTCTGCATCCATGCGAATGTCGAGATACTTCTCCAGACCGAGACCAGCGGCAAGCAACGCCGCTTCGCCGTCCTGGCCGAGCTTGTTGAAATAGTGAACGCCGGCCCAGATTTCGTCGGGCGTCATGTCAAGGTCGTCGATGGCCTTGAACAAATCGCCCAGCAGGCGATGGACAATCTGCCTGGCGCGAGCACTGCCGTCCTGGCTACCGACGTTGGCAGCAGCCTTTAACAGGTCCTGCGCTTCCTTCGTATCAAACACTTTGACGCTCATGTCTGCTCCTGAATCTCTATTTTATTTGGGGGTAAACCCTTGGTTTAGCGCCCTCTTGGATATGCTTGAAAGGTATAATGGGTGCTGAAACAGAGTGTGAATGCAGAATAGTGGACGCCGGAAGGCCTCGTCCAACACTGATTTAGTATTGGTCTATATCTACAAGGTATTGAAATGGAGCTGCGCCATCTTCGCTATTTCGTCGCCGTAGCCGAGGAACGTAATTTCACGCGCGCGGCGCAGCGGCTGAACATGGCCCAACCGCCTTTGAGCCGTCAGATACAGCAACTTGAAGAGATTCTCGAGGTGCAGTTATTCCAGCGCGACTCGCGCCCGTTGAAGCTAACGGAGACGGGCAAGTTTTTCTATGCTCATGCTGTCCAGTTGCTGGCTCAGACGTCCGAACTCGAATCAATGACGCGGCGTGTGGGCAACATCGAGCGCAGCCTCTCTGTCGGTTTCGTGGGTTCAACGTTGTACGGCATGCTGCCAAAAATCATCCGGCGCTTTCGCGACGAGAACACGACCGTCGAACTCAGCCTCCATGAGATGTCGACGATGGACCAGATTCGCGCGCTGAAAGACGGCCAGATCGATGTCGGGTTCGGCCGTATCCGCCATGAGGACGCAAACATCCGCCGGGTGATTCTTCGCGAGGAGAAGATGATTGTTGCATTCCCGGAGGGCCATGCACTCTCATTGGGCAAGCCCGTCCTCGCGCTCAGCGACCTGATCAACGAGACGCTGATTATTTTCCCCAAGGCGCCGCGGCCCAGTTATGCAGACCAGGTGCTGTCGGCATTCGCAGACCGTGGTCTCAAGCCTCGCCGGATATATGAAGTACGGGAGTTGCAGATTGCGCTAGGCCTCGTCGCAGCGGGGGAAGGAATTGCTGTCGTTCCGAGTAGCGTGTATGGCCTGAAGCGAGACGACGTGAGTTACAAGGAACTGGACGACCCCACTCTGGTTTCCCCAATCATCATGAGCACGCGAATGCTCGACGAGTCGCGGGACCTTCGGGAACTGCTTGAACTCATCTATCGGTTGTACGAGGAGGAAAGGGTGCCTTACGCGCCCCGTAACGATGCCGGGCGGTGATACTCGCTTACTGTCCGAGGCCATCAGTAGGAAACCTCCCAGGTAGCCTGAAACGATTGACCGGCGTGTACTAGAGTGTACTTACGACGCCTTCAACGGGGATTCTTCCATGGACACTCATTCGATTCTGGGCATGATTCACGCCGAAGAGGCTTTACTGGTCTCCATCGTACGGTCGTTACCACCGGACATCAGACGCGCGGTCGCCAACGATTTTCATGAGCAGGTCGAACTCGCGGGGACTTCGCACCTGAATCCGACAACCGATCGGGAAGCGAGCGACGCGTTCAGGGCTCACATCAAAAGATTGTCGATCATGCTTGCCTCGCTGTCGTGAAGAGAGGTCGATCAGTCCGAGGCGCCACGTCTGGCGCGCACGGCTCATGCTGATCCTTTTCATTGCGCCCGCAGGTTTGTTTCGCGATGGCGTCGCACGTCTGCTTGGCGAGGTGGCCGACGGCGCCGAAGTGAAATGCGCCGACTACACGTTGAGCCCTATCGATAGCGGGCAAACGGTCGACGTACTCGTGCTCGACGGTGACTACCTGCCGGAGGCGCTCACTACCGCAAGCGCTTCTCATCGCGGTGCACCGAACGTGCCCGTGCTTGCGCTGCTGACCTCGGTCGATCCTCAGGCCGTCGAGCAATTCATCTCGGCAGGCGTTGCAGGTCACCTGGGTAAATCGGAGTCGAGCAATGCACTGGTCGATGCACTGCGCCTCCTCGTTGCCGGCGGGCGGTATCTGCCGTCGGCCATTCGCTGGTCGGCGGCCACCGCCGCTACCGCTTCCACCGACGCGCTGCAAAGGTCCGCCGTCGCGGCCGATCCCAATCCCCACTTTCTGACGCCTCGCCAACTGCAGGTGCTGGCGCTCGCGGCGCGCGGCGATTCGAACAAGTCAATCGCGCGACAGTTGAACATTACGGAAGGCACCGTAAAAGTGCACTTATATACGGTGTACAAAGCACTCAAGGTCGGAAGTCGGGGGCAGGCGAGCGTTGCCGCGGCGCGGTTGCAGAAGGTCGGCGATGTGCAACTTCACCAGGCGCTGGACGGCCAGCTTTCGATCAGTCGGCTGCTGACTTATACGACGCCCACCCGTTTTCAATCCGGCCACGTCCTCTTTCACAAAGATGACCGAAGCGATGCGCTTTACTACGTGGTGCACGGAACGGTCATGCTCGAGGAGATCGGCATCGAGGTGGGGCAGGGCACGATACTGGGCGAAATCGGGCTCTTCTCTCCGGACCATCGGCGCACGTGCACGGCGCGTTGCAAGAGCGAATGCGAGTTGCTGGTGGTCTCGTCGACCGACGCGATGCGACTTTATTACCAGGACCCGGAATTCGCCACCTATCTGATCCACTTGATTACCCGCCGATTGGAGGCAGATAAGCTGCGCACGAGGCATTAATTGCGACTGTCGAACGTTTATTGCAGACACGGTATTTCAGTGTGCTTTGGCTTTGTCCGATATCGACTGACATAAAGCGGATGGCGGGTGAAAAAAGCCGTTTTTCCAATGTTTTTTTGATCTATAACACATACAAATCGCCAGTCTCCTGAAGACATCGGCCGCGCGTTCGCGTCGCTCCGTCAGGCGGCGAGATTCACCATTTCGAGCATTTCGGCTCAACGCTGAAAGGTTGCGCTTGCGTGGGCGCAGCTCTTCCGACGTGACATTTGAAAGAATGCGCAGGGACAGTTAAGTCCGTTGCGTATAAGACCCGTGCACGCAAAAAATGGCTTGAATAAAAGTGATGGCAGATTTCCCCCGTTCGCCGGATGGACTGGTTTGTGTCGTTCGCGCCGTACTGTTTATGGATCTCGTTGAGTCCTGCAGGCTGATGCAGGATAACGAGGTCGAAGCAGCGCGGCGCTGGCGCGCGTTCAAGGCGCAGATCGAGAATGAGTTTGTGCCTGCGCATGGCGGCCGCCTGATCAGAACTGAGGGCGACGGACTCATGGTCACGTTCGTGCGCCTGCAGGATGGACTCTCCGCGACCTTCGCGATCCAGCGCGCGTCGCGCGAGGTCAACGCAGGCGAGCCGGCGAGCAAGCACATGCTCTTGCGGATGGGCTTGCACATCACGGAGTTGTACGAAGACGAGCGTGACGTGTACGGTCGCGGCGTCAACCTGGCTGCGCGCCTCTACACGCTGGCGGGGCCGGGAGAGATCGTGGTGTCCGCGCAGGTACGGGATCAGCTTACTTCCGAACTGGACGCGGAAATCGACGACCTCGGCGAATGCCATCTGAAGCATTTCGAGCATCCGGTGCACGCCTATCGGATCGGTCCGCCCGGTCCACGTCCGCTGATCGAGCGTGGTGCCGCTTTTTTGCCGGAGCTGCGGCCCACCATTGCGGTGATTCCGTTCGTCTTGCGCGGCGGCGACGTCGAACAGCAGATGCTCGGCGAAGTGCTCGCCGACGAGATCATTTCCTCCTTGTCTCGCACGGCCGAGCTTCTGGTGATCTCGCGTTTGTCCACGACCGCGTTTCGCGAGCGCGGCGCGTCACTCGACGAAATCAGCAGATTTCTCGGCGCGCGTTACGTACTGTCGGGCGCATATCGCATGTCGGGCGATCAGTTCGTGCTCGTCGCCGAGCTCGCCGAGGCCAAATCGCGTCACATTTTGTGGACTGAGAGCATCAGAGGCCGCACTTCCGAGATCATGCTCGGCGAAGACGAGCTGATCGGCCGGGTGGTCGGCGGGGTCAGCAATGCGATCATCAATCGCGAACTGCATCGGGCACGATCGCAGGCGTTGCCCACGCTCGAAATCTCGACACTGCTGATGAGCGCCATCGTGCTGATGCACCGCGGCGTGGCGGACGACTTCAACCGTGCGCGGGACATGCTGGACGTGGTGATCGAACGCGCGGGCAGACAGGCATTGCCGCATGCGTGGCTCGCCAAGTGGCATGTCTTGCGCTTCAATCGCGGCTGGACCGATGACCGCAGCGGCGAAGCAAATGTGGCGCTCGAATGCACGCGGCGCGCGCTCGACGCCGATCCTGAGTGTTCGCTCGCGTTGACCATCGACGGATTCGTGCACACCAATCTGCTCAAGCAGCTCGACGTCGCGCAGCAGCGCTACGCGCTCGCGCTCTCGGTCAATCCCAACGATTCGCTTGCATGGCTGCTCAAAGGCACGCTGCACGCATTCGAAGGCGAGGGCGAGGAGGCTGTCGACGCAACTGAGCACGCCCTCAGGCTTTCGCCGCTCGATCCCTTGCGCTATTTCTACGAGTCGCTAGGCGCAACGGCCGCGCTATCCGCGGGCCGATACGAACGCGCGGTGGAACTGGCGCAACGGTCCCTGCGGGTGAACCGTACCAACACGTCCACGTTACGCGCGCTGGCGATTGCGCAGTCGCTGCTCGGCAACGTCGAGGCGGCGCGTTTGACGGTCGGCGAAGTGCTGGCCATCGAGCCGGCGCTGACGGTGCGACGTTATCTTGAACGCTCGCCTAGCGGCGCATACAAGACCGGCAAGATCTGGTCGGAGGCACTCCGTCAGGCGGGATTGCCTGGCTAGATAGAAGAAGCGATGAATGCGGTGCTGGATCCCTGAGAGAGGAGACATATCGTGAGCGGACTTGGTGGTGCGGGTGGTGCGGGTGGGGCAGGCGGTGCAGGTGGAGCTGGTGGGGCTGGCGGCGCTGGCGTTCCGCCCGGCGGTGGCGGCGCGGGTGGCGTCTATGATGCGGGCGGCGGCAGTTCGGGCGACCCGCGGCTTCTCGCGGAAGCGCTGATGGGACACCGCGACGGGATAGTGGGCAGTTGGCGGACTCCGGAGCTGGTGACGCTCAACAAAGATAATCAGAAACTGCAGGATCTCACCACACCGCAGCCGCCTGCGCTCGACGATCCCGCTCAACTGTGGCGATGGGAACCTTGGGTGCGCGCGACGGTGTTCGATTTCGAACTGCTGACCAGTCTGAAGTTTTCGTTTCCCGACCCTTACACCGCCATGCTGTCTCATCGGGCCGCGTCAGGCGGCGCGGACGTGAAAGTCGTCTCTTTGAGCCGCCCGGACGTGGCCGTTTTCACGAAACAACTCGACTGGCTGGACTTCTATTCGGACCTGCGCGAGGACCGCGCCGCTGAGATACTGTGTCAGATGGGCCCACAAGTGGCATTCTGGAGCACCCTCATCTATCTGCACCCGAGCCGCACGCCGAAGACGCTCGAACTGCTCGATGCCGCTGTGCGGTTCGCAATCTTCGCGGAAATTCGCTTCAAGCATGCGATAGCGGCGCAAAGGGCCATCGAGTACTCGACCCAGGTCCAGCCGATGATCCAGACGCCGGGGCATGGCTCGCTACCGAGCGGCCATTCGACTCAGGCGTTCATTATCGCGGTAGTGCTGTGCGCATTGTTCAATGCGCAGCCCAACTCCGTATTCCATCAGCAGGCGATGAGGCAGGCGTACCGTGTCGCGGTGAATCGAACGGTGGCGGGTGTGCATTTTCCGATCGACAGCATTGCGGGGCACGTGCTTGGTACTTCACTCGGGGAATACTTTGTCGCGCGGTGTAAGCCGAAGCTTGGCGGCAACGGCATGATTACTCCGCGCTATTTCAAGGGCAACGGTATCAACGCCAACGGTCCGCACGGCAACCCGGATTTCGATTATCACGAGCCGCTGAGCGACGCCGATGTTGCTACCTATATCTTGAACAATCCGGCCATGACCGCGCCCCAGGTGCGGGCCTACTTCTCGTTCATCGACTGGGACGCTGCGCAAACGGCCGTGGATGGATCCGACATTCTGTGGTGGCTATGGAACCAAGCGGCGAGCGAGTGGACGGGTAAGAGTCTCCAGAACACGCGTTAGCCGTAAGCGTGTCGATGCGTGCAGAAAGGGTGGCATACGAGGTGGCATATGAGTTGGCAATCTTTGGCGGGCGGCGGCGCGTGGAGCGGTCTCAACTGGATCGGACGCGCCGCTAACAGCACCCGCGCCGACCCCTATCTGGCGTGGGCGGACACAACGGCGTTTGCTCACGTCGGTGGGCAACCCACCGGTTGGGTGCGCGTCATCCTTGAACTGGAAGCGCACTGGCCAGTGGCGGGCGCTCCGCCCCTTACCGCGCAGACGTTCGCGGAGAGTCTGGAAAACGCGAATGCCGCGTGGAAGTCTTGGATTCAAGTATCGACTGTCTATCGCTTTCCGCCGCATGATCTGGAAGCGTCGCGCTTCCTGACTGCGATCGTGACAAAGCAGTTCTTCACCGAAATCGATGGCGCAATGAAGGGTGTCGTGAAGCGCTTTGAACTCGGGATGCCGATCGCTCCTGGCGACGCGGTGCAGTCTGTGGCTCCTGGTTCCGAAGCGTCCATGCCGGGAACGCCGCCCATCTTCGGTCCCGTCGTTCAACCGGGCGCAGTGGCCACTGACGCGCCGCACGCCGTGTTCATGGGTGTCATGGACGACGGACTGGCGTTCGCTCACGAACGCTTTCGTTCCGTCGCCGATATTCCGTCGACCCGCATCGAATACTTCTGGAATCAGGATGACGCGGCGGCGGCGCCGCTTGGCGTGCACTACGGGCGTGAGCTAACCCGCGCCGAGATAAACGGCTTGCTTAAGCAGTGCGTGAGCAAAGGGCTCGTGGACGAAGACGCCGTGTATCGGCTCAACGGCTACGTCGGTGCGCGCAAACGCTGGGCGCACGGCACGGAGGTCATGGATCTCGCGTGCGGCGTGAGGCACAACAAGATCGAGGCCGCCGCGTTGACCCTGGAAGGGGAGCGGACGGGAACGGTTCAACCGCCGCGTATCCTGTGCGTCCAGTTCAAGACGGCAGGGCGAACGATTCGCGACACGTCCGGGCTCTGGTTCGCCGTTCACGCACTCGACGCGATCCGCTACCTCCTGCGTCGCGCCGACGATCTTGCCGACGGCGCGGGGTACTCGGTTGTGCTCAACCTGAGCTACGGCTATATGGCGGGTCCGCACGACGGCAGTTCGATCATAGAAAGCGCGATGGATGAACTGATCGGCCTGCATCGCGATCTATCGATCGTCGTACCCGCGGGAAACAGCAACATGCTGCGCTGTCATGCGGAACTCGAGCTTGAGAAAGGAACGTCGAGCCCGCTTACGTGGCGCGTCCTGCCCGATTGCGCCACGCCCGGTTTTCTTGAGATATGGTTGCCGAAGAATGTCGACGCATCCAATCTGACTGTTCAGATCACACCTCCGGGAGGAGGCACGAGCCCCGCGTTTCCCGTCGAGAATCTCTACACGTGGCAACCGGGGCGCAATGTGCTGTGTACGGCCGTCTATCTGGATCGCGTCGCCACGGGGGACTGCAAGATGATCCTGATCGCACTCGCCCCTACAACGATGAATCATCCGCAGCGCGATCCGGCGCCGGCGGGCAACTGGACCGTGACGCTGACGAACGGGTCGAGTGACAATCTGAAGATTCATGCGTGGGTACAGCGTAATGAAACGGCCTACGGCTATCCACTGCGAGGGCGCCAGTCGCGCTTCGAGGATCTGGCGTACAAGCGGTTTGTTTTTGGGGCCCACGTGCGGGACTTCGACGAAGGCAATCCGTCGACGTGGATCAAGCGTAGTGGCACGTTGAGTTCCATTGCGACCGGCGAGCACACCGTCGTGGTCGGTGCCTATCGCAGGACTGACGGACGCGCTGCGACCTACTCATCGACCGGACCTTCTCTTCTGGCGACGCAGCGATCGGGTCCGGATGCGGCGGCGGTCAGCGAAGACTCCGTCGCATGCGCAGGCGTGCTGAGCGCGAGTACGCGCAGCGGCTGCCTCGTTGCGTTGAGCGGAACCAGCGCCGCGGCGCCGCAGGTGGCCCGCTTGCTGGCGCGGCAAAAAATCATCGAGTACGCGAATGGATTGCAGCCCAATACGTTCACGCCTCAGCCTTCCGCTCGCGTGTGGATTGAAACCGAGGCGAATTCCCTCGATCCAGATCAGGTCGCGGCGGTCCCTCACCTGCTAGGCCCATGCTTCGGCACGTTGAATCCACCACCGGTGCCGCTCGGTCAACATGCCTATGTGCCGCGTCTGCTTGAGATTCGGGCAGGCTCCGGCAGGTTGCCTTCGCCGCGCTGGAAGAAAAGAGGTATCAAGCTGTAGCGAGGCCATAACGCATCGAGGACCGGGCCTTGTTCCCCGGCCCTCGTTGTGCGTCACGTGCGTCCGCTGCCGCGCTCCGGAGCGGACAGAAAGATCATTGACCTCCCTTGAAAAGCTGCTGGAGCCTTGCCGCTTCTCCGTTGTGCTGCGAGCGCACGAGGTCCTGATAGACATCGGCACGGGTTTTGCCTTGTTGAATCGCGGCGCCGCCCGACATCGAGTTGGTGGACATGTCTGACCCTTGCGAACTGTTCAGGATTTCGGTTGCCGTCGGCGGCTGTTGCGCAGTGGTTTCCTGCGCGTTTGCCTGCCATGAGCACGCGCAGAGCACGCCGCTGACCAGTAAAAGTGCTGTCTTCATTTTGACTCTCCTTTCGAAATGGCGGCGCATGCACCCGCTGCGCCGAACCGAAGCGCCGATGTGCGCCGTGTCCAGGGAGAAAGCGGGTCGCTCCGTGGAACGGAGTGAGTGCGATCGGGCGGGGTTGCAGAGACGCTTAGGTTGATTGCAGTATGTGTGTCGGGCGCGGGCTCGGCTATATGGCATTGGTGATAGACGAGGAGGGGCGCGAGGAGCAGAACGCGAGGCTTTCCGCGCGCGGGGAGATTTCGAAGCGACGTGGAATAGATCGCAATGACGAGCTGTTGTATGAGCAGCCCGGGTGAACCGGTCGCCCACACAACAACAGGTTCGGACATGCTCAATACCCTCATTTCCCGGCGGCGTCTGATGGCAGCGGGGTCCATGGCCTCATTCAGCGTGCTGTTTTCGAAGCTTGCCTACGGCGCGGCCGCCAGCGGCGCCGAGCCCGCCGCAAGCATGGCAACGAGCGTCGTTCCGGCATTTCTCGGCTCGTCGCCGCAAACACTGCCGCCGCTGCCGTGGGCAGAAAACGCACTCGAACCGACCATTTCGGCGCGCACCATCGGCATACATCATGGCAAGCACCACCGGGCCTATTTCGACAATCTGCACAAGCTCCTTGCCGGCACGCCGCTCGAACAGGCATCGCTCGAGCAGATCATCATGCAGTCGCATGACCAGCCCGCGCTCGCAGACGTCTTCAACAACGCCGCGCAAGCATGGAACCACAACTTCTACTGGAATTCGTTGAGTCCAGCGCCGGGCGCGCCGAGCGAGAAGCTTCAGGCGGCGATCGCCCGTAAGTTCGGTTCCGTCGATGCACTCGCGAAGGCGCTCGTCGCGACTTCGGCATCGCAGTTCGGCAGTGGCTGGGGATGGCTCGTGCTCGATCGCGGAGAACTCGCGGTCGTCAAGACGAGCAACGCGGAAACGCCGTTTACGCGCGGACTCGTGCCGCTGCTAACCGTCGATGTATGGGAGCACGCGTACTACCTGGACTATCAGAATCGTCGACCGGACTATCTGGTCGCGACGGTTTCGCGTCACCTGAACTGGGCGTTCGCCTCAGCCAATCTTGACCGTGTCTGACAAGTCGCGGGGCAGTTTCACGCTTTCATCGTATCGGGTCAAAAGGAGCATCGCCATGGTTCGCTTGCCACGCAGAATACGCCATTCAATCAGCGCCGTATGGCTGTTGGCAGTAATCGGCACGCCGGCCGGCGCTGCGCCGATCGACCCGCCCGATGCACGAGCGCTCTTGAGCGCGGCCGCATCCGGCGTCCAGATTTATTCCTGCGAATACGATGCAAACCACACGCTCGGCTGGGTGTTCCGCAGTCCGCGCGCCACGTTGTTCGATACGGCCGGGATCGCCGTGATCGAGCATTCGGCAGGCCCCTCCTGGGAAGCCCGCGACGGCAGCCGGATCGTCGGTCATGTCCTCGCGCAGATGCCAAGCGAAACGCAGAACGGCGTGCCACAGCTCCTGCTGGAAACACGCTCGACGGGCGCGAAGGGAATGTTGAGCGAGGTGCGCTACGTGCAACGCACGATGACCGCAGGCGGCGCCAAGCCGACAGCACCTTGCACCGTCGAACATGCGGCAGGCAGCTCGCCGTACATCGCCACCTATACATTTTTCAAGTAGTAAGCGGCAGCGGATGGTACCCCTTGAGTCCCATGACTAGTCAGCGCAGCCAGCAAAACGATACCCAGGGTCCATGCCCGCAGTCGATAAGTCATGTGCTTTGCTCGCAGGTTGACGATGCCGGTCAACGCCGGTCTCTTCAACACAACAGCGAAGCGCCCGAATTACTCCGTGGCTGAAAGAACGGCGCATCGAGGACAGCGAGCGAAAAGGGCGCAGGCTAGGTCCCGAAGAGCGGCGCGGTGCGGCGGGTGGAAATGCTGTTGCCCAGCGCATGCAGATCGAGACCGCGGGGCGGTCCGATCAGCGCGTAGCCGAGTTCGGACTGACGCCAGGTGACGACGGTCATCGACGCAACCTGCCGCGTTGCCGTACCCGCGTCGGGCTTGGCTTCCTTCATCACGCACAAGGCGACGGGCGCGCCCTGTTTGGGCAGATAGACGATCTGAATGAGCGGCTTGTCGTTGAAACGCAGGCGCTGCACGCGCTTGAACGTGAGGCCGTAGGCGCTCAAGTCCGGAATGCGAACGGCGAGGCCGTCGTCGTCGCGAATCTGCGCGGTGGTTTTCGCCACCAACGCCGGGTCGGCTTCGATATTTGCGAGCGTGTCGCGAGAATAGAGTTGTTGATAACTGGCGGCGGCCATGACCCAGGGCGACACCCCCGTTCCCACCGACGCCACTGACGCCACCGACGCCACCGATGCGCCGACCGTGGACGCAGACCCGGTGCCGCTTCCGAGGCGCAGCACGAACCCACAGGTGAACGCCCCCGCGACGAACGCGACGGCGAGCCACGCGGGCGCGATGCGCAAGCGCGAGCGGATCGTCGCTGACGCCTCGGCGCCGGCAAGATGCGGCACGGCGGCATCGTTGGCGCTCGCATCGCGCCCGGCCGGCGCGACCGCGTCTTGCCGGCCCGGCGCTTCGTTCCGAGCGGGATCTTGCGCAGATTGTTGTGCCGCGCGTGCCATCCCGGCAATCCGCGCCCTCAGGCTTTCGGGCACCGGCGGCAGAGCCTGCTGCGCGAACGCTTCCGCGTAGGGCAGACGCGACGCCCTGAGCCTCTCGACGCGTAGCATGGCGTCGGCTGAGTCGTTCAGCGCGCGCTCCACGGCTTCGCGTGCATGGGCGGGCAGTGTGCCGTCCACGTAGGCCATCAGTTCGATGTCGTCCGGATTCATAAGGCCTGTCTTCGCTCTTCGCGGAATGGGACGCCTCGCCCAAACCTGCATGACGCCATAGGGGCTAATGACACAACACCCGTGGGCCGGCATTATTCCATCGGACTCTCAAGATTCTGTTCGAGCCTGCGTGAGCGTGTTCGCCACTGCCCGATGCGTCGCTTTCGCGCGACGCGTTCGGGCATGCCGTCATCCGGAGGTGGCGGGCGCGATCGGCGAGGCATCGCTGAAAAGCGGAGCCATGTCGAGATTGGAGATGCGCTTGCCGAGCGCGCCGAGATCGAGGTCGCCCGATTTCCCGATCAGCGCATAGCTCAACTCCGCTTGCCGCCACGTCGCGACGTCCATTGCATCGACCGTCTTCGTCGCGACCGGCTGGTCCGGTTTCGAGTCTTTCATCACGCACAGCGCAATGGGCGGGCCATTTTTTGGCAGATAGACGATCTGTACGAGCGGCTTGTTATTGAAGCGCAGGCGTTGCACCGACTTGAACGTCAGCCCGGCGCTTGTCAGGTCCGGAACGCGCAGGGCGAGCCGGTCGTCGCTGCGAATATCCCTGACGGCCTTTGCGGCGGCCTCCGGATCTTCCTGCGTGTACGCGACGGTATCGCGCGTGTACAGCTTCTGATAACCGACCGCCGCCGCCACCCACGGCGACACGTCGGCGTTGGCGGTCATCTGCGCGCCGCCGCTTGCAAGCGGGCCGAGCCGCACGAACAGGCCGCAGGCGAAAGCGCCGGCTACGCAAGCGGCGGCAAGCCAAACCGGCATGGCGCGCAGACGCGAGCGCACGGGTTCGGAGGGCGCTTTTTCGCCGGGAGGCAGGGCCGGGTCGTTCGATTCCGGGGCGCGATGCGCGCGGACCATCTCGTCGACCTTGAGCTTCAGCGAATCGGGCACCGGCGGGAGCTTCTGCTGCGCGAAGGCGTCCTCGAAATCGAGCCGTGAAGCGCGCAACAGCGCAACCTTTGCCCTTGCTTCGGCGGACTCGCGCAGTCGCGCTTCGACCGCGCTGCGATCCTCGGGCGACAGGCCGCCATCCACGTAAGCGAGCAGTTGAGCGTCGTCAGCCATCATGCGATTGAATCCTTTTGTATCTTCGCGGGCCGCACTTTCGGCGTCTCGCCGCCAAGCAGTGCGCCGACCGCCTGGCGGGCGCGCGACAGGCGGCTCATGACCGTGCCGATGGGCACCTCGAGCACGTCGGCGGCTTGCTGATAGCTCAGGCCTTCCACGGCGACGAGCAGCATCACGACGCGCTGCGCTTCCGGCAAGCGCTCGACGGCCTCGATGATCTGGCCGTGCATCAATTGCGTTTCGGGACCCCTGTCGACGGGGTCGGGAAGATTTTCGAGGAAGTCGTCGTCCCAATCGAAACTGGACCGTTTACGCACGCTGCGGGCGCGCAGTTCGTTGATCCAGGTCGAATGGACGATCGAGAACATCCAGCTCAAAGGAGCCGTGTCGGGCTGAAGCTGATGGGCGCGTTCGAGCCCGCGCAGGCAGGCGCGTTGCACGAGATCCTCCGCATCATGCTGGTCCCCCGACAGGCGAAGCGCGAACGCCCACAAGCGCGGCAGCATTTCGGGAAGCATGCCTGGTAAATCTGCACCGTTCATTGAACGAAAATCTCCCATGTTCCCCGAGACGCGTTCGAAAGCACTGCGAGCACGTCAACCTCGCACCAATATTTGGACTATCGTTCGCCACCGTTTTTTCGCCACGAAGTTCGAACAGTCTAGTTTAACTTGAGACTGAACAATGCGTGAAAGTGGTCCTTGCTGCATCGACGAAGGTCTCGATGCCGTTCTTTCTAGCGGCGACGCGTACCGGCCCCTACCTCTTCGCGCGTTCGCCGGTCGAACGAAACCGCGTAGCCGGCCGAGCGTGCGGCGAGCAGCGGATCGTCTGAGGGCGCGATGCCATAGGGGAGGATCAGCGGATCGAAATTGATGTCCCGGCAGGCGCCGTCGATCTGGCTCTCGGCGCGCTCGATCACAATCGTGCCGGCGTCCACCCGATGCAATTCGCGCTCGGGCGGCCATGCGCGCGTCGCGTCGTCGACCGGATCCCCCGGGCGTGCCGGCGTCAGCATCAGGTGCCAGGAAACGGGGCCGGTCTGCAGACGGAGGTCGAGATCGCGCGCGAGAAAGTCGGAATCGCGCGCCGGGTTAGTACGTTCGTTCGAAGGCGCATAGGGTGTGTCTGGAACGACACTCCAGCGGACGAAACGCGTGTTGCCATTGGCATCGACGAAACGGAACGCGTCGATGCCGAAGTAACTTGCGTTATAGAAAGCCGAGGAAGGCGGATGGGTATCGACCCACGCGCGAAAGGCCGTCGTTTCGGGGTGCTGCGAAAAAAAGGCGCTCAATTTCGCGGGATCAGGCAGGCCGCTCCGCGCATCCGGGCGCAGCGCCACCAGTTGCTCGTACAGCGCCTGTGGCGTGGCGACCTGGAAGATCGGCACGGAGTTCATTGCGGTGCGCCATTGTTCTCCGTTGCGCAGCGAGAAGAGCAGTGCAAAGCTGCGCACGGACGCGTTGGCGTCGTCCTGGGCGGGATTGCCGCCCGGTGCGGAGAGGCGGCCGATCACGGGGGTGCGGCCGCGCTCGAACACACGCGCGCGCGAAAGTGCGGCGCCGCTTCCGTTGCTGTCGAAATAGCCGCTTACGCAGACTCCCTTGGCATGATTGCGGCGAAAGCCGGCATGCCTGCCCATGCCGTCCTCGAAGGCGTCGATCATCCGGGCGGGCGTCAGGGCGGGCTCGCTGCCCGGCCATTGAATCCAGTCCGCGGCCCACGCGAACGCTCCGGCGACAGCCGCAATGACGATCACGATGAGGGCGTATCGGAGAACAAGCCACGATGGCTGGGGGCGGGACATGATGCAGCGTGAAAGCGAAACGCGCCGATCCAGAAAGTTGACGAGTATAGAGCAGGGTACGTTTCGCTGCTTGGCTGCCCAATGGAATCTATTCGCCGTGAACCGCGGATCTTGTCACCTCGTCACGGAATAAAACGGCTTCAATGAGAAGATCGCGGCTGAGGTCGGCGTTCAGGGCGCCCGCCGCCTCCGCCAGTTCGCTATTGGGTGACGTCGATCCGACCATAGACACCAGTCGTCGGTGTCGGGCCGGCAGCGAAGAACAAGGTATTGAGCGGCTGATTGGCAGCGTTGTTGCCGAACGAGATGCCCCAGATACCCGGCTGTTTGAATGTCGATCCGTCCGATTGCGTCATGGCGCCGATGAACGAACCGGAATTGGGATCGAACGCGTCGATGGTGCCATCGCCAAAATTCCCGACCAACAGATCATTGCTCAGTGCACCGAAATTAGCCGGCGCCACCGCAAGACCCCAGGGTGAATTCAGCGATCCGCCCTGGGCAATGCGCTTCGTGAGATGCCCGGCCGTGTCGAACGCGTCGACGGCGCCGTTGCCCGGGCCGTTCACCTGCGTGTGTCCATCGGGACCGAGCTTCGCAAACGTCACATATACGGTTGTACCGACCACACGTATTCCGAAAGGGGACAAGCCGGCAGGCAGGCTGGGATCCTTGAATTGCCCGTCGAGTTGCAGCTTGTTGAACGACTTGTCGAACACATCGACCTTGCCGTTATGGAAGTCCGCCGCGTAGAGCAGGTTCTGACCGGCATTCGTGCCGATGGCGAGGCCCTTGTAGACCGCGCCGCCAGAGCCGTCGTCGTGCGCGTTGACCGCTTGCGTCGGCAATACCTTCGGCGACCAGGCGGCGATCGTGCCCGCGTCGGTGGCCCAGAGAAAGACCGCGTTGCTTGTAACGCCGTTTTCGCTAATTTCAAAGTCGGTGCTGGCATTGAACACGATGCCCGTCGGACCGGCAGCTTGCCCGCTTGCCGCGGGCGGGATCGTCACGACGAGCGACTGCACGACGCCATTGCCGTCATAGAGCGTCGACTTTTTCGTATTGTTGTCGGACACCCACATGACGCCGGTTGGGTTGAAGGCGATGCCCCAGCCGTTCTTGAGATTGGCGTCCGTGTTCGGTGCGCTCACACTGCCGTCGGAAACCAGCACGGTGGCCTTGAAAGGCCCAGTGACCGGGGCCGGCGGCGTGGAATTGTCGCTGCTGCCACCGCACGCGGTGAGTGTTGCCGCGCAAGCGGCGAATGACCAGGCAATAAAAGTCTTCTGACGCAGTTTCATTTTCGCGGATTCCTCTTGTGTTCGGAGTGGCGCCCGCCGCAATCGTCTCTCTCCACCTGCGATGCACGCGAACGAACGATCCGGGCGCGCGCAATGGAAGGGGCGTGCAACCAGGGAACAGGAATTCCACGGATTGAATTGCCCGATCCCGTTGGCTCTGAATCGTCCTTCTCCGAACGCCTGGGCTTGCGTTTTTATTCCGCGACGGAAAACAGTCTCAAGCGACAAGAAACCTGCGTTGTTCTGGAATATCTCATCGGTCAACGGTGTTGTGGAAAAGGCAGAACCGCCGCAACGCCCTTCATCGCCCGATTCGAGGACCCCATGCCTGACCACTACAATCTGCTCGTCTACTACGACGGATCGCCTGAATCCAGATCGGCCTTACTGCGCGTGACCCGTTTGGGATATGCGTTGACCGCTACAGTTCATGTCCTCTCTGTTGTGGATATTGGCTCGGCTGTCGGCTGCAGTGTTGGGTACCTATCGGACATGGCGTGTTTGCAAATGGAAGGCGCGGCGAAGCAGGTCCTGAAGGAAGCGCTGGACCATCTGAGAGCGAGCGGAACGGTGGCGCGCGGATATGTTGCAGCAGGTAACGTGGTCGATAGCATGGCCAGGTACGCAGGCTTGCTCAACGCGGACCTGCTTGTGCTGGGTCACCGCAATCCGCGCGGACTGGCAAGATGGTGGAGCCAGCCATCCAACCACGCGGAGCTGGTGAAACGCGCCGCAGGGCGTGCTGTTATTACGGTGCCGTTAGATTAGATGATGGCGCTACGGATATACACGCCGTTGTCCGGCGGGTCGAACATCTCGCCGACCGAAGTCGAACATGCCCTTACTGTTCATCGCGGCGTGAGCGAGGCAGCGATTATCGGCGTGCCGGATGCCGGCTACTACCATGCGAGCAAGTACGCGCTTGACCTTGCGCACAAACAGCTTGCTGCCATGTTCGAGGATTTTGATGAGTGGGAGACGCTCTCACGAAGTACTGCGTTTGACGAGGCGGGGTAGGTTCCCATGACGATGAGCAAGCTCAAGCGTCTGGTCGAGCTGCTCGCCGGTATCTCCACTACACCCCATCGCTGCCATACCGCAGCGGTGCGTTCTTCAGCACGAGCGCCATCGGTGTTTTTCAGGCGTGCACCGAAAGTATTTCGACGCGATCTAATAACCCGCTGAGCCCACGCACCGCCTGACAACTAGCGAAACTAAGGCGCGGATGTCGGCTCGGCGCTTCCAGCCTTTTGAGGCACGGCTTTCTGGTTCGTGTTTTTGTGGTGAGGTTTCTTGCCTGCGCTATGAGCCTTTTGTTCGGCTTTCCGTTGCGTGTCCTGCATCTGCTTCGTCCCGGGAGTGCCTGTCTGTGCCACGACTTCCGGAGCAAATGCGAATGACACGGCAAGACTTGCAGCGACTGCCAGCGAAACCGCGTAACGACTTTCCATGGTTCTCTCCCAAGTCAGACGCCGGGGGGCGTGACCAAGACATCAATCTACTCCATTGATGGCATGGCCGCGACCTGATGCGTGTGCGCCGGCGTTCAGATTTTTGCGGGCAATGGCAAGGTGGTATGCGCCGCGGCCCGCATCTCAGCCAGCAATGCTTCGCCTGACCATGAAGGGCGCACGTCGGCTCGCTCGGCTTCGCGCACGAGTTCGCATAGCCGTGCGTTGACTGGTGCCGTTTGCCCAAGGCGTTGGGCGAGACGCACGACCTCGCCATTGATCCAGTCGATTTCCGTGGCGCGCCCGGCCGCCAGGTCGTCGGACATCGACGAGCGCGCGAGCGGATCGATCGTCAGCATCGTGCGGCCCAGCCGTTCGAACAACGCATCAGGCACGCTGAGAACACGCGGTATCCACGTGGCTGGAAGCGGCGTCACTCTGGCCGGTCGTATGCCGGCCCGCTTCAGCAGCGCGAGCGCTTCTTTCTGCGCCATCGCGAGGCAAAGCCGATAGGCGCGTTGCGAGAGCTCTTCCTTCAAAGGCCGGTTCGCTAGCGCGTTGATGGCATTGTTGAGGTTGAGCAACAGCTTCGCCCACTGCACCGGCAGCATATCGGCGTGCTGGATCAGCGGCAGACCCGCTCTCCTGAACTCGTCGACGAATGGCTGCATGGCCGGCGCATGCCTGATCTCCAGTTCTCCCGCTGAACCTTGATGAAACGCACCCGGGCCGCGTTCGACGACATTGAATGGCACCATCCCTTCCAGCACCGTGTGCTGTGGCAGCGCGGCGCGCAGCACGTCCGCATTGCCAATGCCGTTCTGGAAGCTCACGACGATCGTGCCGGGGCGTAGCACGTTCGCCAGTTCGGCCGCGGCCGTGGGCGTCGCGGCAGACTTGACGGTGACGAGCACGAGATCGGCTGCGGCGGCGCTGGCCGCGTCCGTCGATACGTCGATGCGTTCCGACGGGGCATGCCAGCGGCTATCGTCGTGCCGCGACAGCGTGATGCCTTGATTGCGCAACAGGTCGGCCACGCGTGCACGTCCAATGAAACTGACGTCGCTTCCTCCGGCGAGAAGCCGTCCGCCGACATAGCAACCAATTGAGCCGGCACCGTAGATAAAGATCTTTGCCATACAGGTTCTCACGTGACCTACCAGGTTACATCCGCGTTGCGTTGAATCGGCAAGCGCGGCCTATGACGCTTGATACATGCTTACGCTGTTTGCCCGGCATAGGCCTTCGTGCGCCGGACATCTCGCGAACGGACTGCACTAGTCGGCATATCCAGGGTTGCGGCGATCGAGCCGACGCAGCAGCCCAGGCCACACCAGCGCTCCGGGCGTGAGGCCCCGCGTCGCCATCCGGATCTGGTCCTTGATGCCGGCGAGAATCGGCTGCGGGATTGGCGTGAGCTTGCCGCCGCCTGACTGGGCGCGCACCTGAATCATGCAGGCTGCTTCAAAGAAGTACATGGCGACGAAGGCGTCCGCCGGCGCCGCGCCAACCGTCAGCAGGCCGTGGTTGCGCAGCATCAGATAAGTGTTGCTTCCGAGGTCCTGAACGAGACGGGGCTTCTCGGCTTCATTGAGCGCGATGCCTTCGTAGTCGTGGTAGCCGAGCGATGCCAGCACACCCAGTGACTGCTGGGAGAGCGGCAGCAATCCCGCCTCCTGCGCCGACACGGCAACGCCGTTGACCGAGTGAGTGTGCATCACGCAATGGGCGTCTTCGCGTGCCGCATGCACGGCGCTATGGATCGTAAAGCCGGCCGGATTGACGTCATACGGCGATTCGGCAACCTTGCGGCCGTCGAGGCCGATCTTGACCAGCGAAGAGGCGGTGATTTCGTCGAACATCATCCCGTAGGGGTTGATCAGGAAATGGTGTTCGGGGCCCGGCACGCGCGCCGAGATATGGGTAAACACCAGATCGTCCCACCCAAACAGCGCCGTGAGACGGTACGCGGCCGCGAGATTGACTCGCGCTTCCCATTCGGCAGGTGAAACGTCGTTCTTCAGACTGACAGCAGATGAGGCCACGTCGACACTCCTTATTCGATGGTTCAAGCAATGGGACAACCTGGAATAACCCGGAACAACACTGAATAGCGCCCTGCGAAATCGCTCATTTTGCGCCCGCGACGCTGCAGGTGCAGCAGGGATCAAAGTCATTGCGTCGTCAGATGCGAATCCACATGATGTTCGCGAACCCGCCTAAAATCTGTCGGATACCCGACAGGTCGACGCGCCAATGGAATCCAGCCTGCACCGCTACCGGTCACAACTCGAAACGACCCCATGGTTCCGGGGCCTGCCTGTCGAGTTGCGGGACTATCTGATCAGCCATGCCAGCCTGCTCACGCTGGAAAAGGGCCAATTCCTGTATCGGCGAGGTGAACAGTCTTATGGCCTGTACGCCGTGCTGGGCGGCGCGCTCGCTATCGGCACAGTCGGAATGGATGGGAAAGAGGCGTTGCTCGCGGTGCTCGGACCGACTGCATGGGTGGGGGAGATCTCGATGTTCGATGGGCTGCCGCGGCCGAACGACGCCACGGCCGTCAGCAGGACGTTGTTGCTGCACGTGCCCGGGGCCGCGCTGCAGAACCTGCTCGATGCCACGCCCCGTTATTGGCGAGATTTTGCGTTGCTGATGGCGCAAAGACTTCGGGTTTCATTCGAGAATGCCGAAGCGATGACCCTGTTGCCCGCGGCACAGCGCGTGGCCAACCGTTTGCTGATGATCGCCGGAGGTTATGGCGGTCTCAATGCCTCGCAGAGCAGGATAAGGGTCTCGCAAGACAGCCTGGCTTCGATGGTGTCGCTGTCGCGACAGACCACGAATCAGTTGCTCAGGAACCTCGAAAGTCAACGCATAGTGAGCCTGAAATCCGGGGAAATCACCATTCTCGATTTCGACCGATTGCGCGCGGCCAGTCTCGGCGATCCCAATCCGTAACTGTTCCGACGGTTCGTGGTGGCGTGGGTGAGCGTGCTGCTTATGAATGCGCTTTTGTCACCGTCGTCACGAGGTCGCGGCGGTTTCTTCTTTTGCGGCCACCGGACCTCTTTTGTCCTGTTCGCCGGCACCACCCGGCTGCCCAGGACGCAACAACAAACCGCCCAGCACACCGGCCGCCGCCGCGAGGATCGCACCGAACAGAAACGCTACGTGATAGCCGCTATTGAGCGCCGCCACCGCGTTTTCGGACGCCTGCATTGCGTCACTGCGTGCGGCGGCGAGACTCGCGAGCACGGCGAGGCCGAGTGCGCCCCCCATCATCAACGACGTATTGACGATGCCGGACGCGAGGCCCGAATCGCTCGGGTCGACGTCGCTCATGGCGGCCAGCAGCAGGGCATTGAATGCAATGCCGGCGCCGAAGCCGAACAGGATCATGCCGGGCAGCACGTCGAGCACAAAGCTGCCATTAACCGGTGCGCGAGCGAACAACGCGAGGCCACACGCTGCACAGAGCAGCCCGGCGGCAAGCGGCACGCGCAGACCGAAGCGCATCACGGCGCGCGCCGACAGGCTCAGCGAACAGAACGCCATGATCAGACTGGCCGGCAAAAACGCGAGCCCGACCTGCAAGGGCCGGTAGCCGAGCACGCGCTGCAGATACAACGCGGAGATGAAGAACCACGCGAACATCGCCGCCGCCCACAGCACACCGACCAAATTGGCGGTTGCGACATTGCGCAAGCGGAACAGACCGAGTGGCATCAACGGATGCTGCACGCGCGCTTCGATCACGAGAAACACGGCCAGCAGCGCGAGCGCGGCGAACAGAAGACCGAGCGTCTGCGCCGAGGTCCAGCCCGCTTCGTTGCCATTCACGACTGCGTACACGGCCAGCATCAGCGAAGCGGTGACTGTGACCGCGCCGGCCACGTCGAGCCGCTCGCCATGAGCATGGCCGCGCGCCGATGGCAGGAGCGCGACGCACAGCGCGTAGACGGCGATGCCAATCGGCAAGTTGACCAGAAAGATCCAGTGCCAGCTGAGCAGGTTGGTCAGCAGACCGCCGAGCAACACGCCGATGCTGCCGCCGCCCGCGCAGACGAAACCGTATATGCCCATCGCTTTGGCGCGTTCGCCCGCTTCGGTGAACAGATTCATGATCAGCGACAGCGAAACTGCGGAGACCACTGCGCCGCCCAAACCCTGCACGGCACGCGCGCACACCAGCAGAATTTGCGAATCCGCCAGGCCGCACGCGAGCGACGCCAGCGTGAACAGCGTGATGCCGCCGAGGAACAGCTTGCGATGGCCGTAGAGATCGCCCAGCCGTCCGCCCAGCAGCAGGCAGCCGCCGAAGGTGAGCATGTACGCGTTGACCACCCACACCAGCGAGGTTTCGCTAAAGCCGAGGTCCGCGGCGATCGACGGCAAGGCAACGTTTACGATCGTCGTATCGAGCACGATCATGAGCACGCCGAGGCACAGAACGATCAGCGCCAGCCAGCGTTTGTTGCCGTGGATGGAATGGGTCATGCAGGGGCTCCTTTTGCCTGGGTCGATCGGGCGCAAGCGGGCGCAAGCGGGTGCCAGCGGATGCCGGACGCGCCATCAATCGGCACGATTCGGCAACCCGATCGGCAACCCGTTGATGGCGGTGCTATCTCACGCGGCGAGCGCGGCGGTCGCTTTCTTCGCCGAGGCGATGGCCCCACTGCGTGTCTCTTCACCCATCGCCACGCCTTCTGCGCGAATGAAGGTGATATCCGTGATGCCCAGGAAGCCGAACGCGGCCTTCAGATAGGTTTCCTGATGATCGAAGAAGGCGACGGGCGAGCCTTCGCTGTAAACACCACCGCGCGACGAGGCGATAACCAACTTCTTGCCGCCGGCCAGTCCGATCGGGCCGTGCTCACCGTAGCTGAACGTCTTCCCGGCGACCGAGATGCGGTCGATCCAGGCCTTCAGTTGGGAGGGCACGCCAAAGTTGTACATCGGCGAGCCGATGACCACGATATCGGCGGCCAGGAACTCCTCGAGCGCGACCTGTCCCAAGGCGACGTCGGACTTCAATGCCTCGTCGACCGGAGCGCCTTGCGCGGCCGCGAGGTGCGCTGCCGTCAGATGGCCGATCGGCGTGGCGGCCAGGTCGAGACGAGTGACGGTAAGGTCGGAATGGCGGGTCCGGAAAGTCGCGACGACTTCCGCTGACAGATCGCGGCTGACGGAGCCTTGTCCGAGGATGCTGGAATCTACGTGTAGCAGTTTCATGAAAATGATCTCCGAAGTGGCAGACGATGCGTCTGCCGGAAACCCGCACGATAGGCTCCGACCTGCAATCTGGATAGCCTATATTTTCAGATGAAACCCATCGCTTTAGTAGATATGTTCCTGGCGGAGTAGAGGAGGATCAGTTTAAGGCGCGAACGACTCGCGGATGCGCGAGTCGTTGCTGGCGAGAGGGGTAACCCGGCAGTAGCGCGGGGTACTTTAACTGCTCTTCACGCGCGCGGATGCGCGGGGCCGGCTACCTGACTTGACCGAACGTGGTTCGGCCTTTTCCGCACAAGGCGTCTCCGGCGGCTTGCTGAAGACGAGTGTCTCGACCATCTGCCAATACGCGTCGACAACCGCTGGATCGGACGCCGAGACATTGCTGGTTGCCAGCATTTCCGGGCCGAATCCGGAAAGCGTCGATGTCAGGCTGATCATGAGGTAGTGCAGGAGGATCGGTTCGACTTTGGGCAAGGTGTTTTCATCCTGCGCCGCGCGAATCTGTGGAATTAGCCAGTTGATCAACGGCTTGAGCACTGTGTCGGCGAGCCACTGCAAACGCGGGCTGTACACGAGGAACTCTTGCAGCATGAAGCGGTGAAACTGGGGAAAATCAACCGTGAACCGGAACAACGAGCGATACACGAGTTTTACCCGGTCCGCCGCCATGGCAGGGGGCGTATCCGTCAGATTGGTGTCCCACTCCTGGCGAATGCGTTCGAACACAAACTCAGCCACCGCCTGCCAGAGAACGTCTTTGGATCGGTAGTGGTAGGTGATAAGCGGATGTTGCAGGCCGATGCGATCTGCGATGCTACGAATACTCGCAGCCTCAAAGCCTTTCGTGGCGAATTCGGCAAGTGCCGCGTTCAGGATCGCGGCGCGGGTTTCCTGCGCCCGCTGCTGCTCTGCACGTTTGAGTTCGGTTGGTCTGCTTTTATTACCAACGTTCTTGGAACCTGCGCTGTCCGCCATTTGGTTTCTCGATTGGGAAATTCGTTATTGCGTTGCTTCTGTGCTCCGGTGCCTTCCGCCTTCAGACAGACCAGCGCCGGGTAGGCTTGGCAGGCCGCGACCGTCAACGAAGGCAGGCTTCGCAACGGTATCACACACTCACCGCCGAAGCCTGGCCGCGCTGAACCCGTTGAGCACAGTCGATTTGGCCGGCACAGTAACACACTATTTAACGACCGCCGGCCTGATGCGCCAACAACTTCAAGCGAGGCAAGGCATGCCGTTGGTCCGGCAAAAATCACGAGGCTAAAGAGGTGCCTAATCGTCAGACAAAAATTGCATCGCACATGCCGCATGCTCAGTCGATCCGACGCTCCTTGCCGTTCAATTTCCTTTTAAATTGACACATCGTAAAGTATAATGAAGATAACTTGACTGGTCCAGGTATTCTGACCGGCCGACGACAGAACTGAATCCGACTACAGATTTAATTCACGGATCAAGGACAGATGGAAAGCAAAATCACGCTGACATCAAGTGACGACATCGCCTTCGTTACGCTGGTGAACGAAGCACGCGCGAACTCGATCGACAAGGCGTTCTGCGATGAACTGCTGGGCACTCTCCGCGAGATTGAGGGGGCGTCGAAGTATCGCGCGGTGATACTTCAAGCCACGGGCAGGATATTTTCAGCCGGCGGAGAGCTTCGCCAGATCTTCGACGGACTGCAGCGTTCCGATTCCTACCTCGAATCGTTAATTACCGCACTGCACACCACGATTGTGGCGATGCGGCGCTTGCCGATACCTGTGATCGCTAGCGTTCAAGGGGCGGCAGCAGGTGCGGGCTTTTCGCTGGCAATGGCGTGCGACCTGGTGGTCGCGTCGAGCACTGCGCGCTTTGTCGTCGGCTACGCCAAGCTGGGAACATCCAGCGACGGTGGCCTGTCGTTTCATCTGGCGCGTCGATTGGGAGCGGCGAGGGCATTGGAGATCCTGTTGACGCGCGACTCATTGAGTGCGGACGAGGCTGGACAGTTAGGGCTCGTCCAGAGCATTGCCGAACCCGCTTCCTTGCAGGACACTACGCTGGCGCTCGCGCGGAAAGTCATCGATGTACCCGTGGCAGCGGTCAGAGAAATGAAATCGCTTGTTGGGATGGTGGCCGAAGATAACCTTGAGCGCCATCTTGAACAGGAAAAACATGCTTTCCTGCGATGCGCGTCGACGAAAGCGTTTTCCGACCGAGTCGCACAATTCATCGCAAACTCTGAATCGCCCAGAAGGGCATCGACCTGAAGATAAAAATCTCGTCTCAGGGAAGGTCCGCAAAAGTCCTGAACTGAGATGCTGTTATCTCGTGCGGTCCGTACATCCCCATCTCCTCTGCCAGTTGGCGTCCTCGTAAAGTCGCTACTGCGCGACGTCGCCATCGATTCCCGATCTGATCGGCTGCCAGATTCAATCTCCTTCCAGGTCCTTGCGTGAAGTCGGGTACCCGTTCCCTTCATTCGTCAGGCGAAGCATACCTGGGGATACTCCTATCCAAATTAAACTATACGAGTGGAAAATTTAGACATATCCTTCTTTCAGCACCTTCGATGTGCCGTTTGGTAGTGCGTTCAAAATGACAAAGGAGACTGGAGATGAAGAGATTGTCCTTGGCCGCCGCGCTTTTTTGTGTCACGCCTGTGGTGGTGTACGCGCAAAGTTCAGTGACACTGTACGGTCTGCTGGATGAAGGCCTGACCTACACAAGCAATCAGAACGGACATTCAGGCTGGTTGCTTCAGAGCGGAGGTGGATCACTGTCCAGATGGGGGCTGCGCGGCGCCGAAGATCTGGGTGGAGGTTACAAAGCAGTCTTCACGTTGGAAAACGGCTTTGACGTGTCCAGCGGAAACCTGTCGAACAATGGGCGTCTGTTCGGTCGCCAGGCGTATGTCGGAATCTCAAGCCCGTATGGGACGTTCACGCTTGGGCGTCAATACGAGGAAGTCGCCGAAATGCTTTCCCCCGTCGCAGCCGGCTTGAACTGGGCGGTCTACTTCGCTCACGCCGGTGACGTTGACAACGTTGGAGGGAGCATACGCATCAACAACTCGGTCAAATACGCCAGTCCAAAAATAGCAGGGTTCACATTGGGTGCGCTCTATAGCTTTGGTGGGCAGCCCGGACAATTCTCCACGAATAGCGTGACGTCGGTGGGACTGAGTTACAACGGGATTAGCTTCCCACTGTATGTTGCGGCTGCCTATACGATCATCAAGAATCCGTTTGCTGCCGCATTCGATAGCATCACACCGCGAAACATCATTTATGCCCCGTACGTGCAGAACGCGCAAAGCGAATCCATCGCAGGGGTAGGTGCATCGTACAAGCTCGGCAGCGCTTCAATTGCTTTCACGTACACGTCGACGCAATTCAAGAAAGGCTTTCTTGGCAGTAACGTGCGGTTTGACAACTACGAGGGCAACGTCGGCTACTTCATTACGCCCTTTCTGCTCGCAGGTGCGGCGTACATCTACACGCACGGCAAAGTGGATGCGACCTCCGCGACGCCAATCTATCGGGCAATCGATCTCTACACCAACTATTTCCTCTCGAAGCGGACGGACATTTACTTTGCGGCCGAACTGCTGAAAGCGGCGGGTTCGGCGACTCGCGCCCAGATCACGTTGATTCCTTCACCGTCGAGTGGACAAACGCAGGGTTTGTTGCGAGTTGGAATTCGTCACCGGTTTTAACGAACATGTGATGTCGTTGCTGTCGAGAGACAAGTGAAACCCGATTGACACCCGATTGACACCGAAACCAGGTGACCGATCATCAAGGACAATGCGATGAATAGCATAGGCTATGCCCAGCGGGATGTGCGCGAGATTTTTAACGATATGCCGATGGGGCGTAAGCAGTGGACTGTGTTCCTCATCTGCTTCGCGGCAACAGCGATCGAGGGTTTCGACACCATTGTGATCAGTTTTATCGCGCCTGCGATAAGCCAGCATTGGCAGCTATCGAGCGCAGCGCTCTCGCCTCTGGTGGCTTTCGGACTAACCGGCTTACTGATTGGATCGATTGTTGGAGGAACACTGGCTGACCGTGTCGGTCGTCGAACGGTGAGCATCGTGGCAATCGCATGGTTTGGCATCGCGGGTGTGATGTCGAGCGAAGCACAGTCGATATTTCAGCTCATTGCCTTGCGTTTCATAACCGGCCTCGGCATCGGAGCAGCGATGCCGGCTACGTCGGCGATCGTCGCTGAATATAGCCCCGACCGTTCACGCTCAGCGATGCTTGCATCGACTTACTGTGGATTTCTTTTCGGTGCGGCAGCCGCTGGTCTGGTGACGTCTCTCGCTATCGGGACACTGGGGTGGCGAGGCATGCTGGTACTGAGTGGTCTTTTGCCGCTTGGGGTCGTTGCTTTATTTGCGTGGCAAGTGCCCGAGTCGCCGCTCTACGTCGTGGCCAGTCGAAGGTCCAATGACGAGGCGCAGCGAATTCTCGGCAAAGTGTTTCCGTCTTTAGACTGCTCTGGAATGCATCTATTTATCGCGGAAACGCGTGAATCGGTCAGCGGAAGCAGGGCGCTGTTGAGCGCGAATTACCGGCTTGGCACCGTGTTGACGTGGCTTGCGGAGTTTGCGGGTTATCTGGTGTTCTTTCTGATTGGAAGCTGGATGCCGACCCACCTGAAGCAGGTGGGGCTATCGATGCACGACGCCTCGCAAGTATCGTCGATGTTCCAGTTCGGTGCGCTCGGCGGCGCGGTTCTATTCGCCATCCTTGTTCGTCGCTATAACGTGGCATCGGTCGTTTCCGTGGCGTTCGGCGCAGGCTCGCTGCTTGTCGTAGCGTTGGGCATCTCCGAAGCCACCCAGTGGCACGCGGGCGTGGTCTTCCTGTCCGGCATAGCTGTTGGAGGACCGCTGATATGCGTCAACACCATTCCGGGCATTTTCTATCCAACTGCGCTGCGTGCGTCTGGCGGTGGCTGGAACGTTGCGATCGGACGGCTCGGGTCGATCGTCGGTTCGTCGTTGATCGGCCTGATCGTCATATCGGGTTTTCCGTACCTGCTCACATGTGCGTTGTTGTCGATACCGCTTTTGATGGCTTGCGTATGCATGATCGTCATGGCCCGAGTGCTCTCTGCACAACGGCGATTGCTGACCGAACACGTGGCGGACATCAGTACCGGATCGGCGGATGATCCACCGTTGCCGAACAGCACCACGCAGTGACGGTATGGCGCTAGCACGCGCGGTTATGGACACGTAGCCGTTCCTCGGGCGCAATTCATTTGGGATTCAAACTTTTATTTTTTGGCACGTCGTTCGTCTTGCATACTTTACGGACGTGAAGTATAGTGAATTACGGAACCTGCCTGATCGTGCGGCTCTCGATGAGCGAACGCAAAAGCGCATGTCGGCGGGTAAAGCAAATTTTCGGCCTTGAGACGGCCGTCTGTTGACGCCGAACAGGCCAACGAAGGAGGAGACATGATTGAAGAACGCGACATCGTCGTAACGATGCGGGACGGAACCCGTCTTGCGGTAGACGTTTATCGACCGGATGCGGATGGCAAGTATCCCGTGCTGTACGCTTCAGCGCTGCACAACAAGGATCTCCAGGGTCCGGATATTGCGGATGTCTTGCCCCCACAGCCCGCGCATGCGCCGCTCTGGTTCGGGCCGATAGAAGCCGGGGACACTCGCCGCTTCATCGCCAATGGCTATGTGCACGTCATTGCGCAACCGCGCGGCTCCGCCAAGTCGGAAGGTCACTATGGCGAGGAGAATACTGACCATTACGACATGATCGAATGGATCACGCAGCAGCCGTGGTCCGACGGCAAGGTCGGCATGGTGGGTATCTCGGGTTTCGCGGGTGAACAATGGCGTGCGGCGGCGCAGGGCCACCCCGCGCTCAAGGCAATTTTTCCGTATGACGCCTGTAGTGCATACGGCGGGATGTTCGGGTTTCGGGATTTCAATCCCGGTGGCGTCATTCACACGTTCCCGTATCTGCTTGACGTTTTCAGCACGGTGCATGAGCCGCGCGGTGTGCCGGGTACGTTACCTGAAGCGCAAGAGGAACTCTGGCGCGCGGCCATGCGTAATCCCGACTACAAGATGTACATCAATCTGTACAACATCCTGACGCAGAAGGGGCAGCGCACAGGGGTGATGTACCACATCATGACGAACCCTTGGGAGCCGGAAGGGACGGTCGAACGAGCCGAGGAAATTTTCAAGTCGATCAAGGTGCCGTTCTATACCGGCTCTGGCGCCTACGCTTACACGTACAAATTGCACTGGCTTGGCGCGCAGCATTACTTCAGCAATGTCAAACAGCCGCGCAAGCTGATCTTTACGGGCCCTGCGCATCTGGAGCGGCCATTCCATCAGTATCACGACGAGGTTATTCGCTGGTACGACTACTGGTTGAAGGGTATCGATACCGGCATCATGAACGAACCGCCGGTCCGTTACTGGGTGATGGGCGCCAACGAATGGCGAACGGGTAGTGACTGGCCTTTGCCGGAGACGCAATGGGCGAAGTACTACCTGTCAGGCTGGGAGCAGCTTTCCACAGACGCCCCTCGACCTTCAGCGGAGGTTGGCAACGCGCATCGGGAACCTGATGTCTTCACGCAAATGCCGCTCAAAAAGACGTCCAAGGTTGAGCGCCTGCGTTACATGACAGAGCCGCTTGCGCAGGACGTGTTGGTGGCGGGTCCCATTTCGCTGACGCTCTATGCTGAGATTGATCAGACGGATACGAACTGGATTGTCGTACTCAAGGACGTCGGTCCGGACGTATCGGTGGTTACTGCACGCGTCGGCGAACGGTCGGTGCCGGAGACGCTACCTGAGCGTGAACTTACCCGCGGCTGGCTGAAAGCGTCATACCGTGCAACGGATCCTGCGCGATCCACGCTTGCGGAGCCGTTCCACAAATTGACGAAAGAGTCGATCTCGCCTGTCACACCTGGCGAGATCGTCAAGTATGAAATCCAGGTGCTCGCAACGGCAAACCAGTTCAAGGCCGGCCATCGGATCTGTATCGAGATCTGCAGCATGGACGCGCCGACAGGAACGGGCGCGATGACCGATGTCGAATACATTCCGTATCACGTCACCAGCAGCAACACGGTCACTCACAAGGTTTACCGTGACGCGGATCGTCCTTCACATCTGCTTCTTCCGATCATTCCGTTGAATCAAGAGAACTCCTGAATTACGAAACATTCCCGAGCGTCACAGGCGCTCGGTGAATCTGACTGAATAGTGAGGTTAGGCGATGAAAAGCATACGTTTTGAGCGCGACGGGAAGGTCGGGAATATCGTTCTGGCGAATCCGCCGTACAACCGTCTCGATGCACGGTTTGCAGAGTGTCTCCGGCAGGCGGTTCATGAAGCCAGCGAAAGCGACATCCGGGTACTGGTCGTTCGGGCCGAAGGGCCCAACTTCAGTCTCGGTGGCGAGGTTCGCGAATGGCCGGGAAAGGACTTGAACTGGTTTCGCACCTTCGTCGCGGAAATCAATACTTCGTATCGCGCGATCGAAGCGCTCCGCGTCCCGACGGTGGCGGTGGTGCAGGGTCTGGCTTTTGGCGGCGGCTTTGAACTCGCGTTGAACTGCGACTTCATTGTGGCGTCAACCGACGCCGTGTTCCGGTGCGTCGAGGTCACGACGGCGATGCTTCCTATTGCGGGAGCGCTGCAGCGGCTGGCCGAGCGTGTGGGACGCAGCAACGCGTCCCGTTTCGCGATGCTGGGTGAAGCGATTCCCGGCAGCGTGGCCCGGGACCTCGGAATTGCAACGCACGTGGCTGAACCCGATGCGCTCGAACGTGTTGCTGTCGAGCTGGTTACGCAGCTCTCCGACGGTCCGACGCTTTCGTACGCAGCCACGCGCACCCTGCTCAAGGTCTGGTCAAGTGGCGGCATTCCCGGTGCGGATGCCACCATGCTGGATGTGTGCATGGACCTGTACAACACGGAGGATGCCACGCGAGGTTTCGCCAACACAGCCGAGGCGTTTGATCGCGATGAAGAACCCGGTGAGATGGTTTTTCACGGGAAATAAAGCGTTTTCGATGTCGGCCTTCGACAGGGGCCGACGGCATTGCAATCGCTAGATAACTCCGTTCAGCGGAATTTTTGACGGAAACGCGCAGTAACGATGGAGGATGGCTTCATGCACACTTTACCCGGTTCCCTTACGCTCGAAGCGCCTGCCGATGGCGTTGCCTACGTGCGGGGTTCGACGGACGTTCCGTTGAGCGAGTCTACAGTCGGCCAGTTTCTGAGGGAAACAGCACGCAGATTTCCTGATCAGCAAGCTGTGGTATTCCGGGAGCAACTTGTACGGTGGACATGGAGCGAATTTGACGATCATGTTGATCAGCTCGCCGCAGGGCTTCTGTCGTTGGGAATAGGAAAAGGGGACCGCGTTGGCATCTGGTCTCCCAACCGGTTCGAATGGTTGCTCACGCAGTTCGCGACGGCGCGCATCGGTGCTGTGCTGGTCAACATCAATCCCGCCTATCGTGTTTCGGAACTCGAGTACGCATTGCGGAAAGTGAAATGCAAGGCGCTCGTCACCGCCGAGAGCTTCAAAACGTCGAACTACATTTCGATGTTGCTCGACATAGCGCCCGAACTCGCGTCGCAGCAGCCGGACGAGTTGAAGGTCGAACGTCTGCCGGACCTTCGCACGGTGATCTCCGTGGGTGACTGGCGCGTATCGGGCGTCATGTCGTTCCACACGGTCATGCAGCGTGGAGAGGGGATTCTTCGAGACGAAGGGCGTGAGGCAATCGACACCGTCGAGCAAACACTTTCTTCTCAGGACCCGATCAATATCCAGTTCACGAGCGGCACCACCGGCAGCCCCAAGGGTGCAACGCTGACGCACCGAAACATCGTCAACAACGCACGCTTTGTCGGCATGGCGATGAAGCTGTCCGAAGCCGACTCGCTTTGTATTCCTGTGCCGCTATACCACTGTTTCGGCATGGTGCTCGGCGTATTGGCGTGCGTGTCGGTTGGCGCTCAGATGGTCTTCCCGGGCGAAGGATTCGACGCTGGCGCGACCCTCGCAGCCGTCTCGGAAGAGCGTTGCACTGCACTTCACGGGGTGCCGACCATGTTTATCGCTGAACTGGGGCATGCGGACTTTGCATCGTTTGATCTGAGCACTCTGCGGACCGGGATCATGGCTGGATCGCCTTGTCCGGTCGAGACAATGAATCAGGTTGTGACCAGGATGAATATGCGAGAGGTCACCATTGCGTATGGCATGACAGAGACCAGCCCCGTATCGTTTCAGAGCGGAACCACGGATCCGCTCGATAAGCGCACGACAACGGTCGGGCGGATTCAACCTCATCTCGAAGTCAAGATCGTTGATTTCGACGGTAAGACTGTATCGGTCGGCGAGACGGGAGAACTCTGTACACGAGGGTACTCGGTGATGCAGGGGTACTGGGAAGACGAGACAAAAACGCGCGAAAGCATCGTTGACGGATGGATGCATACGGGTGATCTCGCAACGATCGATGCCGACGGATATTGCAACATCGTCGGAAGGTTGAAGGACATGGTGATTCGAGGGGGAGAGAATATCTATCCCCGCGAAGTTGAGGAATACCTCTTCAGGCATCCAAAAATACAGAATGTGCAGGTGTTCGGCGTGCCGGATGAGAAGAACGGCGAGGAGTTGTGCGCCTGGATCGTGCTTCGAAAAGGCGAAGGTTCGACTGAGGAGGACATCAGAGACTTTTGCCGAGGACAGATCGCGCACTATAAGGTACCCAAATATATTCGCTTCGTGAGCGAACTGCCTATGACTGTTACGGGAAAAGTACAGAAGTTCGCCATGCGTGAGGAGATGATCCGCTATCTCAATCTGACCGAGCACAAGACCGCCTGACAGGTTAGCGAAAACCGGACAGGATCGTAAAAACAGAGACTCGTACACTCACCTTGAATTAGTTATCCGAACTACACGGAAACGGTGAGGCACGAAGGCATGACAATTGGAGGTGTCGAATGTATGAAATAACCACGGACGTACTCATCGTCGGAACGGGGCCTGCCGGCTCCGCCAGTGCCGCGCTGCTTTCGACGTACGGTATCGACAACATGGTCATCAACCAGTATCGCTGGCTGGCCAACACGCCGCGGGCGCACATCACGAACCTGCGCACCATGGAGGTCCTGCGCGACCTCGGCCAGCAGGTGGAGCAGGAGGCCTACCTGCACGCGACCGATCAGGATCTGATGGGTGGAACGGTTTTCTGCGAAAGCCTGACCGGTGAGGAGATTGGCCGGGTGCCCAGTTGGGGACTGCATCCGCTCTCAAGAGCGGAACGTCAATTGTCGAGTCCGACCAAGATGAACGATTTGCCGCAGACGTTCATGGAGCCGCTGCTTTTCAAAACGGCTTGCTCGCGAGGAACTGAAGCGCGGATGAGCACGGAATATCTGAGTCATACGCAAACTGACGAGGGTGTTCTCACGCGCTGCCGTGACCGATTGTCCGGGGAGGAGTTCACGGTCAAATCAAAGTACCTGATCGGCGCGGACGGCGGGAATTCCAAGGTCGCAAAGGACGCAGGTCTGCCTTTCGAAGGGCAGATGGGTGTGCGGGGATCGATGAACATCTGGTTCCGTGCGGACCTGTCTGAATTCGTCGCACACCGCCCGGCAGTGTTGTACCCAATCATGCAACCGGGTGCAGAAGTGGGCGGTATCGGGATGGGCCTGATCCGGATGGTTCGGCCGTGGCACGAGTGGTTGATCGTTTGGGGCTATGACATCAACGAACCGGTGCCGGTTGTGGACGAGGCAAAGGCCACCACGATCGCACGCCAACTCGTGGGTAAGCCGGATCTCGAGATCGAACTGTTGGGTGCGAATACCTGGACAGTGAACAACATGTACGCGACCCGCATGCAGGAGGGGAGAGTGTTCTGCATGGGCGATGCGACCCACCGGCACCCACCGTCCGGCGGGTTGGGCTCCAACACGTCGATTCAGGATGCGTTTAACCTCGCATGGAAGCTCGCGGAAGTCATCAAGGGGCGCGCGGGTGAAGCGTTTCTGGATACCTATTCGGCCGAGCGTGCGCCGATCGCCAAGCAGGTTGTAACCCGCGCGAACCAGTCGATTGCCGAATTTGCTCCGCTCTATAGCGCGCTTGGAATCGACAAATCGAACGACGGCGAGGTCTTGCAAGCGAATATGCATGCTCGAAGCGGGTCCACGGCGGCCGCCGAAAAACAGCGCGACGAAATCCGGGAAGCATTGGCGTTCAAGCGATATGAACTGGACGCCCAGGGCGTAGAGATGAATCAACGCTATCAATCGAGCGCTGCGGTGACCGATGGACAAGCCGAACCGGAGTTCACGCGTGACCGTGAGCTGTATTACCAGGCGACGACATGGCCGGGCGCGCGTCTGCCGCATGCCTGGGTTTTCGACGCCCGTGGACGGCAACACTCCACGCTTGACCTCGCGGGACATGGGCGATTCGTACTGTTCACCGGTCTGGGCGGCGAAGCATGGGTCGAGGCTGCCTCAAAGGTCGGTGAGGAGCTGGGGTTGAAGATTGACGTACATGTAATTGGTCCGCGGCAGGCCTATGCGGACCACACGGGCGACTGGGCTCGCGTGCGTGAAATCGGCGACAGTGGTTGCGTATTGACCCGCCCGGACCATCATGTTGCGTGGCGTAGCCTTACTTTGCCGAGTGATCCGGCAGCCGAACTTCGCCGGGCCTTGGGACAGGTGCTCTCGAAGTAAATACTGGAAGCGAGCGTCTCGCCTGGATTCGTGTGATTGCGGGTCGACGGCGGGACGCATGCACAATTCGTCGGGCACCGTTAGTCTTGCTCGCCGCAGGCATGTGGGCCCACTCGTGATGGAACCGTTTCTGCGGTGTCGCAATCGTGCCCCACGTCGCGAGGGTGGACCTTCGCCACGAAATGGAGTTTCAAATGAATCAGCAGGAACGTTGGAGGCAGGGCACGGATAGCGGTCTTCCAAAGCGCGTACACATTGTCGAAGTCGGGCCTAGAGACGGTTTGCAGGCGGAAAGCACGTTCATACCAACGGACACCAAGATTGAACTGGTCAATCGACTCGTTGGCGCCGGCGTACGAAGAATCGAAGCGGCGTCCTTCGTGTCGCCAAAATGGATTCCGCAAATGGCCGACGGCGCGCAAGTCATGGCTGGAATCGATCGCGCAGCGGGGGTCTCGTACGCCGCGCTGACACCCAACATGAGAGGGCTCGAGGCCGCGATTGAGAGCAAGGTCGACGAGGTCGTCATTTTCGGTGCCGCGAGCGAAGCATTTTCCATTCGCAACATCAATTGTTCTGTAGCGGAATCGCTCGAACGCTTTGCGCCGGTCGCGCGGATAGCGAAAGAAACGGGATTGCAATTGCGCGCCAGCATTTCATGCTCCTTTGGATGTCCGTACCAGGGGCCGGTGAGCGTTGATGCCGTCGTCGATATGGTCAGGCGCTTTCGCGATCTGGGGTGTGACGAAATCGATATTGCCGACACCATTGGGGTGGGCACGGCGCACCAGGTTCAGCGAGTGGTTGAGGCCGCTTCCAGGGAGTTTCCGTTGGCAAGTCTCGCTGGCCACTTTCACGATACCTATGGGCAGGCATTGGCAAATATCTTCGGTGCCCTTCAGGTCGGAATGACAACGTTCCACGCGTCCGTTGGTGGACTGGGCGGTTGCCCCTATGCCAAAGGCGCAACTGGCAATGTTGCCACCGAAGATCTGCTCTACCTTCTAGATGGCCTCGGGGTCGAAACAGGCATTGACCTGGACGCCGTCGTTTCGATTGGCGATTGGGTGAGTCAGCAAATGGGCCGGGAGAACGGCGCACGCTCGGGTAAGGCACTGATGGCGCGCAAGGTACTCAATTGATGTTGTTGTGTCGACGGAGATCGCCCGTTTAGAGCGGGCGTCGGCAAATGGCGCGTTGCGGGATGCGGCCCCTCTAGCGTGATGCAAATGCTCCAAACACGAGCTGCTCCACGGTGCGCCAATATTCTTCGGCCAGCGCCGGATCGGATGGCGATAGATCACTGGTCGCCGAAAATTCCGGACCGAAGCTCGAGAGGGTCGACGTCAAACTAATCAGCATATAGTGGAAAACAATAGGCTCGACGTTGGGTAGCGCGTGTTCCTCCTGGGCGGCGCGGATTTGCGGAAGTAACCAGCCGATCAGCGGTTTCAGGAAAGCATCGGCGAGCCATTGCAGCCGCGAGCTGGAACCTAGCGATTCCTGAAGTATGAAGCGGTGAAACTCGGGAAACGCTACAGTGAAACGAAATAGCGCCCTATATGCCAGCTTGAGCCGATCGACCGCGCTAGCCGGACCGAAGCTGGACAGACTTGCATCGCGTTCTTGCCGGACACGTTCGAATACATATTCGGCTACCGCCTGCCACAGAATCTCTTTGGAACGAAAGTGGTAGGTAACGAGCGGATGTTGCATTCCAATCCGCTCTGCAATGCTACGAATACTCGCGACCTCGAAACCCTTTGATGAAAATTCAGTAAGGGCCGCATTTAAGATGGCCGAGCGCGTTTCCTGCGCGCGAAGCTGTTCAGTACGCTTCAGTTCAACCGGGCGACGTGCCCGGATATCTCTTGCCTCAGGAAGTGTATGTGACGCCATGTGCGAATACCTTGCGACACGTTGAAATGAATAATGAGTGTCTGGATCATTGGTCCGGACGAAACTCGCTCTACAAGCCATCAATCGGTGCGTTACCGTCGAATGCGCGCTGCAGTAAAGCGCGAATTGCTCCGCGTTCTAGCGAGCGGGGATTCCAGTAGGCGTTGTTGCAGGCAATGTCGGCCGCCTGGTCGAGTTGTTCTTCGAGCATACCGATCTCCTTCAGCGCAACGGGCGCACCGTTTGCGCGCGCGAGTTCGTACAGACCTTGTGCAGCGCTGTCGTGCCCGAGCGCCCGCGCAATCCGTCTCATCGCATCAGGCACAGCGCCTGCGTTGTACGCCAGGGCGTGCGGCAGCACAATGGTATGGGTGGGTGCGTGCGGCAGATTGAAACTCCCGCCGAGCGTATGGCATAGCTTGTGATGCAACGCCATGCCGACGCTTCCGAGCACGGCGCCGCAAAGCCAGGCACCATAAAGCGCATCGGCGCGTGCGGATGGGTCGTTCGGCTGGGCGACGATTTTGGGTAAGCTGCGCGCGAGCGCCGCGATGCCCTCTTCGGCCATGAGGCTGGTAAGAGGATTGGCATCGCGTGAATACAGACCTTCTGCCGCGTGTGCGATTGCGTTGATGCCGCTGGTCACGGACATGCTTACCGGCAAAGTCAGGGTCAAGTCCGGATCGTAGACAACCGTTTTGGGTAATACGCGCAGATCGGTGCCTGTCCGTTTCAGGCCCGATTCGGTCAACCCGAATATGGGCGTCATTTCACTGCCGGCGTAGGTGGTTGGCACGGCGAGAATGGGCAGACCTGTCTCGAGAGCAAGACCCTTCGCGAGGCCGATTGCGGAGCCGCCGCCCACGGCGATGAGGCAGTCGGCATCCAGCGACGCGGCAACCGTGCGTACCTCCGTGACCAGTTCGACCGGCACGTGCATGGCAGCTCGATCAAAGACACCCGCTGCGAGCACACCCAACTGATCGGCAACTGATACACCCAATGTGCGTTGTTCGTGACTACACAGAATCAGAGCGCGGCGTACTTGCAGCGTGTGCAATTCGCGTTCGATGTGGCTGCGTGAGCCGCACCCGAAGACGACACGCGTGCCGCGCCCGTTATAGACGAATTCAGATGGTGACATGGCGGGTCCCGGCGAAAATGTGCCCGTTCATGACCCGTGTACCGCGGGGTTGAGAACGAAGTCGTAATCGAGCGTATAAAACGGGGTGTCGATCGCCGTGCCGTCCGGCGCGATACCCGGCGAGTGCTCGACCCAGTCGACGATCAACGTTGAGCGCACGCCGAATACGGCGTCCGAATCGAGATACTTGTCCCCATTGCGGAACACATGCGTAATCAATGGCTCGTACCCCGGCGCCGTGATCCAGAAGTGCAGGTGGGCTGGCCGCCACGGATGGCGTCCGAGCGCATCGAGCATTCGACCAACCGGCCCGTCGTGCGGAATGGGATAGGCCTCGGCGAGAATCGAGCGGAAATGAAAGAGCCCGTCGGGCAGCGTCTGCAAGCGACCACGTGCTTGAAACTCCACGTTTGGATCCTGCGAGTCTCCGTACTGCACGTCGTAGTACCCGTCTTCATCGGATTGCCAGACTTCGATCGCTGCCCCGGCGACAGGTTCTCCCGAAAGACCCCGAACGCTGCCGGCAACAAAGCAGGGAAGACCCGCTGCGCCGTTGGAGATATCGTCACCGTTCCTGTACTCGGGAGCACCGGCAACAAAGAAGGGACCAAGAACGGTTGCTTCCGTGCATTCGACCGGCTTGCGGTTGTTCTGTGTCGTAACCAGCATCGACAAGCCGAGCGTGTCGGACAGAAGGACGAACTCCTGGCGTTTTTCATCCGTGATATGGCCAACCTCGGTGAGGAAGTTGATTGCGTATGCCCATTCACTTTCGGTCAACTTCACGTCTCTTGCGAACGAATGCAAATGCTGGACAAGGCTGGTCATTACGGTGCTCAGCCTGTCGTTGTTACAGCCGGCCATTGCCGCGAGCACCGCTTGGGTGATGGTGTCTTCGTTGATATTACGCATCGTTTTTCCTTGAACTCCGCGTTCGCAATACAGTTAGCGCGCAAGCAACCGGGCAGCATTGTCTCCGTACACCTTGTCCATCTCAATGCCGGGAATCTGGATATTATCGAGCACTTTCCCGAACTGCCGGATTGCGCTTACCGGTGCGAACGGGAAGTCCGTCCCGAAGAGAATGTGATCGGGGTCTGCCACTTGCGCCAGCGCACTGAGGGGCGCGTTGCCGGCGGAAAGTGCCGTGTCGAAGTAGAAGGATCGGACCGCCGCCAACGTGTCGCCCACGCGCTCGGCCACCGCGGGCATCATGGAAATTGACAGGGCGATGCGAGGGACGAGAAACGGCAGCGTCCCCCCGGCATGCGAAAGGATAAACCGGATGTTCCTGAAGCGGCTCATCGCCCCTGAAATGATCAGGCTGGTGGCTGTACGTGTCGTCTCGAAGGGAAACTCGAGCACGGACGCAGGAGCGACCGACGGCACATCGTGAGGCGGCTGGTTGGGGTGAACGAAAACCACCGTCCCGCGCCGGTTCAATTCTTCCCACAGCGGCGTGAAATGCTCGTCCCCCAGATACCGTCCGTCGTAGTTCGTAAAGACAATGAAACCATCAACCTTCAACACGTCAAGACAATAGCTGACTTCCTTCAGAGAGGCGTCGATGTCGGGCAGCGGCAAGCTCGCGAAGGAACCGAACCGTCCAGGATGCCGGGTTCTGAGTTCCGCAGCGTGGTCGTTGCATTTTCTCAGCAGCGTGGCTGCATCCGGAAGCGTGGGGCCGGAGGAGATCGACAGGATGCCCTCGTCGATTCCGTTTTCATCCATCATCGCGAGGGCTGCCTCGACGGACCAGGTTGGGGCCACGCCGCCCGGCATCGCCGCATTCAGCAAGTCCAGCCCAACTGCGTCCACGTAGAGCTTCGGCAGGAAATGTTGGTGCGTGTCAATTTTTCGCTTCGGCATGGCCGTTGTCTCCTATGAGGAATTCTTTAGCATCGGGCGGGGGCATTCCCTCCTCGGCTTAGATCCATCTTATACGTTATTTTTTACGTTTGCAAAGTTTAGTGAGCAATGCAATCGCCCGTGTGTTTCCGGTTGGATTGATGCAAAGTCACATTCAATTCGCGCAGCACCCAGACGCAGTATCCGTTCTAGGGCGCAACGCAGGTCGGCGGGTAAATGGCGCATTGGCGCTCGATGTCGCTGCGCAGTGGGCCGGGGTCGTTCGCCCCGCGTTCTGCCTCGATATTATCGAGTGCCTTCTGAGCCGCCAGTACGGCCCTGTAGACGGCGAGGCAACGTGTGTATAACTGTTCGCCTGCGTGCGTGACGTCCACGCGCCGGCTCGTTCTCGTGAGAAGTGATGTCCCGAGCCCCTGTTCCAGGTCTGCGACGACACGACTCAACGTCGACTTGCTTACGCGGACTTCCTTCGCCGCTGCGCTGAAGCTTCTATGCTTGACTACGCACGCGAAGTACACAAACTGGTTTGCCTCGATCATGGTCGAGTGACTGCCTGCCTTCCGTGTCATGGTGTATTGCTTACTCCAGTCTCATGCAACGCGGTCGATCCGGGGTTAGCGCTTTAGCGCCTACCCCGGTCCCACGCAACGCGGTCGATCAGGATGACCGGCATGGCGCGCTCTCTTAGCGTTCTTCAGCTTCGGCCAACACCGGATAGTCGGTATAACCTTGTCCATCGCCGCCGAAGAACGTAGTGGGGTTCGCATCGTTCAGCGGTGCACCGGTCTTCAGGCGCGCAACGAAATCCGGGTTGGCCAACACCATCTGGCCATAGGCTTCCAGATCAGCGAGCCCCGATGCGACGTCGGTGCCAGCCTGGTCGCGGGAGCGGCCGGGCCGGTTCAGGATCAGCGTGCCCGTCCAGAGCTTGCGAATGTCAGCTAGCAGCGGTTCGTTGCCCCGATGCGTCACGTGCAGGTACGCCAGACCGAGCTTGTTCAGTTCAGCCACCAGATAGCGGTAGAGCGCCGGTCCTTCGGCGCCTTCGTCGATGCCCCACCGCGCGAGGCCAGGCGACAGGCGAATGGCCGTCCTGTCAGCGCCGATTTCCTCAGCGATTGCAATCGCCACCTCAATGGCAAAGCGGGCGCGGTTTTCGATCGAGCCGCCATACTCGTCGGTGCGGACATTTGCGCTTGGTGCGAGGAACTGATGGACCAGGTAGGCATTCGCACCGTGGATCTCGACGCCATCGGCGCCGGCCTCGATCGCGCGGCGTGCCGCGAAGCGGAAGTCGGACACCGTCTGGCGCACCTCGTCGGTCGTCAGCGCACGCGGTACCGGAATGTCCTGCATCCCCTTGGCCGTGAACATCGACGTATCGGGCGCCGCGATGGCCGAAGGCGCGACGCTCTGACGATGATGCGGCGTGTTGTCCGGGTGCGACATGCGCCCTGCGTGCATAAGCTGGATGAAGAGATGGCCACCGCGCTCATGGACGGCGGAGGTAATCTTGTTCCATCCCGCCACATGCGCATCGGTATAGATGCCCGGCGTAGCAAGATAGCCCTGACCATCGTCAGACGGCTGAGTGCCTTCAGTCACAATCAGGCCGACGCTCGCGCGCTGCGCATAGTACTCCGCGGTCAACTCTCCCGGCGTGCCGTCAAACCCGGCGCGGCTGCGGGTCAACGGCGCCATGACCAGACGGTTCTTCAGTTCCAGCCTGCCGAGGCGAGCGGGTTCAAACAGGCGTTCAAGTGCGTTCGTAGTCACGATCAACTTCCTTTTCAAAGATGTGAGAGCTACTGTACAAACCAGGAGAATGTTGAAAAAGTGGCTAAATCTAATAACTTTATCTACGTGGATAGATAATCGACATGGACCAATTGCTTGCCATTCGCGTGTTCGCCCGCGTTGTCGAAGCGGGCGCATTCACGCGTGCCGCCGACTCGCTCGACATGCCGCTCGCCACGGTGAGCAAACTCGTGCGTTTGCTGGAGCTGCATCTCGGTGTCAGGCTGCTCCAGCGAACGACGCGACGCGTCACTGTCACGCCCGAGGGGGCTGCGTACTACGAGCGCACCTCGCGCGTGCTGAAGGAGATCGAGGACATCGACTCGGGGTTCGCCAGCGCACATCAGCGTCCGCGCGGACGGCTGCGCATCGACATCGGCTCGGCGAACGCAAGCTGCGTGTTGATCCCCGCACTGCCCGACTTTATTGAGCGATATCCCGACATACGTGTCGATCTGGGCGTGAGCGACCGGCAAGTCGACCTCATAGGCGATAACGTGGATTGTGTCGTGCGCGGCGGTAGCGTCGACGAGCTCTCGCTCATCGCACGTCCGCTTGGCCGTGCATCGTGGGTGACATGCGCGGCGCCCGATTATCTGAAGCAGCACGGCAGGCCGACGCATCCCGACCAGCTAAAAAACGGGCATCGCATCGTGAGCTACGTTTCGGCACGGACCGGACGCGTCATGCCGATGCGTTTTCAGAAGGGCAGCGAGCGAATCGAAATCGGCGGCTCACAAGGCATGGGTGTCAACGAGAGCAACGCACATGTCGCGGCTGGACTGGCCGGCCTCGGTGTGATTCAAACCTTCTCCTTTGCCGCGAAGGACGCGATCACGCGTGGCGAGCTTCTGCCTGTTCTGCCCGCATGGCAACCGGATCCCTACCCATTCTTCCTTGTCTATCCGCCAGACAGGCATATGAGCCAACGGTTGCGTGTCTTTATCGACTGGGCGACGGAGCGGTTTGCACACAAGTTCGATCGGGCAACGTAGGCATCGTCGCGAACTCGGACATTCCGGATGTCTGGTTATCGCGCCAGAGGTCAGATAGTCAGGCGGCTGTGCTATCCCACCGCGGGGCAAGACCGGGCGGATCGACAATTCGGCTGTTTGTCGTCGCCAATGCCTGGATTGCGGCCATGTCCGCGTTATCTAACTCGAAGTCGAATACCGCCAGGTTTTGTGCCAGCCGATCGATCCGCGTGGTTCTCGAAAGCGCCACAACGCCGCGTTGTTGAACAAGCCACCGCAGGACGATCTGGGCGATGGTTTTGTCATGGCGAGCGGCGATCTCCTTGAGCGTTGGGTCCGAGAACACGCGGCCAACCGCCATGCCGCAATATCCTGTCACGGCAAGCCCAGCCTCGCGTGTGCTTTCGATGAGCAAGGACTGGTTCAGATACGGATGGTATTCGAACTGATTCGTGACCAATGGAGCCGCCGAGAGCCGGATCGCTTCGGTCATCTGTGCGCGGTTGAAGTTGCTGACGCCTATGTGCCGGACCTTGCCGGCACGCACGACCTCATTGAGCTCCCCAATCTGTTCGGCGAGAGGCACATCCGATCCCCCCGGCCAGTGCAGCAGGAGCAGGTCGATGTAGTCCGTCTTGAGCTTGCGCAGGCTTTCGTTGACTGACGCATCGAAGTGTCTTGCCGAGTAGTTGCTCACCCAGACCTTGGTCGTCAGAAACATTTCGCTTCTTGGGATGCCGGATGCGGCGACGCAGTCGCCGATTTCTGCCTCGTTACGGTAGATTTGCCCGGTGTCGATATGACGGAAGCCGGCACGAAGGGCTTCAGGAATCATTCGATAGATGTCGTCGCCAGTCATCCCGTAGGTGCCAAAGCCTATGGCCGGAATGGCCGCGTTACCGGCATGGACGTTCTGCATGCTATTCCTCATAGACTAAGTGCCGGGCGGCGGCCGTGAAAGAAGCCGCCGCTCGGCGTGTGATCTCGTCAAAGGAAAGGTACGCGATTGCATGCCTGGAAAGAAGCCTATACATTTCGATGCAACCTATCGTCAGAGACGATACACATCCGGCAGGATTCCTTCGACCAATTGCACATGTTTGTGGCAGTCAGCGTGAGGCTGCACTGCCAAACGAACGTACCACCCGTCGAGGTTAGCGTTGCACTGCTAAAAGTTGTGCTGAATACCAACCGAGACGCCGGTCGTGGACCGGCCGGATGCCACGCCTGCGGCCGCGAGCGAAGCGAAGCCATTGGCGCCCGACGCGTGTTGGTAGGTCACCTGCTGGTAGACAGTAGTTCTTTTCGACAGGATGTAAGCATTCGAGACGGTAATGGTCTTCCAGTTTCCGCCGTCGAGATTTTCCACCCATCCGCCAACCGAGAGGACATCATCGGGCACGATCGTCCAGTTCGCACCGGCGTCGACGGTGTTGGCGTTACCGCGGCCAGTCGCCAATGTGATGCGCGATTGCGTAAACGTGGCGTGTAGAAGCACATTTTTCAACTGATACGACGCGCCGAGCCCCCAATTGACGAGCTTGTTGGCGACAACGCCTTCGGCCTGAGGCAGTGATGTTCCAAAGAGCGACGGCAGACCGATAAAACTGGAAAGCTCCAGAAAACGGTTGTTCTCGTTCGCGTACGTGGCTGCCAGACTCAGCGGCCCTCCCTTGTACTGGACAAAGAAAGAGTAGTTCCTGCTTTCGCTGAAATTGCCGGCCACATTGCCAAATGCAAATTCCGCCCCCGAGGAGAACCCGCCAAGGGTCGGGCTCACATATTTCACCGCATTGTTGAACTGGAAGAAGTTGGCAATTTCATCCAGATTGCCTTGGTGAAGCGTGAGAATGTTGCCGAGCAGGAAGGGCGTTTGGTAGTTGGACAGAATGTCATACATGAAGCTGGGTTGGTGACCGAGCGTCAACGTGCCATAGCTGTCCGATTGCAGTCCGACATACGACTTTCTGTTGAATAAGGTTCCAGGAACAAGTGCCCGGCCATTGTTCAGCAGGTACTCGTTCTGAAGATCGAAGATGGTGCGTATCCCGCCGCCGAGATCCTCAACTCCCTTCAAGCCGAAAATGTCGGGTGCGTGCGTGTTTCCCTCCTGGACCAGGGCGTGTCCTCTGACGTTGCTGATGTACTGCACTGCAGTGTCCGCAATTCCATATAAGGTGACGCTGGATTGCGCGTTGGCGGTACTGGTCACAGAAAGTGCGACGAGCGCGCCTGCCATCGTACGTCCAAAAATTGCCATGCCTTGTCTCCGAACCGGTTGGTGCTTTTCTGAAGAAGTTATTTGAATAAAGGGGAGCGTATGAAATCTGTACTACTGATGAAATGAGAGGCTAAAGAGTCAAGCGTTTTGTTCTCACTGCTCGCTTGCCTCTGATCTCCCTAAATTGCTGGTGTTGCGTTCAACAATAATGAATGACATAATCTATGTTGAACACTATAGAAGCCACGCCCCAGGCGTGTCAACGTGACGGCCGTCCGTGGAAACCCGGGGCGGCGATTTTTTATCACTTCCATACGGTTGAAAAATGACCAATGTGACTGCGAGGCGCGGCATTCAGTCTGTCGAGATTGCGTTCCGAATCCTTTCGGCGTTGCAGACGAGTGAGCGAGCACTCCCTCTGAAGGAAATTGCTGCGCTGTCCGAACTGTCGCCGAGCGCGACGAGCAACTACATGATCAGTCTGGTGCGGACCGGGCTTGCGTCGCCGGATGAAAAGCCGGGGTGCTACAAGCTCGGGCCGGCGTCGCTTGCTTTGGGGATGAGCGCGATCAATCAACTGGACGGATTCGATATCGTGCGTCGTGAGGTGGTCGCTTTGCGGGAAGCAACACTGAGTGGCGCGGCCGTCACCGCATGGACCGAAGATGGGCCGGTTAGTCTCTTCAAGCAGGAGGGGCAGACGCGAAGTATTCTCGAGCTGAGAACAGGCCTGATTCCGCTGGTTACGACTGCTGCGGGAAAGCTGTTCATTGCCTGCCTTCAGCCTGCACGTACCGACGATCTCATCAGCCGCGAACTGTCTGCGGGACAGGAATGGACTCCGGCTTCCTTGCGGGAAGAAGCGATCGCTGAATTGCGCAACTGTGGCTTCACAACGGTTCATCGTGGGGAAATGGGTTACGTGTCTGTCGCGGCCCCCATCTGGGACAGGGACGGAGATCTCCGATTTGCCATTAGTCTCATCGGATCGCCTGCAACGCTGAACACGGAAGTTGAAGGTAAAGAGATAAAGGCGCTACTCGATAGCGCTGTTCGAGCTACGGCTGCACTGGGCGGCAAGGTCCCCAGAAAAATTGGGTAGAAGCCGGGCGCTCAATACCGATGCGCGTCATCTGTTTCGGCGGACGATTGCCACGGACGTGCTAGCACGAGGGCCGCGGCTTGCTCATCGCAGTCATCCTTCCGTCAGTCTGTCCCGGCTTCCGCAACTGCCAACACGATGGAATTGAACGCTTCCGGCGCTTCAAGCTTCGGCATGTGGCCAATCCCATCGAGCACGTGGAGTGTCGAACCGTGAGCAGCCTTGTGAATCGGCTGCGCATGGTCGTCAATTGGAGCGACGCGGTCCAGGTTGCCGACAATGACGGAGATCGGCGCTGCGATCGAAGGAACGACGGATGGTGTATACGCAGAGAAGAGCATGTCTACGGCGTGTTCCCAGCCTGTAGGGGTCACCGCGTCTCTTAGCCGGGATACGACCGCGCGAACCAGGGGGCCGGCGTTCGGAGCGATCAGAGCATTGACCACGGCGGCGCGTGCCTCGATCGATTGTGCCGCTGCGCTTCGCATCAGAACTTCTCGTGCCGCGTCGCGCTCCTTACCGGACAGATGTCCTCGTGCAACATTGGGCGCGCTCAATACAAGGGCGCGCGTAGCCGACGGATACCGCGCCGCAAACGTTGCGGCGATGACGCTACCCCATGAACTGCCTACGACGGTTGCACGCGATATGCCGAGCGCAGACAGTAGGGCCATGAGTACATCGGCGTAATCCGTGGCGGCCGGCGTGCTGATCGCAAAGGGGCTGCTTTGTCCGTAGCCGGGAGCGTCCCAGGCAATCACCCGATGGTTCCTGCTTAGTGCGGCGAGCTGCGCGCGGTATCCCGCCGAACTCGAACCAATACCATGCAGCAGCACGATGGCGGGCGCGCGCTCGTCACCGGCAGTGCGATACGTGATGACCCGTTTGTCGCCGAGTGTGGGGAGATTCACTAGTGCCTGGTCGACGGCGGGCAACGAGGATTCAAGTAGATGGCTTTCTGTTTCAGTCATGATTGAAGTCTGGCCGATGTATCAGTCGCTTTAACTTAGGCAAATGCCAATTCACGCATCTCTCAATGCAGCGGAAATCTCATGCGCGGCGGCTCTGAGGGCTTCTGCACAAGGTCCATCGGCCGCGGCATCGAAATGCTCGGCTGGGCCTATCGCCGTCAGTGCCAGCACGGCCATTCTGCTCGGGGAAAGAATGGGCACGCTGATGGCGTTGGCGAGCATACGGTCGTCATAGAACGGGGCGGGGCGTCTCGTCGCGACATGCGAGGCCCTGACGGATTCAAGTACGCTTGCGAGCGATTCCGCCGTGGGGAGCACTTCGCCAGACGCTTGTCGTGCGTTGTCACGCAGTTCCGCTGTCACAAATCGATCGACGGCTTCGTGCGGAAGGAACGCCGCCAGCGCCAGGCCCGAAGCGGAAGACGTCACCGGCAGCACGAGCCCAAGCGGCAGATCGGCGGCCACAGGCGTGGTTGCGGCTTGCCATGCGATCACCGTGGGACCGTGATTGCCCCACGCTGCCAGCGCAAGTGTCTTGTCCAGCGTATGCGCGAGCCGCAACATGGCGCGGCTGGCCAGCCGGACTGCATGTGGCTGCGATTTCATCGTGCCCGCCGTTCCGATCGGCGCGCGGCCGAGGTCGTGCGGGTCGGCAACCAGATATTGTCCACCGCCGAATACCAGCGGGCGCCGCGTGCTCTGGCGTATGCATTCCACCGACCCGACAAAAATCACGTGGTCGCCGCCCGGAAAGCGGGAGACCACCTTGCACTCCAACCATGCGCTGCAATCGCGCAGTAGCGGCAGTCCGTCGACCCCCAGGTCATAGTCGATGCCGGCGAATTTGTCCGGCGACCGGGTCGCAAAGTGATTGGCGAGGTCGTACTGGTGTTCAGCCAGGATGTTGATGGTGAAGCGCCCGGCATCCCTGAACGCGGTATGGCTTCCCGCAGAGGTCGCCTGGCTCCACAGGACGAGAGGCGGATCCAGCGAGACCGAGGAAAACGAATTGGCGGTGAGGCCGTGCATTTTCCCCTCGCCGTCGAGCGTGGCGATCACGGTGACGCCGGTTACGAAGGACCCGAGCACGTCTCTCAACTGACGCTTCTCGAACGTCCTGATGGCAGGACGCGCCTCGTCTAACGCAGTGCTTCCGGTCATGACAGAACCTTTTGCGACTCGCTGAACGCCGGCATGATGGACTCGTGAAACAGGCCGATAGATGTCTTCGCTTCGGAGACGGACATGTCCCCGAACATGAACGTTCCGATGAGGTAGTTGAATGCCCCTTCGTGCGCCTGCTCCAGCAGCTTTTCACGCACGGTTTCCGGCCGGCCCACTACGGCCAGGCCCGATTCCACGAGCGGCTCGATCGTCGGCGGAAGCTTCTGGTTGACCGGTTCCGTCCCGTGCTTCTTCCAGAGCTTGAAAAAGTTCGGATGGAACACCGACCATGCCCGCGAGGCAATTTTCATCGCCTCCTGGTCCGTTTCCGCGACAACGATGTAGCGATTCACGCCGATGAGCGGCTCAGCGGCGGACGGATGCCGCTTGGCGAATTCTTCGCGATATCGATCGGTGATGGCTCTGACTCGCTGGACCGGGCCGCCGCACACGATGTTCATCTTCTCCTGGGCCGGCCATACCGTCGACTCCGGCGATGCCAGCGCGTACCAGGTCGGAGGGGGCGTCTGCAGCGGCTTGAGTTCGATCGGCATGTCGTTGAATTGCCAGAACGTCCCCTTATAGTCGAGCGTATCCGAACTCAAATACCGCTTGATGATTTCATACGACTCGACGTATCTGGCCTGAGCCGTGGCCGCGTCGATACCGAGTGCCTCGATTTCGTGGGGTGAGGCGCCGCGGCCCACGCCATACTCCAGGCGGCCGCCGCTCAGATTGTCGAGCATGCAAATTTCTTCGGCGAGACGGACCGGGTGGTGGATCGGGAGAATGTAGACGAGCGGCGACAGGCGCAGTTTCTTGGTGCGCTGTGCAGCAGCGGCAAGAAACACGCTTTGCGACGGGCAGGCGCTCAGCGTGGTCGCATGGTGTTCCGACATGTGATAGGCATGGAAACCGAGCCTGTCGTAAAGCTCGATAATTTGCATCCTGTCTTCGTACTGCTTATGAATAGGCAGTCCATTGCGATCGTTCTGGTCGAATATACCGAATTTCATGGCTTTTCCAGTAAGTGCGAAATGTGTGATCTTCTGACTTAACGTGTCGAAGATTTGCTGAATACCTGGAAGATGTTTTCTTCCGGATCCTGGTAGGTGGTAACGACGCCGTGTGTGCCCATGTCGCGCTGCGCGAGCTGCTGGCCGCCCGCGGACAGGATTTTCTGCCGGACCTCGTCCTGGGCCTCACCGGCGATCTGGAAGACGGGGACGGCGCCGACGGCTCCTTCTGCCGCTTCCTCGGCCGAACTGAGTGCAAATGCGCTGCGCTGCAGACGAAATTGAGTCCACTTGTTCTCGTCGCGAAACTGGACAGGCATCCCCAGCGCCGATGCATAGAAATCTTCCAGCCTGGCCATATCCTTCGCGACGAAATAGATGGTTTGTACGTCAACTTCTGCCATGGCGGCACTCCGGTAAATGGTTATAGCGGGATTGATGTGACCCGATGTGACCTCGATGCCGAGGCGCGTCACGCTGTGTGCTGTTCTTTCAGTCCAAGTTCGTCGCTCATGATTTGCCGGATCACGTACTTCTGGATTTTTCCCGTCACGGTGGTCGGAAACGAGTCGACAAAGCGGATGTATTTGGGAACCTTGTAATGCGCTATCCGGCCCTTGCAAAAGTCGCGGACTGCCTCGTCGTCGAGAACCGACTCCGGCCTGATGACGATCCATGCGCAGAGTTCTTCGCCGAAATGCTGGTCCGGTACGCCGACCACCTGCACGTCAAGCACGCCCGGGCAGGAGTACAGAAACTCTTCGATCTCGCGGGGATAAAGGTTTTCACCGCCGCGGATGACCATATCCTTGATGCGCCCGACGATGTTGACGTAGCCGTCCGGATCCAGCGTTGCGAGATCGCCCGAATGCATCCAGCCTTCGGCGTCGATTGCGTCGCGCGTCCGGTCGGGCTGGTTCCAGTAGCCAAGCATGACCGAGTAGCCGCGGGTGCAGAGTTCGCCAGTCTGACCGCGCTCCACAGTCTGGCCGCTGAGCGGGTCGATAATCTTTACGTCGAGGTGAGGCAACACCTGGCCGACCGTGGATACCCGCCGCTCGACTGGCGTATCCGTCATGCTTTGGCAGCTCACAGGGCTCGTTTCCGTCATGCCGTATGCGATCGTGATCTCGGGCAGATGCATTTCGCCGACAACCCGCTTCATGATCTCGATAGGGCAAGGAGAACCGGCCATGATGCCGGTGCGCAGACTGCTCATATCGAACTCCGCAAAGCGCGGGTGATTGAGTGCAGCGATGAACATGGTCGGCACGCCATACAGCGCCGTGCATTTTTCCGCCGCTACGGTCTCCAGAACGGCTTCGGCATCGAAGCGTTCGGAGGGGTAGACGATCGTCGAGCCATGGGTCAGGCAAGCCACATTGCCCATGACCATGCCGAAGCAGTGGTACATCGGAACCGGCACGCAGATTCGATCCGCGTGGGTGAGCTTCATGCACTCGCCCACGAAGAAACCGTTGTTCAGGATGTTGCGATGACTCAGCGTAGCGGCCTTGGGAAGTCCCGTCGTCCCGCTGGTGAACTGGATGTTGACGGCGTCGTCCGGGCGCACGGTGCGGCGTACGTCCTGAAGCTTTGCGCTGTTTGCATCGCCGGAGCGAAGCAGGTCGGAGAAGCGTTGCGCGCCGGCTTCGTCCGGGCAGTCCACCTCGTCGATCCACCAGATCGTCTCAAGGCTCGGCAGCCGGGCCTTTCCCAGCTCCCGCAACATGTTCAGATACTCGCTCGACCGGTATCGAACCATCGTCACGATGGCCCTGCACCCGACCAGGTTGAGCGCATGCTCCAGTTCCGAGGTCCGATAGGCCGGGTTGATGTTGACGAGTATCAACCCGGCCTTTGCCGTGGCCAACTGCAGCAGCAGCCAGGCGAGGTTCGTGTGGGACCAGATTCCGATCCGGTCGCCCGGCTTGAGTCCTGCCTCGAGAAGCGCGGCCGCAAGCCGGTCCGACTTTTCGCGAAGTTCGCCGTAGCTTAGCTGGATCCCTTCATGCCGGCTGATTGCCGCGACGTGCTCGCCCATCTTGCTGGCGATCTCGTCAAATGAATCGCCAATGGTTTTGTCGATCAGCTTCGGGAAGCGTGTTCCGCGCTGATATGAAAGTGTGTTCATCGGTACCTTCCGTGCAATGGGCCTGTCTGACGGCTCATTTGCCGACAAATACGACCGGAGCCGGTTCTTCGCCTCGAGCGAAGGCTTCTGCACGTGCAGTTCGTCCTTTCCTGGCGTCTTCCGTCATGTGCAGCCCCATGGTGAGGTCGAGGATCAGCGAGTCCGCACCTGGTACACCGCCGCCTGACCATGCCTTGAGGAGGGCGCGAATGGCGCCATACGAGCGTGTAGGGCCGTTCGCAAGCTTGATGGCGAGGTCGTCGGCAACGTTCTCGACCTCATCTTCGCCGACGACGAAGGCGGCCACGCCGAGCCGACCGGCGGTCGCGCCGGACATGGGTTCGCTCAGCATCGCGTAGCGCGCGGCATACGCACGACCCGCTCTTTCCGCCAGGCGCTGCACGCCGCCCGCGACAGGCGCCGAGCCAACGGACGCTTCAATGCAGCGGAAGGTGGCGTTCTCCGCCGCGACGATGAAGTCGCAAGCAAGAGCGAGTTCGAATGCGCCACCGAATGCCGCGCCGCGCACGGCGGCAATCGTCGGGATCTGGAGGGATTCGATTGACCGATAGGTATGGTGAATCTGCGATATGAACGTCCGCCAGTCATCGAAATCTTTGTCGATGAAATCGAGGACGTCGCCGCCTTTGCTGAAATCGGGGCCTTGTGCGCGGATCAGGAGCGACCGGATATCGGCCTTGCTGGCTTCCCGAACGGCCTTCTCAAGGCAGTCAGCGAAATCAGCCGCGATGAGATTCGAGGGAGGATTGGCCAATACGATATGGCCTACGTTCTGACGACGTTCAAAGTAGATGCTTTCCATTGAAAGGAATCCTTAATAAATGATGGCGATCGTAAAAAGCTCGATGTCTCCTGCCAGGCACTGCACTGCATATATTCAACAATAGTGAATGCGTGCAGCATTGTTGTATATTAGGATGCCGGCGGAGACGTGTCAACCATTCGCTGATGACGTTCTGCCGCGCGCAATGGTGCTTTGCCATTCAGGACACTGGCGGGCGACCGTTGTGGAGATAGGATTCCAGACGGGTCAAACCACAAACCATCGGCAATTTCAGTGGCTAGCGATTTGACCTGCGCTTCGCATGGCTTGGCCGAAAAAGTTCGGCATAAGCGACATTGGAGAATGTAATGAAGGCGATTGGCTATAAAGCAAAGGGTGGCGTCGAGGTTTTGACCGAGCTCGAACTCCCGATGCCGGAACCGGGCCCACGCGATTTGCGGGTCGCCGTGAGGGCGGTGTCGGTGAATCCTGTCGATGTGAAGCGCCGTCGCTGGGAAGATCCTTCGGAGAGTCCGCTACTCAGAGTGTTGGGCTACGACGCGGCAGGCGTGGTCGTTGCGGTGGGAAGCGAGGTCACGCTCTTTAGCCCTGGCGATGAGGTCTTCTATGCGGGCGCGATGGATCGCCCCGGGACCAACTCGGAGTTTCACCTCGTCGACGAGCGGATCGTCGGGCCCAAGCCCACCTCATTGTCGTTCGCCGAGGCGGCGGCCTTGCCGCTCACTTCGATAACTGCATGGGAAATGCTCTTCGACCGCATGAAGGTGCCGCGTGGCTTGCGCGCACCTGGCGGCACGCTGCTCGTTCTGAACGGAGCAGGGGGCGTTGGCTCCATGTTGATCCAACTGGCGAACCGCCTCACGGACCTCACTGTCATCGCCACTGCGTCCCGGCCCGAAACTGTCGAGTGGGTAAAGAAGCTCGGTGCGAAGCACGTTGCCGACCACAGCAAGCCTATCGACGAAGCGCTGCACGCAATCGGCTTCGATGGCGTGGACTATATCGGGGCGATCACTTCGATGCCCGGTAGCGCCCCCAGTCTCGCCCGTGCGTTGAACCCCCAAGGCCATATCACGCTGATCGACAACTTCGACGACAGCATTGCGCCGTTCAAGCCGAAGAGCATCACGGTTTCGTGGGAGATGATGTTTACCCGGTCGCTGTTCCAGACAGCGGACATGGATGCCCAGCACCGCTTGCTGAAAGAAGTGTCGGAGATGGTTGACGCCGGCCTGCTGCAGACGACACTCACGCACGTGGAAGGGCCCTTGACGGCAGCGAATCTTCGCCGTGCCCACGAACGGATCGAAACAGGAAAGGCTATCGGGAAGACCGTGCTGGAAGGCTTCCAGTAATGATTGTCGAGTGTCGTTTTCGCGTGGCGTGGTCAGCGCCGCGTCATGATTCCGGCTTTAACCACCACGGTTTTGCAGGGTGTTAACCACACTTGACATTATATTTTCCAATCGTATAGTAGTGCGGCGAGGCGTGCGCAGAGCGACATGGCTTACGAGGTGATGCTTCCCGGGTCGATCACGCGTGATTCGCAAAAATGCTTTGTTAGAAGAACCGCTGCAACAGTCGTCGATGCCGGTTCGGCTGCTGACACAAAGGATGGCTAAACGATGTGGAAAGCATTGGTGGATGAATTTGCTCAGCAAGACGAACGTGAACCCGACTCATTGCGAGTTGGGCGGTCCGCGATCCGTCGAAAGAACAGCAGACTTCCGCAGGCTGCAACGGACGATCTCCGGAACACCATTCTTGAAGCCGCAGTAGCGCTTTTCTATCGCGAGCCGGTCGAGTCGTTGAATCTCGATCGGCTCGCCGATCAAACGGGGCTCGCTAAGCGGCACATCTATCGGATTTTCGGGTCACGTAAGGCGTTTCTACAAGCTTATGCCGACCTGCTTTGTGATCGTGAGCGTGCCCAATGGCGGGAAGCCGGACATCGGTCCGGCGAGGAGCCCGTCCAACACTTGCTCGAACTCTTTATCGATGTCGCCGTCGAACTGGCTTCCGGTAGTCGTCAGCCAGGGCAGCCTCAATTGCCGGCGGTACCGTTCGTCGACAAGGATCATCCTGTCAGGCTATCGCGTGCGAAGCTTAGCCGGGAGTTTCGGGCACTATTGATGCGACTGGCTACTGCCGCAAATGCAGTAGATGCCGAGGCGTTGGCGGATACGTTGATGATGCTTTGGGAAAATGCAACAACAAGCAACTTCAAATCATGCAGCGACTCCCGGCGGGTCGCTCAGCGTCTGCCGACCCTGGTCGACCACATCATCAAGAGCTACGTGATGCTGTAGGCACGCAGGGAGGAGGTCGCATCATCCGCTCCTGCATGCTCAACGGCGACGCTGGCCGATTGTTGCCGCATCAGCAACAGAGAGTTCAAAAACTAGTACTTACCCTAACGATTTTTCCCCTTTAGACTGCGTGCAGCCATGGCAGCGAAGCTGCTCTGTATCGCAACTAAAACAATCGTTGAGGTAGGTCACCATGAAGTCATTCACCAGGATGGTTCTTATTGCTGCCCTTATTGCAGCACCGGTTGCGTCGTTCGCACAGTCCAGTCAGCCGGTAAGCCGTGCGCAGGTGCGCGCCGATCTGGCCCAGCTCGAGAAAGCTGGCTACGACCCGCACGACTGGATTCACTACCCCGAGAACATCCAGGCAGCTGAAGCAAAAGTCGCGGCGCAGAATGCTGCAGCCCAAGCCCCTGTCTCGGGTTACGGTGGTGGTGCTGACGGGACGTCCCGTTCGGGCGCAGCAAGCGGTATGTAATGTTGATGTAAAGACGCGATTCTCGAGAATCGCGTAGTTTGCGGCTGAGTCTTTCCCACCTGTATCGGTGGGAAAGACTCAGCCGTTTTGCTTTATGGGCGTTTGCAAGCCATCATTCGGATGCGTTGATTAATTCTTGTCGTTCTGTCAAAAGCAACGATTCGTTGCAGCCGTGGAGCTATGCGCATAAGCATTTCGGTCGTAGCCTTCAGGTCGAGTCATCATTTCATTTCGGGTGCTCGTCATGGCGCGCGCTCCGGTAGGGCAGGCTCGCGTGCGGCAACGCTGAACGCGAGCTGAGAACACGGATCCGCTGAGACGACCGCCTGACCGGCCGGATCGTCTCACCCGGATCGGCGCTTACTGCAACACCGTGCGCGTTGTCCGGCGCACATCATTTCCCACAGTGGTATCACGCAGATATAGGAAGGAGATCGAAATGTCGAAAGTTCTGGTTCTATATTATTCCTCGTATGGCCATGTCGAAGCGCTAGCAGATGCCGTCGCCGAAGGGGCGCGTTCCGCGGGCGCCACGGTCGACGTCAAGCGGGTGCCCGAGACCGCACCGGCGGAAGTGGCCAAGGCCGCCTACTTCAAGCTCGACCAGCAAGCGCCGGTTGCGACCGTCGCCGAGCTCGCCAACTACGACGCTATTGTCGTCGGCACGCCGACCCGATTCGGGCGCGTCTCATCACAGATGGCAACATTCCTGGATCAAGCCGGCGGCCTGTGGATGAGCGGTGCATTGAATGGCAAAGTCGGCGGTGCGTTCACGTCGTCGGCGAGCCAGCACGGCGGCCAGGAAACGACGCTGTTCTCGATCATTACCAATCTGCTGCACTTCGGCATGACCATCGTCGGCCTGCCGTACAGCCACCAGGGGCAAATGACGCTGGACGAAATCGTCGGTGGTTCGCCTTACGGCGCCACGACGATCGCCGGTGGGCAAGGTCAACGCCAGCCGAGCGCGATCGAGCTCGCCGGCGCTCGTCACCAGGGCGAACTGATCGCCCGGACGGCCAACAAGCTGTTTGGCTGAACGTCAGGCTATTCGCACCGTTGACGCGCATGAGACGGTCAGGCAGATCCCTGCCTGGCCGACACGGCTTCGAATCCGGCCACGAGCGCATCGAGCAAGTGACGCACGGCCGGAACCATGCCTCGGCGCGTGGGAAAGATCGCATGCACAAGGCCCGGCGTGCTAGCCAGACCTGGCAGCAGGTGCTGCAGGCGGCCGGCCTGAATATCGGCCTCAACCAGTTCCCTCGGCAGCATGGCCACGCCGACGCCGGATATCGCCGCCACCCGAAGGCTCGCCAGGTCGTCGGTGGCGAGGCGAGGCTGGTGCGCCCATGAGGTCACGCGCCCCTCGGCGTCGACCAGATTCCACACGAATCGCTCGTTGCTGCTCGCCATTGAGAGGGTGGGCCATCCCTTTACGGAATCGATCGAACTGGGCACCGAATGGCGCGCGGCCAGTTCGGGACTGGCAACCAGAATGTGGATCGACAAGCCCAACTGGCGGACGGCGAGGTCGGTATTTTCCAACGGCGGCAGCCTGACCCGGATGGCAAAGTCCAGGCCTTCCTCGACGACATCCACGCGGCGGTTGGTTGCATCCAGCAGGACCTGGACATCAGGATTGTCCTCTACGTATCGCGCGATGATCGTTGAGATGCCGGACTCCAGCAAGGCCACGGGGCAAGCGATACGGACGGTGCCCTGCGGCTTGGAGCGCGTACGCTCCACGATCTCTTTCGCGGCCTTGGCTTCCGCCACCAGTGCAAGGCAATGCTGGTGGAACTGCCGCCCGGTCTCCGTCAGGGAAAGGCTCCTGCTGGTGCGATTGAGCAGGCGAACGCCAAGTTCTTCTTCCAGTGCGCGAACGCGCCGGCTGAGTTTCGACGTCTGCAGGCCGAGGCCGCGCGCGGCCGCCGTGTAGCTACCACGCTCGACCACCTCTGCGAAGAGCCGAAGATCGTTGAGGTCAGTGATTGCGTTCATAGGCGGACTTCAACTCCTTCTGATCGTTCTATTGGTGGCAATGAAGCGTTTCATTGTAGGAGATATGCGCGAGTTCATTGCGAATATAGCATTCTTCCCATCACCTGCATCACTTGTGTCAGCGCTGAATTCGGTCGGTCGCACAGGTGACAAGCGCCGCATTGGCGGCGGCGGAAAACGGAGATGGACATGCTCACACACAGGCGTTGGGAATCACTGGACACGGCGAACCGAGATTGGCTGCGCGCGAAATACCATTTCGCGGTGAGCGCCGACGGCAATCCCGACCATGCCGCTCTCGGTCCCCTGATTGTGTGGAACGACGACGAGATCGCGGTTGGCAGCGGTTTCCCCATGCACGGGCATCGTGACATGGAAATCATCACGTATGTGCGCCAAGGCCTGCTCGGGCATCGAGACACTTTGGGATCCGAAGGAACGATCCACGCAGGCGATGTCCAGGTCATGAGCGCCGGAACGGGCATACGCCACGCCGAGTTCAACAAGGGCGAAGTGCCGCTCAAGGTTTACCAGATCTGGCTGTTGCCTCGCAAAGCCGGTGGTGAACCCGCATGGGATACCAAGCCGTTTCCAAGAAGCGACCGCTCAGGGCGCTTTGTAGTCCTGGCCAGCGGGTTCGCGGGCGACGAAGGTGCGCTGCCGATTCGTGCCAATGCGCGTGTGTTCGGCGCAATGCTGAAGGCAGGCGAAAGCGTTCGATACGAGTTGAGTCCGGCGCGTCGCGCCTATCTCGTCGTGGCCTCGGGACGCATCGAAGTGAATGGCGAGCCCGTTGGGCCGCTGGACGGCGTGGCGATCACGAAAGTCGCCGCGGCACAGATTTCTGCTCTTGAAGATTCCGAGCTGGTGATGGTGGACGCCGGCTAATTCCCTTTCTCTTAATCCACCTGCGTAAATTCATCTTAGGAGTTAGTCATGGAACGTTTTAAATTTCTTCCGTTGTTGGGTCGTATTCTGATCGGTGCACCGTTTGTCATGAGCGGGCTGGGCAAACTCGCGGCGTACGGCGCGACGGTTGGCTATATCGCGGCCATGGGTCTGCCCGTGCCGCCACTCGCGTTCATTCTTGCCGTGCTGACCGAGCTGGGCGGCGGCCTGCTGCTGCTGTCGGGCTACAGGGCTCGCGCCGTGTCGCTGGGGATGGCGGTGTTCTGTGTGGTCACTGCGCTGTTCTTTCACCACAACTTCGCCGATCAAAACCAGATGATTCACTTCCTCAAGAACGTGATGATGGCCGGCGGTCTCCTGCAAATCACCTGGTTCGGCGCCGGCGCTTTCAGCCTGGACGCGCTCACCGGCCGGACAGCTTTGCGTGTTGCGCCTGTGAACGCGAGCTGACAAGTCTGATCCGCTGAGACGACCGGCTGACCAGTTGACCGGCTGGATCGTCTCACCGGGATCGGCGCTCGCAGGAACGCCAGCGGGCAGCCGCATTACCGCTTATTTCCCCAATTGTGCAATGAAGGCGCGAGCGGCCGGCCCCGGCGGCGCGTCCTTGCGGTAAACAACCTTCATCGGCATCGCTACATCGCGCGGCAGGCCTTCAATGCGAATCGCCACCAGGGTGCCACTCTCGAGATCTTCCTTGATCATGTGCAGCGGCATATGCCCCCAGCCCAGGCCGGCCTTCAGGAATGCATACTTGGCCCCCAGATCCGCGAGCCTCCACGTCGAGGCGGACAGCACGCCGAATTCGCGTCCCGCGGACAATGCGGTTCGGTCGCTGAGTACGAGTTGCACGTGCTTCTTGATTGCGGCAGCGGAAATGAGGCCCCGGGTATTTGCGAGCGGATGAGCGGGACTGACGACCGTCACCAGTTTCAGCTCGCGCAAGGATTCGACCTGTAGTTCATCCGTCACGATCGGCAGCGTGCCGATCACGCCAATGTTGCAGATCCGGTCGAGCACCAGCTTCATCACACCGCCCAGCGCTTCGACATAAAGCCGCAGTGGCGTGTGCGGATAATCCTTCTGGGACTGAGCCGCCGCGCGCGTCAAACTATCCATGGGGTACATCACGTCCATCGCGACGGAGAGTTCGGGCTCCAGACCCTCTCGCATCGCGCGTGCTCGCGCCTTGAAACCATCGATCGTGTCCGCCACGGAACGGGCGTCGAGCAGCAAGCTCTTGCCTGCATCGGTGAGCTGCGGGTAGCGGGCCGTGCGATCGAACAGCTTCACCTCGAGCTGTGCCTCGAGATTCGCAAGGGTCTGGCTAACCACTGATTGCGCGCGCCGGAGCTTGCGTCCGGCTGCTGAGAAGCTGCCTTCATCGACCGCCGCGATGAAGGTCCGAAGCTGGTCCAGCGTTACGCCGTCAAGCATATCCATCGCTCCAAACGATATCTAGAATCTAAAAATATAGGCTTTTCAGATGGAGTGCAAGCTCTTACCTTACGTGTATCGCGTTTTTCTTAAGGCAGAGCCATGAACACCGACACAGCCGTACTCAACCCGATTCCAGAGACAACGCTGGCCCCGCGCCGGGTCGCATTTCGCACCAGTGGCAGTGCGCACGGCGGCATTAACCGCCTGGCCAGTCCCTCCGATATCGGCGAGTTGATCAAGCCTTTTGTGTTCCTCGATCACGCCGTGGTCGTGCCGACCGGCAAGCCGATGTTCGGGATGCACCCGCACTCGGGTCTCGCAACACTCACCACCGTGCTGAGTGGCGGAATTTCCTATGCAGACACGACCGGCAAGAGTGGCGAACTTCTCGCCGGCGGACTCGAATGGATGAAGGCCGGCAATGGTGTCTGGCACGACGGAAACGTATTGCCGGGCGAAGCGGTACGCCTCTTTCAACTCTGGGTCGCGTTGCCGCCTTCGCAGGAGAACTCGCCGGCGGAAAGCCAGTACATCTCGCCGGCCGAGGTCCAGCGTGATGGGCCGGTCCGCGTCCTCATCGGCCGCCACGGATCGGCGACGAGCGATATCCGCGCGCCCAAAGGCATCAACTACTTCCATGTCGAACTGAACGCCGGGGAGACGTGGCGCTACGTGCCGCCAGCCGGACACAACGTCTCGTGGCTGGCAATCGACAAGGGGAGGCTGAACGCATCCGAGCCGATCGAGGCAGGGGAGCTCGCCGTATTCGAGGAATCCGACGGGGCGCCCATCGAGCTGCATGCCGAGCACGCAACGTCGTTCGTCATCGGCTCCGCGATCAAGCATCCCTATCCGCTGGTGCTCGGCTACTACTCGGTGCATACGAGCGCAGACGCGCTGGCGCAGGGCGAGGCCGAGATCCGCCGCATCGGTCGCGATCTGGCAGCGCAGCGCCGCGCCCGATAAGCGCGGACATCGATGGAATGCGTGCCCGTCGTAGACGGGTTCACCGTGACGGTAGGTAAGTCACGGTAACCCCGGCGGGCACGATTTGCTTGCGAGATCGGTGCGCCGCCGGTTCACGCGAATTCAATACGTCACCGTGCGAATCCTAAAGCACGCCCGGACGAGCCGCGACACCATGGTCGAAGTTAAACCGTGGCCGCCGGCACATGTGCCTGCACGCCCCGTCACCGGGAGAAGGAGGCGCATCGTGAATTACCCCCACGCTCATTCAGGTTCGCTGCCCGCCAAGGGGGCGGCTACGTCCGTTAGCGCGCGTCGGCAGGAGGCATCATGACCACGGCAGCGGACTATCTGGTCGATGCCCTGACACAGGCCGGCGTGAAGCGCATTTACGGCGTTGTTGGCGACTCGCTGAACGGCATCTCCGATTCGCTCAGGCGTTCCGGCGAGATCGACTGGGTCCATGTGCGGCACGAGGAAGGCGCTGCCTTCGCGGCCGGTGCGGAAGCGCATCTCACCGGTCAACTGGCGGTCTGTGCCGGCAGTTGCGGACCGGGCAACCTGCACCTGATCAACGGACTATTCGACTGCCACCGCAGCGGCGTGCCTGTGCTCGCGATCGCCGCGCACATACCCAGCTCGGAAATCGGCATCGACTACTTTCAGGCGACGCATCCGGAAATCCTGTTCAAGGAGTGCAGCCACTACGTGGAACTCGTGTCGCACGTCGACCAGTTGCCGCAGATCCTGACCCGCGCAATGCGCGCCGCGGTCGGACGGCGCGGCGTGGCGGTCGTTGTGATTCCGGGCAACGTCGCGCTGTCGCCGACGACCGCCAAGGTTGCGCCCTGGCTGGTGCCGTCGGCACCGCCCGTGCTGCGTCCGGCCGACGACGAGATCTCGCGCCTCGCGGATATGTTGCACGCGGCATCGCGCGTGACGTTGATGTGCGGCGCCGGCTGCGCGGGCGCGCACGACGAAGTGGTCGAGCTCGCGAAGCGCCTGAAGGCGCCGATCGTGCACTCGCTGCGCGGCAAGGAGCACATCGAACATGACAACCCATACGACGTCGGTATGACCGGCATGGTGGGGTTCGCGTCGGGTTACGCCGCGATGAAGGCGTGCGACATGCTGCTGCTGCTCGGCACCGATTTTCCTTACCGGCAGTTCTATCCGGAGGACGCCACGATCGCGCAGATCGACGTGCGTCCCGAAGCGCTCGGCAACCGCTGTTCGCTGGATCTTGGTCTCGTCGGCACGGTCAAGGACACACTCGCCGCGTTGCTGCCGGTCCTCAAGGAAAAAACCGATTCGTCGCATCTCGACAGCGCGCTCGCGCATTATCAGAAGGCGCGCAAGGATCTCGACTCGCTCGCCGAGAGCAATCCGTCGAGCACGACGATCCATCCTCAGTATGTGACGCGGCTCGTGAGCCAGCTCGCGGCTGACGACGCGATCTTCACCTGCGATGTCGGCACGCCAATCGCCTGGACGGCGCGCTATCTGAAGCTGAACGGCCGGCGCCGGCTGATCGGTTCGTTCAATCACGGCTCGATGGCGAACGCAATGCTGCATTCGATCGGTGCTCAGGCCACGTATCCCGGCCGCCAGGTGATCTCGATGTCCGGCGACGGCGGCTTCACGATGATGATGGGCGACTTCATCACGCTGGTTCAGGCGAAGCTGCCGGTGAAGGTGATCGTGCTGAACAACGGCACGCTGGGTTTCGTTGAGATCGAAATGCGCGCCTCGGGCTTCGTCGATACCGGCACCGACCTCGTCAATCCGAACTTCGCGCGTATGGCCGAAGCGATGGGCGTGAAGGGCATTCGCGTGGAGAAACCGCAGGAACTCGAAGGCGCGATCGCGGCAGCGCTCGCCCATGACGGGCCCGCGCTCGTCGACGTCGTCAGTGCGCGCCAGGAACTGATCATGCCGCCGAAGACCACCGTCGATGAAGCCTGGCATTTCGGCGTCTTCATGATGAAGGCGGTGATGGACGGGCGCGGTAGCGAGCTGATCGATCTCGCGAAAGTGAACCTGACGCGCTGAGCCGCGGCATCCGGTGTTTCCGGTGCGCCCGGATCGCGCGTGCAGTTGAATCGTAATGCTTCATTGCCTGCCATCAGGGAGAGACGGCGATGTCGAGTGGTGTGCGCCGTAGGCGCCATGGATGGACGGTCATGATGTCGTGCGCGACGTTGACAGCGTGTAGCGACGCGCCGTCGGTGGGCGTGCTGGGCGCGTATTTTCCGGACTGGCTGTTTTGTATCGTGGGCGGCGTGCTGCTGGTCGTATGCGTGCACGTGCTGCTTTCGCGAAGCGGCCGCGGCGCCTGGCTCACGCCGCCTGCGATCGTCTATCCGGCGCTGACGGTGCTGTTTTCCATCGCGCTCTGGGTAGCAGGCTTCAACCTTTAAGACCTTTTATGGTCCCCTTAACCTTTAGCTGACCGTGTGACCATGACTGCTGCCCAAAGCACGGACGCAGGAAAGCAGCGTCCGCGAACCTGGCCCGCCATCCTGCTGATCGTGCTGGCCGTGATCGCGATCATCGTCGTGATCTGGCGCGTGGATACCGTGCCGCGCACCGACGACGCCTATGCGTACGCCGACACGATCGGCGTCTCGCCCGAAGTCAGCGGCAAGATCGTGACGCTTGCGGTGCGCAACAACCAGGCGGTGAAGCAGGGCGATCTGCTGTTCGAGATCGACCCGCGGCCGTATCAGTTCGCGTTGCAGCGCGCCCAGGCGGCGCTCGCGCAACTCGATGCGCAGATTCCGCTGACCCAGCGCACCGTCAATGCACAAGGATTCAGTGCCGAAGCGGCGAAGTCGTCGGTCGCGCGTGCCCAGGCCGCCGCGAAGCAGGCGGGAGACACGCTGGCGAGAATGGAGCCGCTGATCGGCAAGGGCTACATTTCCGCCGACGATCTGGAGCGCGCGCGCACCACGCAACGCTCGGCGCTCGCCGAGCTTGCGGCCGCGCAAGCGCAGGCCCGCGAGGCGCAGGCGGCGGTCAGCAGCGTCGCCGCGCTGGTCGCGCAGCGCGCGGTGCTGACGGCTGAAATCTCCACGGCGCAACTCAACCTGGAATACGCGACCGTGCGTGCGCCGTTCGATGGCCGCGTCGTCGAGTTGCGCACGTCCGTCGGGCAATTCGTGTCCGCGCAAAAACCCGTCTTCACGCTGATCGATACGCGGCATTGGTACGTGATCGCCAATCTCCGCGAGAACGAGCTCGGCAACATCCGGCCCGGCACCCGCGCGACCGTTTACCTGATGAGCAATACCCGCATCCGTTTCAGCGGCTCGGTCGACTCGATCGGCTTCGGCGTCGATCCGCCGGACGGCGGCGGCACCGCGAACGGTCTGCCGAGCATTCAGCGCAGCATCAACTGGGTGCACGTCTCACAGCGTTTTCCGGTGAAGATACTGGTCGATCATCCCGATCCGCAGATGTTCCGGATTGGCACGTCCGCTGTCGCTGTGCTGCAGCCCGAACGTCGCGATAATCGTGACACTCGCGCGGCGCCCAATGGAGCGCCGTCATGAGCGGGCTCGACGGCGTCGGGCGTCATCTCGCGTGGCCGCGGCCGCTCGGGCAACTGGCAGGCTTCCTGCGCTCGGAGCTTGGCGGGTTTCCGGGGCGCGCCAACCTGACCATGCGCAGCGTGCTCGGCTGCGCGATCGTGCTTGTCGTGTCGATGACCTTGCGGGTGCCCGAGGTGGCGTTGTCGCTGATCGCGGTGTTTTTCGTCACGCAGTCGAACATCGTGCTGACCCGCCTTGTCGCGTTGTTGGCCGTGATCGGCACGACCTGCGCGATCGCCTGCATCATCGGCGTCTTCAAGCTGACGTTCGACTACCCGCTGCTGCGCATCATCGTCGCAAGCGCCATCTTTTTTTGCAGCGCTTATCTGATGCGAGCCGTGGCGAAACTGGGGCTGGTGTTCTTTCTCGTCTCACTGATCGTGATCTACGCGCAGACCTTTGTCGATCGGACCGATAACGCGGAAGCGCTGGTGCGTGCCTGTCTGTGGGTGTGGGTGGCGGTCAACTACGCAGTTGTGCTGTCGCTGATCATCAACACGCTGTTTCTGCCAGCTGAACCGGAGCAGCAGTTGCGCGCCGCCATGCAAGGGCAGCTCGCGACGGCCCGTGCGCGGCTCGCGGTCATGATCGACACGAATGCGCCGGCCGTGCACATTGGCGCGCTCGATCTCGAGCGCGGCGCACTCGCGTTGCAGAAGCTGTTGCGTTTTTCGACCATGCGTCATCACTACAGCGAGGAAGATGCCTCGGCGTGGTTGGCCTGCGTGACCGTGGTATCGCGCATCTTCGAAGCTGCGGCGGTGCTGCCTGAGCATGCAGTCGCGCACGACGCCGGGCAGATCGATGCCATCCGCGTGGTGCAGGACGAACTCGTGTCGCTCGATCACGCGATTGGCGACAACCTGCAATGGCGGCATTGGGGCGCATCGCGCCAGGCGTCGGTGTTGACCTCGATACCCGCGCTTGACGCGATGCAACGCGCGCTCAACGCGTTCTCCGAGGCCACGCGGGGTGCCGTCGCGTCGACGCCGTCGGAAGATGCGGCCGCCGGCAGTGCAGCGAAGAAGGGCGAGAAAGCGGAGCAGGCGACGAAAGCGGCGGCGCCTTCCGCGCAGCCCGAACCAGACATCTTCGCGAATCCGCGTTACGCGCGCTTCGCGCTGCGTACGCTGTTCTCGGTACTGATCTGCTATGTGTTCTACAACGCGGTGAACTGGCCGGGTATCCACACGATCATGCTGACGTGTCTCGTGGTCGCGCTGCCGAGCCTTGGCGCGTCGAGCCGTCAGGGCGTGCTGCGGCTCACCGGTGCACTGATCGGCAGTGCACTGGCGCTGTTCATGGTTGCGTTCGTGATTCCGCAACTGGAAAGCGTGACGGGGCTGCTGCTGATGAGCTTGCCCGTGATCGCGCTCGGCGCCTGGGTGGCGGCGGGATCCGAGCGGATCAGCTATGCAGGAATCCAGATCATGTTTACGTTTGCGCTGGCGCTGCTCGAATCGTTCTCGCCACCGTCGGATCTCACCGAGATCCGCGACCGGATCGTCGGCATCGTCCTGGGTGTCGGCGTGGCCACCTTCATCCAGATGTCGATGTGGCCGGAGCGCGAAGCGGATGGCCTGCGTACGCAACTGACGTCGATATTGCGCAAGATCGCGGCGCTGGCGCGTATCGAGGCGAAGGCGGTGCAGAGCGGCCCACGCGCGACGGATTCTGCAGCGGTGGTTGAAGCGTGGGCCATGGTCGCGGATTGCGAGATGGCGCTCGCGCGTGTCGCGCTCGAACCCGACTGGCGCGAGGGAGAGACGACACGTATTGCGCTGCTGTCGCAGACGGTGCTCGCGCAGAGCCGTGCGATGCTTGTCGCGCTCGAAGCGTTTCACCATGAGGCGATGATCAATGCGTCGGCAAGCGCACCGATGGAGCGCGCCGCGAAGTTTCAGTCAGATGTCGCGGATGCGCTGGAGCGATACGCGTCACAACTCGTGGCCGAACCACCGGCCGCGATGACGCCGGCGCGGCTCGACCTGAGCGGATTGCGCACCGCGCTGCCGCCGGCAGGCGCAGCGGAGACGGCAGGTGGGCAAACGATGGAGCGGCTCGCGCAACGCATTGACGCGGCGCTCGCCGGGTTGCCACGCTGGTTGCCCGACGAACGTGCGTCCGGCGAATTCGCGAGCGCGGGGTGATCGGCGATGACGCACTTCGCTTGCATCCTGCGCCGCGTGTTGCGCTTACCGCACTTACCGAGCCTGTGGCGCCAGACGCGCATGCCGGCCGTACGATTGGCCACACGACCAGCCGCACGACTGCTCAACCACTGCCTCGCGTCTCTAGCGCTGCCATTGCTCGCCTCATGCGCGATCATTCACCACGATAGCCCGCCGGCCGCAATGATCGCGCCGCAGCAGATCCGCCTCGCCGACGACATTCATCTGGCCAACGAAGGCTGGCCGTCGGCGCGCTGGTGGGAGCAGTATCACGATCCGCAGCTCAATACGCTCGTCGAGCTGGCGCTCGCGCATGCGCCTTCGCTCGCCATTGCGCGCGAGCACGTCTCGCAAGCCCACGCGCAGGTCGAGCTGATCCAGGCGGCGGCCGGTCTGCAGATGTCCGCGCTTGCGGAGGCCGATCGCGAGCATGTCTCGGGGCACGGTTTCCTCAGCGCGTACGCGTCGCACGATCCGGCGATCGGAGCGTTTGGGCCGTGGTATTGGACCGGGCTGGTGGGCGTCGACGCGCACTACGACATCGACATCTGGGGCAAGCAGCGCGACCTCGTGCGCGCGGCGATCGGCGAGCAGAACGCGCGGCGCGCGGAGGCGGCGCAGGCCGAACTCGAACTCTCGGCAGGCGTCGCGCAGCTTTACTACAGCATCCAGATCACTTACGCGAGCCTTGATCTGTTGCGCCAGCTTCGTGAAGTGCGCGCGTTCGAGCTCGACACGCGATCGGCGCGGCACGAACGCGGCCTCGAAGCGCTGACCCAGACCGCCCAGGCGCGCTCGCAGGTGCTCGCAATCGACCAGCAGATCGCCTCGAGCGAAGAGCAGATCGTCCACGCGCGCGAAGCGCTGCGTGCGCTGGCGGGCGTCGGTCCCGACGATCTGCCGGCAATCGCGCCGGTGCCGTTGCCGGCGCCATCGGGTTCGCTGCCGTCGACACTATCGTATGAGCTGCTCGCGCGGCGCCCGGATCTGCAGGCAATGCGCTGGCTGGTACAGGCGTCGTTCGACAAGATCGATGCGTCGAAGGCCGCGTTCTACCCGAGCTTCGACATCACCGCGTTCTTCGGTTTCAACGCGCTGCGAATGCGCGACCTGTTCCTGCATTCGAGCCAGCAGATCAACCTCATTCCCGGCCTCACGCTGCCGATCTTCGACGGTGGCCGCCTGAACGCGAACCTGCACGGCGCGCGCACGGCGAGCAACACGCTGATCGAGCAGTACGACCAGGCGGTGCTCGACGCGGTGCGCGACGTCGCGCAGAGCGGCAGTGCGATCGACGACCTCGATCATCGCGCGCATCTGCAGCGTGACCGGATCGACGCGTTGCGCTTTGCGAGCGACAGTGCCGAGGCGAGCTACCAGACCGGCCTCGGCGACAGGACGAGCGCGATGCAGGCGAAGGCGCCGGTCATCGCTGGGCGCCTCGAACTCGTGCAACTGACCGGCGACGAGATCGAAGCGGGCATCGTGTTGACCCGCGCGCTGGGCGGCGGCTATCGCAGCGACGACCTGCCGGGGGAGTCGGCCAGCACGAACAAGCCCTAGGCGGCGAGCACGCCGGCTTCGTTGCGGCTGCCGGTCGCCCACGCGAGCGTGCCGACCCTCTGTCGGGGGAGGGATCGCCGTGCCTGCCGACGCGAACGCTAACGCGACCGATGACCCGTCTGCCATGGAGCCAGGTCATGAAGAATCATGATGCTTCGGAAATCCGCACTCCACTTCGGGCAACGCCGCTGCTCCACCCGGAGCCGTTGATCCGTCGAGGCCGGTCGTGACGCAGGACGTCAATCTGATCGAACTCACCGCCGAAATCGTGGCGAGCTTCGTGTCGTGCAACCCGTTGCCGGCAGCCGACCTGCCGGAGTTCATCTGGAGCACCTACGCGGCGCTAGCCGCATTGCACACGACGTCGGTACCGGCCGCGCGGCAGCGGGCGGCTGTGCCGATCGAGGAATCGGTGCGCGACGATTATCTCGTCTGTCTCGAAGACGGACGCAAGCTGAAGTCGCTCAAACGCTACCTGCAGCGCCACTTCGCGATGACCCCCGACGAATACCGCGCGAAGTGGGGCCTGCCCGCCGACTACCCGATGGTCGCGCCGGCCTATTCCGCGCTGCGCTCGTCGATTGCGAAGCGCCATCCCGCGGGCGCAATCAAACCGCGTCCCGGCGCCTGACAACGCACAAACGAGGGATGCCGCGCCCGTCGTGCTCACCCGATGAGGGGATGTCGCGCCGCCGCCAGACTGCGCAAGATAGAGGCCGTCGACTTACGCCCTGCGGAGGCGCACATGTTCACGCAGACACCGAATGCAGCGTGCGGCAACGAGGTGGCAGATTTCGCCGCCGACGGCGGGACCGCGCTCGAGGAAGCCGAACCGGTCGCCGACGCGTCTCATCGGCTCCACTCAGACAGCGTCTGCGATGCGATCGTCGCGCGGCTCGTGGCGCGGGCTGCTGAGCAAACGCGGCCGTCCGTGCGGCGCGCGGCGTCGCTGCCGCAGTGGCGTCTGCGGCGCGCGCTCGACTTCATCGAAGCGAATCTCGCACAGCCGATCGGACTTGCCGATGTCGCCGCCAGCACCGGACTCACCCGCATGCATTTCGCCGCGCAGTTCCGCTCGACGACCGGCTATTCGCCGCACGCGTATCTGCTGCGGCGCAGGATCGAGCATGCGCAGATGCTGCTGCGCTCGTCGGCGCTCAGCGTACTCGACGTCGCGCTCAGTTGTGGCTTCGGGTCGCATGCGCACTTTACGACCGTCTTCGGGCGGATGGTCGGCGAGCCGCCCAACAGTTGGCGGACCCGCATGCGGGACGAGGAGCCGGTCGTGGAGCCGGCCGTGGCTATCGACCCGCGCCGGCGCGACACCGGAGCGTGATCATGCAGACCGACCTGGCGGATGATGCTTGCTGGTGCGCCGCGTTGCGCCTGCTCGACGGGGGCTCGTGGGAGTGGGCCGCGAGCCGGCTGGCGCCGCGCGTCGAAGCAGTAAAGGTGCGGGGTGCGCCAACCGACGCGTGCCGCGAATGCGTGGTGCGCGTGCTCGATCGCGTTTCGACGAAGATCGTGGTCGTGTACTGGTGCGATGCAACGTCCTGCCGCTACGGCGACCAGTTGTGGCGGGTGGGCGTCTCGAGGCGGCGCGGTCGCTGCGCGTTGTCGGGTGCGCCGATCAAGGCCGGCGACGCGGTCTATCGTCCGCGACAGGGGCGGCCGAGGCCCGTCAACGCGGCCGCGATGATGCTGGCCTCCGAGGTCGAACGCGTGTCACCCGGCTGATCGTTGGCCGTATTACAAATCCCGGTATTGATCGCTTTCGTTTCGGTTTCAGTCCGGGCAATACCGGACAACAACCCATCCTTTACCGAAAAAGAACCGAATCATCACGCTTTTCCGGACGGTCATCTCTAGTCTGGACGGTACTGCGTTCGTCCAGCGATTGTGACGATCGGGTGTCCGACGGAGCGAGGAATGAACGAGGCATTTGTCTGCGAAATTCATCAGGAAGCGGGGCATCTTCAACCCCGCGCGGTGCCGCCGCGGGGGCAGTCCGACGCCCTCGTGACGCGGGCGCTTCATGTCGTGCCGCCCGGGCCGGTGTATGTGGACGAAGTTCAGTCCGAAGTTCAGTCATTGGCTCGCGTCGGCCGGGAACGGCCTGCGGTAAGTGCAGCGCGCATCCATCCGGACCTTGCGCGCGCGTGGCAGATGGTGATCCGCGGCGAGGCCGCCGAGGCGCTGCTGAGCGCGCAGCGGATTGAAGGGCAGGTCGGTCCGCTAACGGGCCCGGTTGCGGTTACTGTGCGTTGCGAGATCGCTGCCGTGCGGGCCGCGGCGCTCCTGCTGCAGGACGACGCGGGAGCCGCATTGGCCGCTGCGCTTTCCGCGCTGCGGCTCGGCACTGCAACGCCCACCGCGCATGTCGCGCTGACGGTGTGCCGCTGCGCTTACTTGCGCCTCGGCGACCCCGAGAGTTTCTACGCGGTGGAACGCCGCGCGCCGGACGGGCAGCCGGGCCGGCTGCGCGCGATCACCGCGATGCTCGACCTTGCGCTTGATGCCGCGGTCGAATTCGCTCAGATGCATTTCAATGCCGCGCGCTTGCTGGCCGACGACGCGCTCGATGTCGTGCGCCGTTTCGGGGCCGGTCCGGCGGCAATCGACGCGTTGCCCGCCTGCGTGATGGCGCAGGTGCTGTACGAGGAGGGCCGCGTCGACGAGAGCGAGGCGCTGGTCGCGGCGCGGCTGCCGGGCATCCGGCAGGGCGGTGCGATCGAAGGCGCGGTGCGCGCTTACGGACTGCTTGCCCGCATCGCCGCGAACCGGCGGCAACCGGGGCAGGCGCTCCTGCTGCTGGCCGAGGCGGACGCGCTTGGGATGAAGCGCAACTGGCCGCGGCTGCGCGCCGCCAGCCTCGCGCAGCAAGTCGAGATGCACGTGGCCGCGGACCGCATCGACCAGGCGGCGCTCTGCGCACAACGGCTCGCCATGCTGGCCGGGCAATGCGGCGCGGCGAGCAGCAGCGCGCGCTTCGAGATCGCGCGCTACCACGTACTCGCGCAGGCACGGTTTGCGCTCGCACAGGCGCATTCACAAGCATGCGCTCAGGCGCTCTCTCAGGCATCCGCTCTGGCGTTCCCTCAGGCACCCATCGAGGTATCCGCCGCGGTCGATCTCGCAGCGCTGCGGCAGCTCCATTGCGATACCGTCCTGAGGCGCGATCGATACGGCGCGGTGACGATCGCGCTGTTGCTGATCGAAGCGTTGCTGGTCGCCGGTCTGCGCGATGAAGCGGTCGAGGCGCTCGTCACGCTGCTGAAGCAGGCGGCTTCGGCGGGACTGCAGCAGACGCTCGTCGACTGCAGCGAGCGCGTGGCGAAACTGATCGACGGGATGGTGCGCGGGTCGATCGTGCCCGCCGGCGATGTCCGCGAGCTGCTTCCCTACGCAGCCGCCTTGATGTCACGACGCCGGCGGGGCGCCGCCCATACGCAACCGGCGTGCGATACGGCGCGGGACATCGCACGGTCCGTGGCCGCCATGGGTCTCAGCGAGCGTGAACGCGTGATCATCGGACTGATGGGGCGTGGGCTGACCAACAAGCAGATTGCGATCCGGCTGTGCATCGCGCCCGAGACGGTGAAGTCGCACGCCAAGCATCTGTACACGAAGCTGTCGGTGAGGAACCGGATCGAAGCGGTGACGCTGGCGAGCCGCCTGGGTCTCGTCCGGTTATCCGGATGCGGGCACGCCGGCGACTAGCCCGCTTCGAACGTCTCACGCAGACGATGGCCCGACGGCAGCGTCGCGGCGAGTGCGTCCTTCATCGTCTTGCTGAGTGCTGCGTGGCGCTTGGCCGATTGCGTGTCGCCGGCCAACTCGCAGGCGCGGGCAGCCGTGCGATGGATGCGCCAGTCCGCGAGCGGCGTCTGGTAACCCCGCGTCGCGTCGAGCGCATGCTGCACGCAGCGCAACGCATGGGTTGCGTCATGCTGTTCGCACGCGACCCGCGCGCGCATCTCCCACGCGAAGCCCTGCCACGTGCGTTCTTCGATAGCGGTCGCCAGTTTCACGAGACGGTCGGCATGCGTGATCGCTGCGTCGAGATCGCGCTCCGCGAGTGCGACGCCCGCGAGCCCCCATTCGAGCGGCAGGCGCCAGTACCAGTCGAAGATCACCGGCTGCGAGTCCATCCGTTGCATCACCTGCGTGAGCGCGTCGCGGGCGGCGCGCGTATCGCCGAGGCCGAGCTGTGCGAGCCCGGTCAGCAGCAGGCAGAGCCGGTATTCGGCCGGCAGGATCGACTTGCCGCTGCCCGGTTCGGGCGACTTGCCGGCCAGCACCTGCGTGCAGGCTTGCAGCATCGCGCTGAAATCCATCGCGTGGAACTGCACCCAGCAGCGATAGAGCGTGAGCGTGTCCGCGCCGTACGGATTGCCGTTGTGCGCGAACATCGTGATCGCCTTGTCGAACTCGCGCTGCGCGCGGCCGAATTCGCCGAGATAGAGCTGCGTCCACGGCACACCCAGATGCACCATCCAGGTCGCGCGCGCCATGTTGAACTCGGGGCGGTTTTCGTCGTTCTCGACGAGGAAACGGTAGTTCGCGATGATCGTGTCCTGGGCTTTCTGGTAGTGCGACGACACGAGACAGACCATGGCGTATTCGCACAGCGACCAGGCGGTCGTGTAGGGATCGTCGCCGGCGCGCAAGGGGACGAGCGCGGCCTCGCACCGCGCGATGTCTTCGGCGCACCAGCCGCGCACCCACATCCGCCATACGTAGCAACTGATGCGGGTGCGGGCCTGCTGTTGCGGATTGGTCTGCCGGTCGCTGAGCGCGAGCGCTTCGTCGATGATCTGGCTGCAGCGCAACTGGTCGCGCCAGCTATACGTGTACGCGAGGCTCATCAGCGCACGGCTCTGGATATCGATCAGGCCGTGCTGCGCGGCACGCTCCGCGAGCTGCTCGCAGGTTTCCCGCGCGCGGGAGTCGTGGGCCGCCGCGAAGATCGAAGCACGGCCTTCGAGGAATTCCGTTTCCGCCGCCGCGCGGGCTTCACTGGGCAGGTTGGCCGCGAACATCAGCGCGCGGTCGAGGACCGCGAGCGCGTCGTTGTAGGCGAGACGTTTCTTCGCCGTCTGGATCGCAATGCGCAGATAGCCGAGCGCACGTTCCCAACGTTTCGCGGCGGCGAAGTGCTGGGCGAGTTCGGCGGCGACCCCGCCGCGTTCCTCGGGTGCGAACAGCGCCTCGAGCGCTTCGGCGACGCGCAGATGGGAGCGGGTGGTGCGGAGCGGTCCCTGCCGCTCGTAGAAGGTCTGCCGGTACATCGTGTGGCGGAACGCATAGGTGCTGGCGGCGAACCCGTCCTCGAGCGTAGACGAAGGCTCGCGCCGGATGAAGCTTTCCTGACGGCAGAGCGCCTCGCAGATATCCTCGAAATGCTCCTGGCTCAAGGCGGCGGCCGGCGCCGCAGTGGTCACGCTAAACGCGAGGCCGGCGACGCTCGCGCCTTCGAGCGCGCGTTGCTGGTCGTCGGTCAGCCGCTGGATGCGATGCTCGATGACCTGGTTCAACGTGAGCGGCACTTCCAGCCGCACTTCCGAGGGCGACAGATGCAGCTTCCAGCCCTCGGGCGTCGATTGCGCGATGCCTTGTTCGACCAGGTGATCGAGCGTCGCGACCATGAACAGCGGGTTACCCCCGGAGCGCTCGCGCACGAGCTGAGCGAAGCCGTTCGCGCTGTCGAGCCGGGCGTCGCGCGGGCCGCCCGTCAGATATTCGGCGATGGCGCCTTCGGTCAAGGGTTCCAGGACGATGTCGTGACACAGCTTCTGCACCCCCAGATCGCGGTTCAGCCGGCACAACGGGTGTTGCGCGAGTTCGGCGTCTTCCGGGCGGTACGTGGCGATCACCATCAGACGTGCGCCGCTGCGATGGCGGGCAAGCGCGGACAGCATGTCGACCGTCGAATAGTCGGACCAATGCAGGTCTTCGAACACCAGCGCGAGCGGCCGCTCAAGCGAGAGCGCTTCGAGGAATTCGCAGATCTCTCTCAACATGCGCCCGCTCGCCGCGCCGATCACCTGATGCTGCAGTTCGGCGCGGTATTGCTGCGGCACCGATCCCAGCATCTGGAGCGCCCAGGTCGGTGCGATCGACACGAGCGTGCGGGTGATCATCGGGCCCGCTTCGCTGCGGGTCAACTGGGTCAGCGCGTCGAGCACCGGGTAGTAAGGCTCGATGCCGCCGTAGCCTTCGACGCAGCGCCCAAGCGACGTCAACACCGTGGCATCCCCATCGAGCGAATCCAGGAACCGGTTGACGAGCGTCGTCTTGCCGATGCCTGGTTCGCCCGCCACGAACACGATGCGCGATGCGCCATTGCGTGCCTCGTCGAACAGCGTCTTCAACCGGTTCAGTTGCTGCTTGCGGCCGACGAACCCGCCATGGCTGCGCTCGAGCGCCTCGCGCGCGCCCGTGCTGGAACTGGCGGAGAGCGGCGCAATGAAGCAATAGCCGCGGCCGCGATGGGTTTCGATAAAGCTTGGACGTGTGGGATCGTCGCCGAGGGCAGTGCGGATGGTCAGCATGTGAGCCTTCAGCACTTCGGGCTGGACATGCACGTTCTGCCAGAGGGCATCGAGGAATTCCTCGTGCGTGATGAGCCGCCCGGCGTGGTCGATCAGGTATTGCAGCACGTCGTAGGCGCGCGGCGCCAACGTGAGCCTGCGGCTCGTGCCGTCGGGCGCACACTGCCAGACGCATCGATTCACTCGATCCAGCCGAAAGGGTGGGAAATCGATCACGTAGGTTCTCCGACGGAGCCGCAACCCGGCTTGGTTGCCGCGATTTTATACTGGGCCTGTCGGTCATGCTGAGTGGAACATTCCATTACACAATCAGGACCAGAAAATCACCCTTCCGGATTTCGAACACCTTACCCTGAGGGGAAAAGTGTGCGTCTCGTCCTGGCAGGCGGGCGCGTTTGTTCTTCAGAGGTTTGGATAAAGGCATGAGGAGCACGGTTGGCATGAAGGCTCATTCGAGCAGGTTATCTTCGATCAGTTTCGAAGGCTTTCGTCTGGATACGGCGAACGAATGTCTTTGGCGGCAGGACTCCTCCGGCACGACACCCGAGCGGATCGACCTGACGCGCAAGACCTTCGGCGTGTTGCGGTTTCTGATCGAGAATCGCGGTGCGCTGATTACCCATGACGCGCTGCTCGAAGCCGTGTGGCCCGACGTGCACGTGCAGCCCGAAGTCGTGAAGAGCCACATACAGACGATCCGGACACGGCTCGGCGATAGCGCGCAGCGCCCTCGGTACATCGAAACGCTGCGCGGACGCGGCTATCGTTTCGTCGCGCCGGTCGAGATCCCTGCAACGGAACCTGTGCCGGCCGTAAGCGAGGAGAGCTTCGGCCGCTTTGCCGGACGCACGAGCGAACTGCGGCAACTGTGTGCCGCAATGGACCAGGCCCGATGCGGAAACGCTCAGATCGTGGTCGTTGCAGGTGAACCGGGCATCGGCAAGACAGCGTTGCTCAGGCAGTTCGTTGCCGCCCAACGGTCCGGACCTGAGGATGCGTGGGTTGCCGAAGGGCATTGTGTCGAGGGCTATGGGGGCGCGGAGCCGTTTTATCCGGTTCTGCAGGCGCTCGGCCAACTTTGCCAGGGAACCGGCGGCAGCGAAGTCGTGACAGCGCTGGTGACGCTGGCGCCCACGTGGGCATGGCAGCTCCCGGGCCAGGTGGCGAGTCAGGTGCGCGAGTCCCTGCATCGGCAGCTTCCTCACGCGTCGCGCGAACGCATGCTGCGGGAGATCCGGGCCTTGCTGAGCTTTCTGACGCAGATGCGGACGCAAACGCAGCCGCTGCTTCTGATATTCGAAGATCTTCATTGGGCCGACTACTCAACCATCGATTTTCTGGCGGCACTCGCGCGCCAGCCAGGCGCGTTGCGGCTGATGGTGGTCGTCACTTACCGGCCGGACGAGGCGGCGCTGGCCGAACACCCCATCGAGCAACTGCACCACGAGCTTTCGCTGAGAGGCTTATGCCGGGAGCTGGCGCTGGGTCCATTGCCTCGCGGTGCGGTGGTTGCGTGGCTGACAGACCGCGATCACATCGACCCTGCCGAGGAAGAGCTGTCCTATCTCATCGCGCAACGTTGCGGCGGCAATCCACTGTTTATGCGGGCGACCCTTGCCGATCTCGTGGAGCGCAACATGCTCCGCAAGACGGCGACGGGCTGGCGGCCGCTGGCGCCTCTTGCGACGATCGGCGCGGCAGCGCCACACACGATAACCCGGGCGCTCGAAGGTAGAATCCGGCGCCTCGGTGCCGACGAACGGAATGTGCTTGAAGCCGCTAGCGTGGCAGGGCTCTGCTTTTCATCGGCGACCGTGGCCGAGGCCGCGGGTCTGTCAACGGAGCAGTTCGACGATATCTGCGAAGCGTTGGCACGCACGCAACGCTTCATTCAACGTTGCGGGGTGAAGCGCTTACCCGACGGGGGAGCGGCGGCGATGTTCTGTTTCGACCATGCGCTCATTCGTCACGCGTTCTATGGACGTCAAGGGCTGACTCGCCGCTCCCGTTTGCATCGGCAAATCGCGGAACGGCTCGAGGCGATCTACGCTCGCGATCAGCGAGCGGAGGTGGCATACGAGCTCGGACATCATTTCGCCGACGCGAGAGACTGGCTCAAGGCGATTGACTATCTACGCATGGCGCTGCAAACCGCAAAGGTTCGCTTTGCGTATCGCGAGGCGCAGTCGATTCTCGACTTTGCCGCTTCGCTCACCACCAGGTTGCCGGCTGATTTGCGTCCACTGAAAAGCTTTGAGTTTGCCGAGGCGCGCGCGTCGCTTTACGCTGCCGCGCATGATCCGCGCGCCGAGGCCGCCTGGATCGAACTGGAGGAGCAGGCACGCACGATTGGCCGGCTCGATGCGCAATTGCGCGCCATGCTCGGCCTGGCCTACGTCTTTAGCTGGAGCGACAGGCAACGTTGCATCGAGGTGCTGAACGTTGCGCTGGCGCTCAGCGCATCGCATCCCGACCTGCGTGTCAGTGCGCTGGTACGCGTGAGCGCCTACGTACGCCGTATCTGGACCGACGGCTGGTCGCATGCCGATCTGATTGAGTGCGAGACGGCGATGCGTGCGCTGCGCGAGACGGGGGATCCCTTGCTGATCGCCCGGGCGAATATGGAACACAGCATGCTGTGCATCATTTCCACCCGCTATCGCGAAGCGCTCGGCACGGTGCGGGCGAATTATCAGATCCTCTTTGAGCATGCGGTGGAACATCCGGGCTTCGACCTCGCGCGGGCGACGTGGATGGTCCGGCTGGGTACTGCGTGGGCTTATCTCTTCCTTGGAGAGTTGGGGCGGTCGATGGAATCGTTCGACCAGGGTATGGCTTCGTATCACGAGAATGGCGACTATTTTGCGGTCCGCACACTCGAGGTCTATCGGGGTTGGTTGCTCGTGCACACGATGGACTACGAGTCAGTCATTGAAATGTACGAACGCTTCGTGCCGGCTTCAAACTCGTCCGATCGGTTGGTCGAAGCCGACTCCGGCGCGCTGCTGCCCGTGCAACACCGTGCGTGCATCGTGCTCGCGGGCCTCGCGTATATTGGATTGGAGGACGGCGTACGCGCCTCGGTGCTGTTTGCTGAAGCGCAACGGCAACTGGACGCTGCACCCATCATGTTCGACTGGTACTGGCGACTGGCAATCGAATGGGGTACCGCCGAGGCCGCGATGATGGCGGGCGACCATCGCACCGCGCGATCGCGCGGGGAGGCGTTCCTCAAGCTCGCCCTCGCCACCGAAGACCGGACGTGGCAGGCGCTCGCCTGGGAAGTCGTCGCGCGAGAGGCGCTCGCGAGTGGCGATCCGGTCATTGCACGCGAGCACATCAACGCCGCGTTCGCGGCCACGGAAGGCGTCGAAACCCCGCTGGCGGACTGGCGGCTTCACCGCACGGCGGCGGCGATTCACGAGGCCTGCGGCGACGCCGAACAGGCGGATGTGCAACAGCGCCATTTCATGTCGACGCTCGAGCGCCTGTCGAATTCCTTGCCGCGTGGCGCTCAGATCGGCCGGCGTCTGCTCGCTCTTTCAACAAGCTGACACATGCTTCAAACGTGGGACATGGGGCATGAGGTATTAGCCATGAGACATGAGACATGGGGGAGCCATCATGGCGCCAATCCCCCCGCAGGGTGATATCGGCCGACAAGGAGTCGATGCAAGATAAATGAATCTCCCACCGATAGAATCAGCGCGACCCGCAGTGACAAACTCCGGTCCCGCGGTTCATACCGGCAGCGGATCATTTCATGCATGGAGCACTTTCAGGAGAGCCGGGATGAGTAAAAAAGTTGCCGAAATCATTGTGGATACGCTCGCCTCGGCGGGCGTCAAGCATTGCTACGGGATCGTGGGCGACACGCTGAATCTTATTGCTCATCACATCAACGAGAGCGACATCGAGTGGGTCCATGTGCGCCATGAGGAGGCGGGGGCGTTCGCCGCCGAAGCCGAGGCCATGTTGACCGGCAACCTCACGGCCGTGGCGGGAAGCTGCGGCCCTGGCAGCCTTCACTTCATCAATGGCCTCGTGGACGCCAACCGCAATCGGGCGCCGGTCATCCTGATTGCAACCCAGGTCGCGAGCGAGGAACTCGGCTTCAACTTTCCGCAGGAAGTCGACTTCAAGGCGATCTACGGGTCGTGCAGCGTGTTCTGCGACATGATCATTACGCCGGAGCAGGCGCGGCGCAAAACCGTGATTGCCTGCCAGACCGCCATTGCAAAGGGTGGCGTCGCCGTGCTGATCGTTCCGGTAGACATCGCCCATGCTGATGCCAGCGATAACGTCCCGTATTCTGTCCACACGAACGTGCCCGTGGTCCGGCCGAGTGACGCGGACCTCGACCGTGTCGCAGACATCCTCAATTCGGGCGAGAAGATCGCGATCTACGGGGGTTCCGGATGCCGCGGCGCGCACGCCGAAATCATGGCGGTTGCCGAGCGGCTCAAGGCGCCCATTGCGCACACGTCCCGCGCAAAAGACGCGCTGGAACATGACAACCCGTACAACGTCGGCATGACCGGCATTATCGGCGGCGAAGCAGGCTATCTGGCGGTATCCGAATGCGAGACCTTGCTGTTGCTGGGCGCCGACTTCGCGTGGCGGCAGTTCTATCCGGAGAAGGCCAGAATCGTTCAGATCGACATGGCGCCCGACCATCTCGGCCGTCGGCATCCGGTCACGCTTGGGTTGGTTGGCGATATCAAGGCCACGATGGAGGCGTTGCTGCCGCGCCTTGAACCGCGTACGTCGACCGAGTTCCGCGACAAGCTCGTCGAGCGGCATGCACGCGCAGTGGAAACTCACCGGTCGAAGGCCGTTGCGTCCAACCGCGGAACGATTCCGCCCATCTACCTGACCGAGTTGATCAACCGGTACGCAGCGAGCGATGCACTCTTCTGCGCCGACGATGGGACGCCCACGGTCTGGCTTTACCGGCATATCGACACGAACGGAAAACGCCGGGTGTTTTCGAGCCTGCTCCACGGCACGATGGCGGCGGCCCTGCCGATGTCGATGGGCCTGCAGAAATGCCAGCCTGGACGTCAGGTGATCTCCATGTCCGGCGACGGCGGTCTCGCCATGCTGTTCGGTGAACTCATGACGCTCGTGCAGGAGAAGCTGCCCGTCAAGGTGGTGGTGTTCGACAACGGCAAGCTTGGATTTATCGACATCGAGCAGAAGTCCGAAGGCATGCTCCCGCTCTATACGGGCCTGCAAAACCCGGACTTCGGCAAGGTCGCCGAGGCAATCGGCCTGTGGGGACGCACGGTGGCGAAGGCCGATGAACTCGAAGAGGCCGTCATCGCATGGTTGAACGAACCCGGCCCGGCGCTTCTGAACGTCAAGGTCGACACGATGACACTCGTGATGCCGCCGAAGATCGAGTGGGGTGCTGCGTACGGAATGGTTTTGTATTCAGCGAAAGCCATGCTGCAGGGGCAGTCCGCCGATGTGTTCGCCATGATCCGCGAAAATTTATAGGACTTGCTGGAGCAGGGGGGCGGCGGGCGAGTTGATCACCGCCTTTGCGATCGCGCTGAACCGAAGGATCAGCGTGCGCGAAGCGTCCTCATGCCCCTGTTTGGCTGTCTCGCCATGGCAGGAGTAGACTCGCCGGGGTTGCTCCGTGATACCACGCCGATCGTCGCCTTGCGCCGACAAGTGCGCGTGAACAGGAGGAGTCGAAAATACAGTTCGAGTGGCGTCGGGGAATTAAAAAATGCGTCTGTCAAAGGTTGATCTGAATCTCTTCGTTGTCTTCGAAGCCGTCTACAGAACACGAAACCTGACGCGCGCAGCGGAGATGCTGTTCATCACCCAGCCTGCTGTCAGCAATGCGTTGGCGCGGATGCGCAAGGCATTCGACGATCAGCTTTTTGTCAGTACGTCGGCCGGCATGATGCCGACTCCCGTGTCGGAAAACATCATCGGCCAGGTTCGTGAGGCGCTGCAGCTGCTCGACTCGAGTACTCACGTCGGAGGACGCTTCGACCCCGCCACATCCGAGCGTACGTTCCGACTCAGCATGACCGACCTCACAGAGGCGCTCCTTCTGCCCGCGCTGGAGGAGGTGCTACAGCGACTGGCACCCGGCATCCGCATCGAGAGCTACTTCACGACGCGTAAAGAGGTTCCAGAAGCGCTAGCCAGCGGTGCGGTCAATCTTGCGATCGACGCGCCGCTGATTGACGATCCCTACCTCGAGCAGGAGCCGCTGGGCCGCGACCGCTATGCCTGCATGCTGCGTCGCGACCATCCGTTTACAAAGAAGAAGCTGACGATCGATGACTACCTCAGCTTCGGTCATATCCACGTATCCAGCCGCCCCCAGGGATCGGGTCTCGTCGATGCGGAACTGACCAAGCTAGGCGTCAGGCGATCGATTCAGACGCGGGTTCAACACTATCTGGTCGCCCCGTTGATCGCGATGCGAACCGATCTCGTCCTCACGGCCCCCCTCGTGCTCCTCAAGCGCTATGACGCGCGAATCCTGGCGCTGCCGTTCGATCTTCCGGATCTGCAGTCTCATGGCTACTGGCATCGAAGCGTGACTGGGGACCCGGCTCATCGTTGGCTGCGCGAGCAGGTTGGCCGGCTCATGCTGGAAATGAACCAGTAGCTCGGACCCACGGGGCATGTGGCACATTCGGGGCATACATGCCCGGTGTCACGAGAATTTATAGCCGACTATCACAACAATCAATTTCCTGAATGATACGGCGCTGGGTATTCTGCTAGCCATGTTGAAGCGAGGCTGGCATGGCAGAACTCTATCTTGTACGGCATGGTCAGGCGTCTTTCGGAGCTGAAAACTATGACGAGCTATCCCCCTCCGGTCGTACCCAATCAAGTTGGCTCGGCGAGTATTTCGCGCAGGCGCAATTGCGGTTCGATCGCGTTGTCATCGGCACGATGCAGCGGCATCGGCAAACCGCCGACGCCATTCTCGCCGCCATGGGCGGCCCGCAAGTCGAGCTCGCGCAAGACGCGGGTTTGAACGAATACGATTTCGAGGCATTGTTCGCGGCGCTCGGCGATGAGGGTTTGCCGTCAGGTTTGTCGGCCACCAGTTCAAAAAAGGACTTCTACAAAGGGCTCCGGCAAGTGCTGCAGCTCTGGGCCGATGACCGCTTGCCGGGCGTTGTTCCAGAGACATGGCAGCAATTCCAGACGCGTGTCCAGCGTGCGCGCAGCGATATCCAGCGGGCTGGCGGCAGGCGCGTTCTGGTGGTGAGTTCGGGTGGTCCGATCGCAGTCACTGCCCAGCAGGTTCTGCAGACACCCGCCGCGACCGCGATTGCACTGAACCTGCAGATTCGAAACAGCAGCGTTTGCCAATATGTCTTTAACGACAACGCGATGTCGCTGGTCAGTTTCAATTCAGTGCCGCATCTCGAACATGCCGAGAGGCGTGAATTTGTCACCTACGGCTGACCTCAATCCGGATTCCTGCTAGATGAACTACCCCCACGCTCACTTACGTTCGCTGCCCCCCGAGGGGGCCGTTGCCTCCCTTGGGGCGGCCCGGCGGGAGGCAACATGAACCACCCCAGCCTCCAATTCGACATCGAAGATCTCACACGTTATCTGACGGCACACGTGCCTGGGTTTCAAGGGCCGTTGTCCGTCGAGAAATTTTCCGGCGGACAATCCAATCCGACGTTTCTCCTGAAGGCGCAAAGCGGAAGCTACGTGCTGAGGCGTCAACCTCCCGGCGACCTGCTCAAGGCGGCTCATGCGGTTGATCGTGAATTTCGCGTGATATCGGCGCTTGGCCGGACACCGGTCCCTGTCGCCCGTGCTTATCACCTCTGCGAGGACCGTGACGTCATCGGTAGCCTGTTTTACGTCATGAGCTACGAAGACGGGCGAATCTTCTGGAACCCGGCGTTGCCCGACGTACCCGTCGAAGAGCGCGGCGCTATCTACGACGCACTGCTCGGCACAATGGCCGCTCTCCACGACGTGGATATCGACGAAGCCGGATTGTCCGACTACGGCCGCCCAGGCAACTATTTCGAGCGTCAGATCGACGTCTGGACGAGGCAATATCGCGCCGCGCAGACCGATACATTGGAGGCCATGGAGTCGCTGATCGAGTGGCTGCCTGCGCACTGTCCGGCGGAAACCGGAAAGCCTTCGCTCGTGCACGGCGACTTTCGTATCGACAACATCATCTTCATGCGCGATGCACCCCAAGTTCGCGCCCTTCTCGATTGGGAGCTGTCCACGCTCGGCAATCCACTGGCTGACATCGCGTACTTCTGCATGTGTTTGCGGCTTCCGCCCGGCAGCCATATCGCCGGACTCGCAGGCTTGGATCGAGGCGCGTTGGGCGTGCCGGACGAGGCGTCGATTGTCGAGCGGTATTGCGCGCTGCGGGGAATTTCGTCGATTGAGAACTGGAACTTCTACCTGGCGTTCAGCTTCTTCCGGCTCGCCGCTATCGCACAGGGCGTGAAAAAGCGGGCCTTGAGCGGCAACGCATCGAATGAGAAAGCGCGGCAGGTGGGGGAGATGGCCGGAGCGCTTGCGAAGATGGGCATTGACCTGATCTGAAGACAGGCAGGAAATCGGAACGTAGAAATAGGGAGACTGATTGTGGCTACGAATTTGTTTGACCTGAAAGGAAAGATTGCTCTGGTGACGGGCGCGAGCCGGGGTATCGGCGAGGAGATCGCCAAACTGCTCGCCGAGCAGGGCGCCCATGTGATTGTGTCGAGCCGCAAGCTGGAGGATTGTGAATTCGTTGCACGCGAGATCAAGGAAGCGGGCGGGAGCGCCGAAGCATACCCGTGCCACGTGGGGCGTCTCGAGGACATTCTCGCGATCTTCCAGCATATTCGGGCGCGGCATGGCCGTCTGGACATTCTCGTCAACAACGCGGCGACCAATCCGTATTTTGGCCACATTCTCGATACCGATCTGTCGTCCTTCGAAAAGACGGTGGAAGTCAATCTGCGCGGTTACTTCTTCATGTCCGTTGAGGCGGGCAAGTTGATGCGGGAGAACGGCGGCGGCGCGATCGTCAACACGGCTTCGGTCAATGCCTTGCAGCCAGGCGACAGGCAGGGCATCTACTCGATCACCAAGGCCGCCGTTGTCAACATGACGCGGGCCTTCGCGAAGGAGTGCGGGCCGTTGGGGATCCGGGTGAATGCGCTGCTCCCCGGACTGACCAAAACCCGCTTTGCAGGGGCGCTGTTCGCAGATCAGGCCACGTACGAGAGCTGGGTGTCGCAGATTCCGCTGCGACGTCATGCGGAACCTCGCGAGATGGCGGGTACCGTGCTGTATCTGGTGTCCGATGCTGCGAGCTATACCAACGGAGAGTGTGTCGTCGTCGACGGTGGACTGACGATCTAGTCATGGGGTCGAGGCACGGCATTGATCGCGCGGTTGGTCGTGCGGGTTGCCGATTCCTCGACGACATCAATCAGATAAGGAAGAGTAAAAATGGACTTTGCATACAGCCCGAAAGTCGAAGCGCTGCGCACCCAGGTGCGTGCGTTCATGGACACGCACATCGTTCCGCGCATCCGGCAATGGCACGATGAAGTGAGTGCCGGTCAATATCCGGTTTCCTTTATGGAGACCTTGAAGGACAAGGCGCGTGAAGAGGGTCTCTGGAACCTGTTCCTGCCGCATCTGCGCGATGACGAGCCCGGTACCCGCCTGTCCAATCTCGAGTACGCGCCTCTCGCTGAGATCATGGGGCGGGTGTCGTGGGCGTCCGAGGTGTTCAACTGCAATGCGCCGGACACGGGCAATATGGAACTGCTCCATATGTTTGCCACGCCCGCTCAGCGCGAGAAGTGGCTCAAGCCCCTTCTCGACGGCAAGATCCGTTCGGCGTTCGCGATGACGGAGCCAGCGGTGGCCTCTTCGGACGCGACCAATATCACCACATCGATTCGTCGTGACGGGGATGACTATGTCATCGACGGCCGCAAGTGGTTCATCACGAATGCAGCCCATCCGAATTGCCAGATCTTCATCGTGATGGGCAAAACGGATCCGGACGCGCCGAGCCACAGTCAGCAGAGCATGATTCTCGTGCCTCGCGACACACCCGGCGTCAAGGTGATCCGCAATATCCCGGTGGTCAATCACGTGGCGCCGGAAGGCCACTGCGAGATCGAGTTCAAAGGTGTGCGCGTTCCGCGATCGAATCTCCTCGGTGAAGAGGGCAGCGGCTTCGCACTGGCGCAGGCGCGTCTTGGGCCGGGACGGATCCATCACTGCATGCGCTCGATCGGCGCCGCGGAACTGGCGCTCGAGTTGATGGTGGAGCGGGCCCAGGCGCGCACGGCATTCGGCAAGACGCTGTTTGAACACGGGACGGTCGCCGAGTGGATCGCGAAGTCCAGAATCGAGATCGATCAGGCAAGGCTGTTCGTTCTCAAGGCCGCGTGGATGATCGACAACGTGGGTGCGAAGGACGCGCGCAAGGAGATCTCGATGATCAAGGCGCTTGTGCCGAGTGTTCACACAGCCGTTTGCGAGCGGGCGATGCAGGTGTTCGGCGCAATGGGGTTGAGCCCCGACACGCCATTGGCCGATAGCTGGACGTGGGGCCGTGCATTGCGGTTCGCGGATGGCCCAGACGAGGTGCACCTGCAGAGCATTGCACGGATGGAACTTAAGGCGCAGCCCTATGCGCCGGGGAAGGATAATCCTTACCTGACGCCGTCGGTGTAACGGATAGCGCCAGGTTCAAGGCTCGATCTTGCTGAAGAACCTGGCCCGTCCTCATGCGTTCGCGCGTCCGCGCGGTCCGGTCTCGCGCATGAATATAGCGAGCAGCATGGCCAGCACGATGCCACCGAGCAGCCACGAACCGGCTGCCCGGAACGTAGACAGGTTCATTGTGCCGCCGTTCGCATGATGGGCGAGCAGCTTGCCGTACACCGGCGTGAGCAACGCGCTGAACGTGAACACCAGGAAATTGATCGCGCCGCTGGCGCTGCCTTTCACGTTGTCGGGATTGACTTCCTTGATCACCGTGTAGGGCAGCATCGCCGCACCGGAGCCGATGCCGAGCAGCAGGCCGAGCACGTAAGGCGGCGCCACGCCGGCCGGCAGATAGAAAATGCCAGTGGCCGACACAAGCATCAGCAGCGCGCCGCCGATCAACACCGGCTTGCGGCGGCCCAGACGGTCGGACAGGTAGCCTAGCAGCGGGCAGCCGATTACCCAGCCTAGCGGCACCATGCTCGCGCGATTGACGGCCTCTCCATAGCTGACGTCGAGACCGTTGTGCAGGAATGGAATGCCCCAGATCATGTCGCCAATCGTAGTCGGCAGGAACAACAGGCCGGCGCAGAAACCGCAAAGGTAGGACTGCGGATTCGTGAGCACCTGCTTGTACGGCGCGAACATCTTCATCCACGAGCCCTGGCTGGCCGGGCTGTCGTCATGGCCTGCCGGCGTCACGAATAGCACCAGTACCGCGATCACAAAGATCACGAGGCCGGACAGCCACCAGAACTGCTGCCATGTGATGAGGCCGTGAATGAGCGGCGCAACGGCGAACTGACCCGCGGATCCGCCCAGCATGCCGAAGCATTGAGTGAACCCTACCGCCGTCGCAAGAGAGCGGGGAGGAAAGCCGTGCGTGGCGAGATACACCGCGCCGATAAAGCCACACGCCGAACCCGCGCCTTGCAGCAGGCGGCCGACCTGCGCGGCCTCCACGCTGCCCAGGCCGAACAGGACCGCCCCCACAGCAACGAGAACGATGCCGGCCGGAATGACCGCCTTGCCGCCGAGCCGATCGAGTAGTGCACCGCAAAGGATCGAGAACAGCGCATAGGTGTAGTAGTACAGGCCGACAAGCGTGCCCACGCCCAGTGCATCGCGCGCGAACGCCGCACTCAACTCGGGCACCATCACGCCCGGCGCGGAACGCAGCATGTACTGCATGAAGTAGAACGCGGCACAGAAAAGCCAGGCGATGACGAAACCCATGTGGATGGGCTCGCGCTCGGATGGAACATCTACAGTGCTGACGATTTTGCTGGACATGGTTCGATTCCCATTGCGTGGATAACGGTCCCTACACGCTTGCGGACTGCACTACCGGAACAGATTGACCTTTGCGAGGTCGATGAGCTGCTGGCCTCGACCGTCCATGACGGCGCGAAGCATGAACAGCCCGAAGTGGTAAGCCTGGTCGGCGGTGGTCGTGGGAGGCATCACGAGCTCCTGACGTGCGCTTACTACGTCGACGAGCGCCGGACCCGGATGGACGAACGCTTCGCTTAGCGCGCCTTCCAGCTCTGCAGGGTGCTCGACGCGTATGCCTTTGATTCCGATCGCGTTGGCCATCGCAGCGAAGTTCGGATTTTTCAGGTCGCAGCCCGTATCGACGAAGCCACTGGCCTTCATCTCCATTTCCACGAAGCCCAGCGTTCCGTTGTTGAGCACGACGACTTTGACCGGCAAGCCTGCCTGAATCAGCGTGAGAAATTCACCCATCATCATGGTGAAGCCGCCGTCGCCCGACATTGAGATCACCTGCCGGTCCCTGAAAGCGGCCTGCGCGCCGATCGAGTGCAGGAGCGAGTTGGCCATCGAGCCATGATTGAACGAACCGACCAGTCGCCGTTTGCCGTTCATCTTCAGATATCGGGCTGTCCATGCGATGGGGGTGCCGACGTCGCAGGAGAAGATGGCATCCTCGTTGGCGAGTTCGCTGACGAGCCGGGTCACGTATTGCGGATGAATGATGCTGCTGCCCGGTTCCTGCTCAGCCAGCGAATCCAGATTCGCGCGCGCCTTGCGATAGTCGTCGAGCGCACGATTCAGGAAGCTGCTGTCCGTATTCTCCCGAATCATTGGAAGAAGTTCGCTGAGCGTATCCTTGACCGTTCCCAATACGCCAAGCTTGATCGGGCATCGATTGCCGAGGGCTTCTGCCCTTGTATCGACTTGCGCGATCGTCACCCCCTCCGGATAGAACTGTCGATAAGGAAAGTCGGTGCCTAACATCAGGAGCATGTCGCAGCTCTTCATCGCGGAGTACCCGGAGGAGAACCCGACAAGACCTGTCATTCCCACATCGAACGGGTTGTCGTATTCGATGTACTCCTTTCCTCGCAGCGAGTGCACGATCGGCGCTTGCAACTTGCGGGCGAGTTCTACAACTTCCGCGTGCGAATCCTTGCAACCCGCTCCACAAAGCAAGGTCACGCGCGACGACTGGTTCAACAGAAGCGCGAGTTTCGCGATGTCGGCGTCCGCCGGGCGAATCATTGGAGCGGACGGTGCGCTCCAGTTCGGCACAGGTTTTGTGAGCGGCCCAAGTGCCACGTTGCCAGGTATGACGACAACAGCGACGCCTTTACGCGCAACGGCCGTCCGGATCGCACGGCCCAGAATTTGCGGCAGCTGGTCGGGGTGGGTGACGAGTTCGACGTAGTGACTACATTCCTTGAACAGCACTTCGGGATGGGTCGACTGAAAATAGTCGATGCCGATTTCCGAACTTGGAATATGTGCGGCGATAGCGAGAACAGGAACGCCGCTGCGTTGGCAGTCGAACAAGCCGTTGATGAGGTGCAGGTTTCCCGGGCCGCAGCTCCCGCAACAGACAGCGAGTTGCCCCGTGAGATGCGCCTCGGCGCCGGCGGCGAAAGCCGCGCTTTCCTCATGCCGCATGTGAACCCATTCAATGGAACCTTCCCGGCGCAGGGAATCCGTGAAGCCGTTCAGCGAATCTCCCACCACACCGAATACACGCTTTACGCCCGCGTTTACCAGTGCACCTACCATGTAGTCGGCAGCTATCGTTGCCATTTCACATCTCCATAGATTAAGAATTGCTACGGATCGGATGCGGTCTGGTCAGACGAAAGAAACGCATCCCGCGTGAGCGCGTCGTCCAATTGAAATGGGACGATGGAAAGTCTGTTTCGTTATGCGACGTTCCGGATGGTAGTTGGCTACCCTGGAGGCGGCTATTACATGAAGCTGGTATCGGCGCAGCGAGTCAATCAGCGCTCGACGCATGTCGGGCAATGAGGCCGGGCACTCGAACGTGCCGCGAGCTATCGCACTACATAAACATGCAATGTCCCATTCGGGAACAACGCTTTATGTTGCGGCTGTGGACGTTAGACCCAGGCTGTAACGCCCGTGCGGCACGGTGAAACTCGCGCTCAAGTTGCCTGAGGAAGCCGGTCGCATCCGTCTGGCCGATGCAGCATCGACTCGACTCATCCACTAACCGGACGCCGGCGCGGCTGCCTTCGTGCAACCGTGCGGGTCCCTTGCACTCTCGAAAAATGGAGCTACTCATGGCCTATGAACTGTTGACACCCGACACGTGCGCACTCGCACTTATTGATCATCAGCCGCAGATGTTTTTCGGCACGCACTCGCACGAGCGCACGACCATCCTGCACAACGTCCAGATCCTCGCGAAGAGCGCGAAGCTCTTCAAGGTGCCGACCGTTCTGACGACGGTCGCGGCCGACTCTTTTAGCGGCCATCTGCTGCCGGAAGTGCAGTCGGTGTTTCCGGAGAAAACGCCAATCGACCGCACGTCGATGAACTCATGGGAAGACAAGGGTTTTCGCGACGCGATCAAAGCGACGGGCCGCAAGAAAATCGTGATCGCCGGCCTGTGGACGGAAGTGTGCGTTGCTTTCCCGAGCGTGCAGATGCTCGCCGAAGGCTTCGAAATCTACGTGCCGACGGACGCCTGCGGTGACATCACAGAAGAAGCTCATCAGCGCGCCGTACAACGCGTCGTCCAGGCGGGTGCGGTGCCGATGACGTCCGTGCAGTTCCTGTGCGAACTGCAACGCGACTGGGCGCGCGGCGAAACCTACGACGGCTGCATGGAGATCTTCAAGGCGCACACCGCGTATGGCATCGGCGTGCGCTACGCGAAGCAGATTTTCGGCGAACACGGGAACAAGGCGGGCTGATCCCGGCTGAGCGCGCAACGAAATTCCTCCACGCCATGCGTTTCACGCGCGCCGCCGCTTTCGCCGCGCGTGAAACGCGTCTGACCAAACATCACGGAGAGCGACGATGACCGCACCGATTCAGCCCAGCCGCATTGCGGACCTGGTGATCTATAACGGCAAGATTGCGACGCAGGACGACAAGCGTTCGTTCGTGACGGCGCTGGCCATCGCGAAGGGCGAGATCGTTGCGAGCGGCAACGATCACGACATGATGCAATGGGCGAACGAGTCCACGCGCCGCATCGATCTGAAGGGACGCACGGTCGTTCCCGGTCTCAACGATTCACATCTTCACATCATTCGCGGCGGGTTGAATTTCAATCTTGAACTGCGCTGGGATGGTGTGCCGTCGCTGCGCGACGCGCTCGAGATGCTGCGCGCGCAGGTCGCGCGCACGCCCGCGCCGCAATGGGTGCGTGTTATCGGTGGATGGAACGAATTTCAGTTTGCGGAAAAACGCGGGCCGACGCTTGAGGAGATCAACGCGATCGCGCCGGATACGCCCGTCTTCATCCTGCATCTTTACGACAGCGCGCTGCTGAACGCCGCCGCGCTGCGTGCGGTCGGCTATGACCGTGATACGCAGAATCCGCCGGGCGGCGAGATCCAGCACGACCGCCGCGGCAATCCGACCGGCATGCTGATCGCGCGTCCGAATGCGGGTCTGCTGTACGCGACGCTCGCAAAAGGACCGAAGCTGCCGTTCGACGACCAGTTGAATTCATCGCGCCAGTTCATGCGCGAACTCAACCGCCTTGGCGTGACGAGCGCGATCGACGCAGGCGGTGGCTACCAGTCTTATCCCGACGACTACGCCGTCATCATGGAACTCGCGAAGCGTAACGAGCTGACTGTACGAATCGCGTACAACCTGTTCACGCAGAACGCGAAGAAGGAAGTCGAAGACTTCGCGAAGTGGGTCAAGGTCACCAAACCGGGTGACGGCGACGATTTTCTGAAGATGAACGGCGCAGGCGAGATGCTCGTGTTCTCCGGCGCGGACTTCGAAGATTTTCTGGAGCCGCGTCCGGACTTGCCGGACGTGATGGAAAGCGAACTCGAAGCCGTCGTGCGGCTCCTCGTGCAGAACCGTTGGCCGTTCCGGCTGCATGCAACCTACGACGAATCGATCGAACGCTTCCTCAACGTGTTCGAGCGTGTCAACCTGGATACGCCGTTCGGTGGCCTGCGGTGGTTTTTCGACCACTGCGAAACGATTTCGGCGCGCAACATCGACCGCATTGCCGCACTGGGCGGCGGCATCGCCGTCCAGCACCGGATGGCGTATCAGGGCGAATACTTCATTTCCCGCTATGGCGCCGAAGCCGCCGCGCATACGCCGCCTGTGCGTAAGATGCTCGCGGCCGGGCTGCCGGTCGGCGCGGGGACGGACGCGACGCGCGTCGCGAGCTTCAATCCGTTCGTTTCGCTGTACTGGCTTGTTTCGGGGCGCACGGTGGGTGGCACGCTGATGTACGCCGCGCAGGACCGGCTGGATCGCATGGAGGCACTGCGCCGCTATACGGTGGGTAGCGCATGGTTCTCGAATGAAGAGACGAAGAAGGGCGCGCTCGTGCCTGGCCAGCTTGCCGATTTCGCGGTGCTGAGCGACGACTATTTCACAATGGAAGAAGACGGCATCAGGCATCTGACCTCGGTGCTGACGGCGGTCAATGGGCGGATTGTCTACGCGGCCGAAGAGTTCGAAACGTTCGACCCGCCTGCGCTGCCCGTTAGCCCCACGTGGTCGCCCGTCGCGGAGTACGGCGGCTATGCGCGCTATCGTCCTGCGGCGCCGCTCGTGCAGTCGTGCAACGACGCGTGCGTGAACCTGTGCGGTGTGCATCGTCACGCGCATGCGTGGGCATGGCGCAGCAACGTGCCCGCCGGCGATGCGAATGCGTTCTGGGGCGCGCTCGGTTGCAGTTGTTTCGCGTTCTAGGCGCAGGCAGGCGATGAAGCGTTTTCTCACTCCTGATGTGGCGCTGCTGTTTCTGCGCGTCACCGCGAGCGTGCTCGTGCTGCTCGTGCATGGATTGCCAAAGGCGATCCACTACGCGAGCCAGATCGAGGCAATCGAAGACCCGATGCATTTCGGCAAGACGCTGACGCTCGGTTTTGCGATCTTCGCGGAGCTCGTGTGCCCGCTGCTGATGATCGCAGGCATCGCGACGCGGCTTGCCGCGCTGCCGATCATGCTGGTCTGCATGGTCGCGCTGGGTCTCGTGCATCGCGAATGGACGTTGGACCAGGCGCAATTCGCGTGGATGCTGCTGATCATGTTCGGAACCATCGCGATCGGCGGTGCGGGACGCTACAGGATTGCGCTGCGGCCCCAGTCCGGGCAACGGCAAGCCTGAGCGCACGGCGCGTTTGCCGCGGCGCGTGAGGAGTGAACTATGTCATATCTGATTGCATTGGGTGCGGGCCTCGTGGTCGGCCTGCTGTATTTCCTTGTGCGCGTGCAATCGCCCGCGCCTCCGCTGATTGCGCTTGCGGGGTTGCTTGGCATTGTGATTGGCGAGCATGCGATTCCGTTCGTGCAGGCGCGCATACGCACGCCCGATGCGCAAACGCAAGGTGCACCGCCTGTCGCCAGCACCAAGCCGACTCCGCTATGCAACGAGGATCGATAGGCGCGGCAGGCGGCGCACAACCGGATGTTGCGCACACTGCCGCTCGCCGCGTTGTGTGTGCTCGCTGTGCTGGTGCGCAGGACGGGCACGCCAAAGGTCGGAATCTGATTGTGCCGCACAACGCTGCGGCATCCCTTACCAGCCAGGAGTGTTTTTTATGAGTACCGTCAAGATGGTTCGAGTGTTGCGGGCCACTGTCGTTTCGATTGTGTCGATCACGGCGCTCGGCATGGCGCTGGGCGGCTCGCCGGCTTTCGCCGAGACCGATCATCAGAACATAGGCAAGAGCCTGCCGGTCGTGTCAGTCGGTCCGCAGTACGACACGACGCACGTTTATGTGGCGAGCCAGGACATCGACGCGTTCGTCGACAGTTTTATCGCGACGTTCGGCGGCACTGCTTCGCCGCGCGCCGTGTTCACGGTCACGCCGACGCCGAGCAGGACGGCTTCGCAATACGTGCGCACGCCTGTCGGCATGCTGTCGGTGTTCGCATTCCAGACACCGATACCGTATCCGTTCGGCAGCGAGCGCACGGGTTATCTCGTCACCGACATGGACAAGGCCGTGCGTGCTGCGCGCGCCGCGGGCGCGGACGTGATCGTCGATACGTTCGACGATCCGATCGGCAAGGACGCGGTGATCCAATGGCCCGGCGGCCTGAACATGCAGTTGTACTGGCATACCAAGGCGCCTTCGTATGATCCGCTGGAGACGGTGCCCGACAATCGCATCTATGTGTCCGCACAATCCGCAGATAATTTCATCAGGCGCTTTGTGCGTTTCTCGCACGGCAAGGTCGTGTCCGACAACCGTCACGCGGACGGTGGCGAAATCGGCCGGCCCGGCGAGACGATCCGGCGCGTACGCATCACGTCCGGCTTCGGCACCATGCTCGTGTTCGTGACCGACGGCAAGCTGCCTTATCCGTTCGGCCGCGAGGTCACCGGCTATCTGGTCGCCGATCTCGACGCGACGCTCGCGAAGGCGCAGGGCGTCGGCGTGAAGGTGTTGTCGCCGGCGAACAGGACGGTTGAAGGGCGCACGGCGATCGTCGAGTTTCCCGGCGGATATGTCGCCGAGATTCACGAACTGTCCAAATGATGGCGCGTCGATCGCTGAGGCGCGCGACGTCGAAGGTGGCCGCCTGCGCTGCGCTCGCCGTGTGCGGATGGGCAGACGGCGCGAGCGCGTTCGCCGCCGATAACACGGCGGATGTGGACGCGGCCGCGGCCGCTGCGCCTCAATGCACCGCGAAACGGCCGTCGGCGCTATCGTTCAACCGCTGGCAGGAAGACTGGTCGGCGTTGGCCAATCCGTGCGTGGCGCGCGAACCGTTCGATGCGCTCAAGTACATCTCGCCCGGCAGCGATCCGTCGACCTATCTGTCGCTCGGCGCGACCCTGCGTGAACGCTTCGAGCTGAACAACACGCCACTCTTCGGGCTCGGCGCCGCGCGGCCCGACAGCTACGTGATCGAGCGCGCCGAAGTGCATGCCGATGCGCGCATCGGCCAGCATGTGCAGGCGTTTTTTCAACTCGAGGATGCGCGGCCCTTCGGCAAGGATGCCGTTTCGCCGGTCGACAGGAATCCGCTCGATATCGAGCAGGCGTTCGTCGCGTTCGTCTATGGCGTAGGCAGCGGCACGTTCAAGGCACGCGTCGGCCGGCAAGAGATGGCGTTCGACTTGCAGCGGTTCGTCTCGGTGCGCGACGGGCCGAACGTGCGTCAGGCGTTCGACGCGCTGTGGGCCGACTATGAAATCGACAAATGGCGCTTCATCGGCTATATGACCCAGCCCGTGCAGAATCGCGAAGTCAAGGCCTTCGACGATGTGTCGAATCGGCATCTCACGTTCAGCGGCGTACGCGTGGAACGTGCGAACACGGGACCGGGCGATCTGTCAGCGTACTGGTCGCGCTACAACCGCGACAACGCACGCTTTCTCGATGCGGCAGGCACCGAGCATCGCGATGTATTCGACGTGCGTTACGCGGGCAAGGTTACGCCGTTCGATTGGGATGCCGAATCGATGGTACAGACGGGGCACGTCGGCAAGGACACCATCGGCGCGTGGGCGTTCGGGGTGCTGGGCGGCTATACGCTCGCAACGGTGGCGGGCTCGCCGCGTGTCGGTTTGCAGATCGACGGCGCATCGGGCGACCGGCATCCCGGCGACGGCCGCGTCGAAACCTTCAATCCGTTGTTTCCGAACGGCTACTACTTCACGCTCGCGGGCTACGCCGGCTACAGCAACCTGATTCACGTGAAGCCGTCGATCACCCTCAAGGTATCGCCGAAGCTCACGTTACTGACGGCACTCGGTTTCCAGTGGCGCGCGACGACAGCCGATGCGATCTACGGTCAGGGGATGGCCGTGGTGCCTGGCACGACGGGGAAGGGAACCCGGTGGACAGGGATGTATGCGCAGATTCGCGCCGACTGGCTCGTCAGCCCGAACGTTGCGCTCGCGCTGGAAGCGGTGCACTTCGAAGTTGGCGATTCGATCCGCGCGTTAGGGGCGCGCAATGCGGACTATCTCGGCATCGAAGCGAAGTTCGGATGGTGACCGATGACAGGAGCGGGTCCGCTCAACGCTTCGACCGGATCTGAACCGTCAGAAGCCTTCGTCCAGAGAGACCGCTTCGAGGACCGTGGCCAGAATCATCGCTTCGATGTTTAGTGGTGTAGGTTGAACCCGCTTGGGTCGATACACGGCATTGCCTCTTGTGATGGCCTGGCCACTCAGGGCGCAAACCCCGGCTTTCTTCGCAACGCAGCGCCGCCAATGCTGTTCGCCGTAGCAACAGGATGTCGCGTCGCTCCACGCGACCGTTGCCGAGGTGCGCCCGCGACGCTCCAGCACCCGGATGACGCATTTGCGGAAGTCGCTTTCGCTGCCCTTCGGGCGGAAGCAACTGGACACAACAGGCGCCTGTGTTTCACCTTCGTTCGAGAGGAGCGCCATTGTTGACTGCCACGTTCTGTCTGTTTCAAAGGGAGCTTGCATGATGTGGTTCCTCGATTCTCGTTAGAGCTAACCCTCGACCTTGACTGGATGATAGGTAGCAGACTGGCGGGCCGCAATTACATGATTGTGGAGGGCGTCCCTCATTCGCCCTCCAGCACCATGCCTCGCTCAGCGACTGGCCGCTCCACTGATCTCGACGTCCGGATACGCGGCTTCTTCGCTCAGGACTGGCAGGACGACGCTAAAAGTCGATCCGTAGCCCTGATTATTGGCGGCAGTAAGACGACCTTCATGCGCTTCGATAATTGAGCGGGACACTGCAAGCCCGATACCCATTCCCGTGCTCTTGGTCGTGACGAATGCGTCGAATATGCTGTCGCCACCCACGATGCCCACACCGTTATCGGCCACCTCGAGTAGCACGGACCCGTCGCGAAGCGCCTTTGCGGTAATGAGAATCTTCGGTGTGCGCCCCGAGTTTTCCGTGGCCTCTATTCCGTTCGTGATCAGATTGATCAGGACCTGCTGAATCTGTATCTGGTCGACGAACACCGGCGGCAGGCCATCGGGCAAATCGAGGTCGATGTCGGCGGTTTGCCGGGTTTCGTCTTCCCGTAGCAGCCGCACGGATTCGAGGACCATGTCTTTCACGTTACGCTTGCGCTTCTGGAATGATTGGCTCTTGAACAGCGCACGGATGCTTTTCATCGTCTCGTCGGCGGAATGGGCATCTCGAACGACGCTTTCCGCGGAAGTCCTGGCTTCGCTCAAATTGGGCGGGGACGCTGCGAGCCACCGATTGCAAGCCTGCGCATTGGCGATAACGGACGTGAGGGGTTGATTGAGCTCGTGCGCGATGGAGGCGGAGAGTTCGGCGACCGTGGCAATCTGGGTTGCCCGCGCAAGTTCAGCCTGAGTGTGCCTGAGCCGGTCTTCTGCACGCTTGCGTTCGTCAATATCAAGACTGAGTCCATACCATTGAACAATGTTGCCGTCGGCGTCCCTCATTGCTTCACCCGTGTGCTGGTACCACCGGTAAATCCCGTCTTTTCGGCGAAGCCGGGCAGTGTGGCAGTACGGTTCGCCAGTCTCGACCGAGTGTGTCCACGCTTGAATCATGGTGTTCAGGTCGTCCGGATGGCACGTCTTCTGATAGCCGGCGCCCGCGAGCTGCGAAAGATCCAGGCCAACGAATTCGACGATTTTCCGATTGATGTAAGTGAGCCCCCCTTGTGGGTCATTGCTCCAGAGCATGGCGGGAATAGTCTCGATCAGTTCGTGTAGCTGGTGCTCGCGCTGTTCGAGCGCGGCTTCCGTTTGTTTGAGATCGTCGATGTCCGTACATACGCCGAACCAGTGCAGGATCTGTCCGCTTTCGTCGCGAAACGGTTCGCCGCGAGCGAGATACCAGCGCAGTGTCCCATCGGCGGCTGCAACCTGGTACGTGTCCTGATACGACACACCTTCGTGGACAGCTTGCCGCCAGCGCGAGCGGACACGAAGACGGTCTGCTTCCGGGATGAGACGAAGTAACATTTCTCCGTCGAATTCTTGCTCGGTCTTTCCCATGAAGGCGAGCATTTGCCGACTCCATCTGTCGACTTTTCCTTCCGGCGTGGCTCGCCAGATCATCGCGGGCAATACGTCGACGAGTCTTCGCAAATTAAGCTCTTCCGTGCGAAGAACCTCCTGAGCTAGCTGCCGCTCGTGGATATCTGTCGAAAGCCCATACCAACTCACGATATCGCCGTTGGCATCGCGCATGGGCGTGCCTTTGCATTGAAACCAGCGATACGTGTTGTCGGCCGCGCGCAACCGATGGACCGAGTCGTAGGGCCTCCCGCTAGCGAGGGAATCTTCCCAGACCTCAAGGGTTGATGGAGCGTCGTCCGGGTGCACCAGGTCAAGCCAGCCGCGCGCTCTCAGCTCTTCGAACCGTAGGCCGGTGTAATCCTCAGTGCGCCTGTTCATATATTCCAGGCGGCCATGAGCGTCCGTCCGCCAGAGCAGGCTGGGAACATTCTCGGTCAGCCAGTTCAGTTGCGCTTCCCGTTCACGGATCAACTCTCTCGACTCGCTTGCCGTTAGCGCCTGTCGAACCTTGTGATCGAAATCATCATCCTTCGAGTGGGCCGTTGAGTCTGGCCGTTGGATGTGCCGGGGGCGTCGGGAGACGAGCTCGGCACAAAACCATACCGCGCCGATTGCGACGGCGCAGCGGCCGATCGAGCCGGGGGATAGAGGAGGGCGACCGGCAGTCAACATCGTTCCGGCGATCCCAAGCGAGACGAAACTCGCGGCGAGACGCCCAAAGCTACGGTCGAAAAAGTGCGCGACCAGAACAACCAGTACGAGGCCGAGGCAGCCCGTGACCGGTTCGAGTAAGCCTGCCACGCCTGACGCGCCGGCTATGGCAACGCTGAGGGCGGCAACCCGGGACGAGCGTGGTATCAACACGGTAAGCATGTCAACCTCGAAGTTCGTCGACGTATTGGATAGTGGTACTCCACATTTTCACATCAATGCCGGGATTTTCCAGCGAAAAGCTCGCTAGCTCGCAAAGTGGGCGGAGAGGGTTGACGGTTATTTCGTGTCGTACCGCGAGGTCTGATCGTGCGCACCGTTGTGGCATGAATCGAGTACGAGGCAATGGAGATAGGTCATACCATTGCGAATGGGTGCCTTTTCAGGAACTGCCGGTCAGGCCGCTCAGGAAAAAGATAAGGGAAAAAAGATTAATTTAAAACGTCGCATCGGATGGCGCCATTACATATTCATGTCGCTACTTCGGCATGCGGCTAGTCTGAACCCACAAGACCGAGGTCCCGCGCACGCGCAACAGCTTGAGCGCGTTTATCGACGCCGAGTTTCACGAAGACGCTTTTCAGATGAGATTTGACGGTTTCAGCGCCAATTCCGAGCACATTTGCGATTTCCTTGTTCGACCGACCACGCGCAATCAGGTCGACGATTTCGCGCTCCCTTGAACTTAGCGACCCGCGCTCGATATCGCGTCGACGGTGGCCGCCTGGCTGATAGAGAATCCGCGCGCCGTCGAGCAGATGATCCACGTAGGCGCTCAGCTCGTTCGAGTGCGCCGTCTGTTCCGCGTTCCCTGTATGCCTGATGTCTTCACGAACGGCGTCCAGCAGCAATCCGATGTCCGGCCCCACGTCGAGAATGGACTGGTACACGCCTGCGGGCGCGGCGACCTTCAGGACTTCGCGAAAGATCCCGATCGCGCGGGCGCGTTCGTTCGCTGCCAGCCAGACCAGTGCAAGCATGGTTCGCAGGCGTATCGCCTGAAAATCTGCATGTTGTCGTTCGGCGCTCTGCAGCGCGGCGCCCAGCACCGCGGTGGCTTCTTCGGTCCGCTGTTGGGCAGCAGCAACAGCGGCCGCCCCGAATGCACGATAGTTCTCGATCTCGAGCGAGATGGAACGCGAAGGGTGGGCGTTGGAGCCCGCCATCTGATCGAGTTGCGCGACGCACGCAGCCGCTTCGACTATCCTGCCTTCCGCAAGATATAGCCGTGTGCGTTCAACGAGGGCGGCGGCCGTCATGCGGTCCCATTGACGTTCGCAACTCAACGCCTGGGCCCGATCGAGCAATGCGTACGCTTGCGTCACGTCCGAACGCGCGACGGCGATCCGGATGAGGAGTCGATAGGCAATCAACACGCTATCGAGCAGGACCGCAATGTCAATGACCGGCATCAACCCGGCAACGAGTGTTTCAGCTTTGTCCAGCCGGCCTTGTTCGTACCAGATCTGGCCGATCATCGGTGCGCATAGCGCCACCGAGATCGAATCGGGACCGGCATGGCGTTCGGCCAGTTGCATCGATTCCGTGAAATACCGTTCGGCAAGCCCGAAGTGCAACTGTTGCATTTCCGCATGTCCCAGCAGGCACAGCCGGTAGACCGAAGAGTACAGATTGCGCTGATTTTCTTCGGCGGAGTAGGACATCCACGGCGTTGCATAGAGCGCTTCGAGATTGCCGGCCTTCCAATGGGCGAAGCGCACGACGTTGGACGCCACATTGGTGGTCCAGATATCGGTGGTCGGCCCCTCGATGCATGGTTCAGCGATAACGAGCGCGCGCTCGGGATCGTCCTGCAGGCCCGCGACGACCGAGCGGATCGCCTGGCATTCGCGCCGGATGTCTTTGGCTTCGGCGCCAGTGTCGGACGCGAGATTATGTTCGACTACATCCAGCATCGCGAGCGCCTCTTCGAAATGCATGGCGAGCGCCATGCCCCAGGCGATGGCAAGTGTAACCTTCACCTGCGCCCCAGCCAGACCGGCGGGAAAGCGGCGCTGCAAGTCGAGTAGCGTGAGCAGGTCGCCTTTCTTGACCAGCGCCATCGCGCACCGCTCCATCAGACGAATCGCGTTATCCGTGCTGCCCGCGGCGATCGCGTGTTTGACGGCCTCCGTCCACAATTCCTGATCGGCATACCACGCGCACGCGCGGCAATGCAGTTCCGCCACCTCGTCGGCGTGCTGTGCTTCGAGCTGGGCCCGCAAGTATTCGCTCATCAGAGGGTGATAGCGGAACCATTGCCCGTTGGAGTCGAGCGCCTGCAACAGCAACTGGCCTCCGGCGATTTCGTCCAGCATAGGCTGGCTTGCGCGCAGGCCGGTTACCGCCTCGCAGAGCGACGCGCTCAACCGGTCGAGTATCGACGTGCGCAGCATGAACCCGACCATGTCGGGGGGCAGGCGCTCGAACATGTACTCGATATAGGCGGCGAACGGCCGCGACGTACCGGACGGCGCATCACGCTCGCGAACCGCTTGGCCATCCTTGCGCGATAGCATGGACATCTGGATGCGCAGCGCCGCAGCCCAGCCCTCCGTGCCCGCAAAGAGCGTCTGGACGTACGAGGCGTTCAGCGTGCCGGGCAATGTGCGTTCGACAAAGCGCCTTGTTTCGTCGAAGTCGAAACGCAACACCGACCCATCGATTTCCAGCAGATCGTCGCCTGCTCTCAGCCTCGCGAGCGGCAGCGGCGGATCGGTGCGACTGCAGAGGATCACATGCACATGAGGCGGCGCCTTTTCGATCAGGAACGACATCGCGTCGTGTACGGCCGGCAGGCTCACCTGGTGATAGTCGTCAAGAAACAGGACGACCTCATCATCGACTTCGACAAGCTCATTGACCAGCGTGGAAACGACGGCGTGTAACGGGACGAATGCGGCGTCGGCAGTTAGGCTGATCGCCGCGGCGCCGACCTTGTCGCAGGCGTGTCGTAACGCGTGCGCCAGATAGTTGAGGAAGCGCGCGGGTTCATCGTCTTCTGTGTCGAGCGACAGCCACGCCACTAATGCACCGTTCGCGCGCAACCGGTCGAGCCAGCTGAGCGCCAGCGAAGTTTTGCCGAATCCGGCGGGCGCCTTGATCACGGTGAGACGTTTGTTCGCGGCGCGCTCGGCGAGGCCAGCGAGCCGAGGACGCGCGATGAGATCCACCGGCACGCGCGGCGGAACGATCTTCGTTGCCAGGAAAAGGTGCAGTCCGCTCGCGGATGTCTCTCCAGTCACACGCATGTTTCAGTCACCCATTGTATTGAGCCAGCCAATTGTTGGGAGGCGTGCTTGCCGCCACCCCCCGTTTATAGAAGCGCATCCCCCGGGTCGGGGGAGGGGGAACTCTCCCCAATCTGGGGGATGGTAGGTCGCGTCGCGCCAGGCGACCATACGTGTACCGGATTGAGATTGAAGCGTGCCCCAGGCCAGGGGCAACGCGCCTGCCGATCACTGCCAGGCGGCTCATTGGCGCCTCGCCAGGATCGACTCATTTTTCGCCCCATGATACGCCGCGTCGAATCCCGTTGCAGGTGTCCGGCAGGCACCGGTCGGCGCGCAGCCGTATAGGTCACATAAGCCGCTGCCCCGGCGCTCCTTGTCTTTCGAAATCGTGCGTCCGTTATTGATGAGTGTCTATCCGTGTTAGCCAATGTTCCAAGAATCAGCGATTACTTGCGGGAAAAAACCGTGTCGATCGCAGCCGATCTGACGCATGTCGTCGAACGCACGCTGGCGATACTGACGCAGATGGACGGATACAGGTTGCTCGCACCGGCGGCGCAACGGGACGTTCGCGAATCGGTCGCGCTGTCGGCCAAAGTCTGGTTCGAGACCCTGTTGTCGGGTGAGCTCCCTTCGGCGCAGGACATGGACGTGTTTCGGGAAATCAGCCAGCGACGTGAGCATCAACGTGTGCCGCTGCACAGCTATTTGCAGGCATTGCGTCTGGGGTTGCGGGAAATCTGGAGCACCTACATCGCGCTCGGCGAGTTGGACGAGCGCATTGCCAAAGAACTTCTGGCCAACGTCTCGCTGTATCTGCTGGACCACTTCGATTTCATTGCGCAGACCATTGTGCGGGCCTATCTGGGCGAGCAATACCGGCAGCCACGGTGGGCGGAACTCGCCGTTGCAATCGAGGAAGGCGCGCGCCGCTCCGAAAGCGTGCGGCATCATCTCGTTGCACTCATCGAGCAGCTATTGGCCGAGCCAGACCTGCTCTCGAGGCTCGACGTCGAGCAGGTTCGGGAGCACCGCAGTACCGAAGGAGCCGGCGCGCAGGTGATGAAGTTCTTCGGCCTCGATGTCGACATCGACGACGGCGCGGAATTGTCGAAAGCCTTGCGCGACGCGCAGGAGAGGCTGGCGCAGGCATCGCGGCTCGCGGCTGTGGCCGAACTCTCCGCCTCCATCGCCCACGAGCTCAACCAGCCTCTCCAGGCCATCGTGGCGCATGGGCACGCCTGCGTGCGATGGCTCGCTGCAACGCCGCCCAGGCTCGACAAAGCCAGATACTCGGCCGAGCAGGTTGTGCGCGACGCGAATGCCGCGGCAGACGTGGTAAGCCGCATTCGCGCTCTTTTCAGGCACACGGCTCCGCAAAAGGTCGATCTCGATGTCAACAAGCTGATTCTTCAGGTATGCACGCTGATGGCCGACGACATTCAGCACAACGCGGTTTCGCTCGAGACAATCCTCGGCGAAGACGTGTCGAAGATCAGCGCGGACGCGGTTCAGATTCAACAGGTGATCGTCAATCTCGTGCGCAACGCAATTGAAGCGTTAGCGGCAACAGAGGAGCGACCGAGGCTGCTGGTGATCCGCTCACGTCGCGATGCCGGTAATGTGGTGGTCGATGTGGAAGATCACGGTGCAGGGCAGGTGAACTTCGAGAAGATTTTCGAGCCGTTCTTTACCACGAAAAAAACAGGCATGGGTATGGGTTTGGCAATCTGCAAGTCGATCGTGGAAGCACATGCGGGCCGGATTGGGGCCGTGCGCAATGTGTCCCGCGGCGTGACCTTCAGCTTCAGCCTTCCGATAGAGAGAGCGAACGCAAGCTCACGTTGACGATAGCCGAGGGTATCCTCAGCCGCCTCCGGCAATCAGCGTGATCAGCTTTGGTCTTGCCTTGGTCTGATAGCAACGCGCTGTATCCAGACATCTTCCAAGCCTACCGTTTCATATCGGGCCGTGATATTACATATTTATGTAATGCAGAACACGGCTGTCTATTCTTCCGGGCGACGATTCCGGCGGCTATAATTTTTTGTCGGCAGGACCACGTAAGAAGAACATTCAACGAGATTATCGTGGACCGTCCGTGCTGACGTCAGGCTGGGTTTTCACCGGGCAACGGAGAGGGCGCATGAAATCCGCAAGTGAGGTGGTGTATGTGGTCGACGACGACAGGCGGGTGCGAGAAGCACTCACTTCGCTGCTGCGCGCAAACGGAAGAGATGCCCGCGCATTCGATTCCGGCAGGGAGTTTCTTGAAACACCGCGTCAAAATACTGTTTCATGTCTGATTCTGGATTTGCGAATGCCTGACATGAGTGGGCTGGAAGTTCAGAAGCTCGTCAGTGACTCGCAGATTCCCGTCATTTTCATTACCGGCAAGGGCGATGTGCCTTCCACGGTCCTCGCCATGAAGGGTGGGGCGGTTGACTTCCTCACCAAGCCCCTCGATGAAGATGAGTTGATGCGCGTGGTCGCTGCGGCGCTCGTGAGGGCGCACGTTCTTCGCAAGGAGGCGGACGAGGCGGCGATGCTCCATGCGCTTTATCAAACGCTCACGCCTCGTGAGCAGGAGCTCCTGCCACTGCTTGCCAGCGGCCTGCTCAACAAGCAGGCGGCGGCAGTACTTGGGATTACCGAATACACGGTGCAGGTCCATCGCGGCCACATCATGAGAAAGATGCAAGCGGATTCGTTTGCCACGCTGGTCAGGCAGGCGGGCAAACTGCAGCTCGAAACGTCGCCCATAACCACTTTCTGCGCCTGACGCCAACGCCAATTCGGTGTTGGACTCGATGACCGGAGAAAAAAATGTCCACGCCTCCGGTTCGAACCGTGGCCGTGATTGATGATGACCGACGCGTTCTGACGTCTCTGGCGAACCTGCTGGCCTCCGGCGGGTACGGAACACGGGCCTACGAATCCGCTCTGGATTTTTTTGCCGACGGCTACGCGGGTCTGGTATGCGTCATTACCGATCTGGGCATGCGGCCCGTTGACGGCATTCAGGTGCTCGATAGAACGGTTCATTCAGGCGCAGCCACGCCGGTCATCATTATCACGGGCAAGCCGAGCGAGCATACGGAAGACTACTATCTGCGCAGAGGCGCATTGGGTTTCTTCCGCAAACCTGTTGATGGAAATGCGTTACTGGACATGCTGGATAGCATTGCTTAATAACGGCGCTGGCACTCGCCGTCAAATCCCCCCCAACAGGGACCGCGTTTCTTCCGACGGCTCTGCGGTGAGTATGCTTTCAAAGCTGTCCATCAAGTTGGACACGGCGTATTGCGGGGACCAGAGCCCTCCCGAATCGCCACTGTCCCGGCTCGCTTCCCATGCTGCCAGCGAGGCATTGCCGTAGATGCCCACGAGCGACAGTCTGTGATCGACGATTGCCGGCGGAATATCGGCAAGCAGGTTCCGGAGCAGGGCGTTGCAACGCTGATAACCCAGATTCCACTTGTTTTCCAGCGCTTCCCGCAAGAACGCGCGGTCGTTCAACTGCAAGTTGGCGATCATGCGGATATACGTCGCCTGACCCGTACGATCCGCCAACTCAAGCATCGGAAAGAGCAGCGCACCTAATACCGCACGTACGTTTATCCCTTCCTCCGCCTCCAGTCTGTCGAGCCGCGCCTGACGGTCTTCGTCTATCAGGCGCGCACCGTCGACGACCAGCTCACGCGCCAGTTCAAGTTTGTTGCCGAAGTAGTAGCGCAGCGAGGCGCTGTTGCGCTGCCCTGCGGCGGAGATGATGTCCTGCACCGACACCCCATCCAATCCGCGCAGCGCGAACAGGCGTTGGGCTTCCTCTTTTAAGCGAGTTCGTGTCTCCGCCCCATCTGAGCGAAGGGTTTTCCCTGGCGTCGTCATTACTTTACCGTGTCGGGTTAATTAACTACACTGCAATAACTAACTCGGTAGGAGAAACTTAGCATGAAAGTCATAGTTGTTGGAGGAGGCATTGGTGGGCTCACGACCGCTCTGGCGTTGCTGCGCCACGGTATCGAGCCGATTGTACTGGAGCGCGCCCCGCAATTGACGGAGGTCGGAGCGGGCGTCCAGATCGCTGCGAACGGCACGATCGTGTTGCGGGAACTGGGGCTTGAGCCGGCGCTGGCGAGCATTGCGACCGTGCCGGCGCGCTTTGACTACCTTGAACTGTCGACGGGGCGTCTCCTGTACGTGGCTCCTTTGGGCAAGGAAGCCGAGGCACGCTACGGCGCGCTGCTCTACAACGTCCACCGCGCCGACCTGATCGAGCTGCTCGCGAAGGCCGTGCCGCCCAATGTGATCCGGCTGGGGGCAGAGGTTGCGTCGGTGTCCCAGGACGACGAAGGCGCCTACGTCACGCTGCAGAACGGCGAAGTGATTCGTGGCGACGCTGTGATCGGCGCGGATGGCATTCACTCTGCGGTTCGGACCGCCCTCCGTGGACCAGAAGAGAAGCAGTTCGCCAACATCTTGATGTGGCGCTCGCTTATCCCTGCCGACCGGCTCGCGGGCCTGAGGTTGCCGGTGGCGGGGAACAACTGGTTCGGCGTGGGCAGGAATATCGTTTCGTACTGGGTGCGCAAGGACCTCTACAGCATTCTTGCGTCGGTGCCGGCAACCGAAGTGAGCCGCGAGTCGTGGACGCAATCCGGGGACGTGGCGCAACTGCGGCGCTCGTTCGAGGGTTCTGAGCCGACCGTCCAGAAGATGCTGGAAGCGGTGGACTCAACGTTCATCACGGGGATGTACCACCGGGACCCGATCGAACACTGGAGTACCGGACGCATCGCCCTGCTCGGCGACGCCGCGCATGCAATGGTGCCGTACCTGGCGCAAGGCGCCTGCCAGGCCATCGAAGACGCCTGGGTTCTCGCCACCTGTCTCAAGAACCATGGCCCGGCCGGCGTTCAGGACGCGCTGCTGGAATACGAACGGCGCCGCCAGCCGCGTACGACGCGGATTCAGGCGGGCGCGCGCTTTGTCGTCGATTGGGCACACGAGCCCGACGAGGCGCGTGTGCGTCAGCGTAACGGACGTCTGAAGGGACTCTCGCGCATCGATCCGCTGGCAGACGCTTCGTGGTCGTTCGCCTGGGGGCACAACATCCTCGAGGCCGTCAAGTTGCCGCCGGGCGAGGTCGTAGGTTTGAGCGCGGCACGCGAAGGAAAGCGGATGGCGCGCCGCGAGAGCCAGCGTGCTTTCGATCTCTGGAAGGGCGTGTTCAAGCCGGATGACATTGCGCGTGGCGACCGGGGGCAGCGTGCAGCCTACGAACGGTTCCTTCTGGAGCAGTTCCCTGCGCCGGCAAGCACCGAAGTGACGGAAGTCGATCTTCACGGAGTGAGCGCGTTGCGCGTGGTTGCGGCGGGAGCAGGGCACAAGGCGACCGTCTTGCACTTCCACGGCGGCGGGTACGTGCTGGGTTCGGGGAAGAGCTCGGTTGAATACGCAAGCCGTCTCTCACGCGCGCTGAACGGTCCGTGCTACACAGTCGACTATCGCCTCGCGCCCGAGCATCCGTATCCGGCGGCATTCGATGACGCATTCAGCGCCTATCGCGGCTTGCTCGCTTCGGGTGTCGATCCGTCGACGGTGTTCCTGAGCGGCGAATCGTCCGGGGGCGGCCTCGCCCTGGCGCTGGCTGCTGCGCTGCGTCGTGCGGGGCTGCCATTGCCGGGCGGCGTCATTGCAATCTGCCCGCTCACTGACCTCACGCTTGGCGGCCCCTCCGTCATGGCGAATTCCGGAGACGACCCGGCCGCGAATCGCGAGACGCTTTCCAATCTTGTCGCGTCTTACTTCCAGGGCCACGAGCCGACCGATCCGATGGTGTCGCCGTTGTTCGCGGATCTCGCAGACCTTCCGCCGGTGTTTCTTGCGGCGGTGGAGGGCGAGGTACTGGAAAGCGACACGACGCGTTTTGCGGAGCGGGCAAAGGCAGCCGGCGCGAACGTGACCTTGAAGATGGTGAGCGATTCGGTTCACGTCTTCACGCTCTTCCCATTCTTGCCCGAAACCGCCGAGACGCTCGAAGAAATTGGCCAGTGGAGTCGCGAGCTCGCGATTTGCGCGTGACGCCGGCACCCGGTTTCAGGTCGCTTTGCCCTATCACTGCATTTGGTTTCATGCCCGGAGTAGACATGACGGCAACACCAACGCGTCGGCGGGTCGACGTGTCGCGGCAACTATCCGCGCCGCAGACATCGCTGTACACGAATCTCGAAGTTTCCGCGGACCGCCATCCGGAAAAGGCCGCAATCCTTTACTACGGCAGCTCCGTCAGCTACCGGCAGTTGCGACACGAAGTCGATGCGATGGCCGGATTCCTGCAGCAGCACTGCGGCATCGCCCGGGGTGAGCGCGTCGTCCTGTACATGCAGAACAGTCCGCAGTTCGTCATCGCCTTCTATGCGGTGCTGCGCGCGGATGCGGTAGTCGTGCCCGTCAATCCGATGAACCGGACGTCGGAACTGCAACACATACTTGAAGATAGCGGGGCTAGGGTCGCCTTTGTGGGCGTTGAACTCATGGAGCACGTGCGGCCGCTGTCGGGCCGTCACGTGGACCATGTGATCTCTGCACGTTATGCCGACTATCTTCGCGACTGGACTGATTTGCCTCTGCCTGACGTCCTGACGTCGTCCGGAGCACAGCCTCATGCAGAAGCTGTCGACGGCCGTGCCACTTTAATCGGCTGGAATGACGCGCTTGCTCGGGCGTGCGTTCCGCGCGGCCACGAATCCAGGCCCGAAGATCTGGCGGTCATTCCGTACACGTCCGGCACGACCGGTCGCCCCAAAGGGTGCATCCACACTCATCGTAGCGTGATGCATTCAACGGTCTCGTGCGCTGAATGGCCGAGCCTCGCGAACGAGAGCGTGATGCTGTGCTCCGTGCCCTTGTTTCACGTCACCGGCATGCAGAACTGCATGAATATGCCGATATACATCGGCGCCACGATGGCGGTCATGACCCGCTGGGACGCGAAGTGTGCCGCGCACGTGATCGAACGCCACCGCGTAAGCACATGGGTCACGGTTCCCACGATGCTCATCGACCTGCTGAACCGGTCGGACGTCGACAGCTTCGACCTGAGCTCCATTGCGTACCTGAGCGGCGGCGGTGCCGCGATGCCGCAGGCTGTCGCGCAGCAGATAGAGAAGCGTTGGGGCATCCCGTACGTGGAAGGATACGGCCTCACCGAGACGATGGCGGCGACCCATATCAATCCGCCGAAGCACAGCAAGCAACAGTGCATGGGCGTGCCGGTCTTCAATACCGATTCACTCGTCGTCGATCCCGAGACGCTCGAGCCTCTCGGTGAAGGAGAAACAGGTGAGATTCTCGTCAGCGGGCCTCAAGTGTTCGACGGGTATTGGAAGTCGCCGGAAGCCACGCAAGAGGCATTCGTTCTGATCGATGGGAAGCGCTACTTGCGCACGGGAGATCTCGGCTATGTAGATCGGGACGGATACTTCTTCATCGTCGACCGGCTCAAACGCATGATCAACGCCTCCGGCTACAAAGTCTGGCCGGCCGAGGTCGAGGCCATGCTGTTCGAGCATCCGGCCGTACAGGAAGCGTGTGTCATCGCGACTCACGATCCGCGTCGAGGCGAGTCGGTCAAGGCGGTTATCGTGCTTCGGAACGGCGAGCACGTGACGGAAGATGAAATGGTGTCGTGGGCCCGTGAGCGCATCGCGTCCTACAAGGTTCCGCGTGTCGTCCAGTTTGCCGCCAGCTTGCCCCGTACGGCGAGCGGAAAGATCCAGTGGAGACTGCTGCAGGAAGAGGAAACGCGGAGTCGAAACACCCAATCCGAAGGCCGCCGGCTGGATTGATATGTTGCCTGCCGAAGCGAGCGATGAGTAGTCGCAGCAGGGCAGGTTAGGCCTACCGGTGACATCAAAGGATGAAGTGTTGGTTGAGCTGGCAGGTTGATCAGATCATCTCGGCCCATTGAGTCACGCAAGGGCCTGTCACCAGCATGAACAGGCCCTAAGCTTCCTGCGGGACGAAGAGTTCCTTTTTACCCAACCAGTTCGCGATGCAACGCCATGAACTCCAGAGCAAGCTTATGCCGGGGATCGAGGTGAACCATCGGTTTGGCGTGCTGATGCGATTCGCGGATCCTCACGGAAGAAGACAGCCGGGACTCCAACACCGGCAAACCCTCGCTTACCAGTTCCTCAACCAGCTGGAGGGGCAGGCTCGCGCGAGGCTGAAACTGGTTGATCACAATCCCTTCGACTTCCAGATCGGAATTATGGTCCTGCTGAATTTCCTTAACGTTGTCGAGCAGCGTATAGAGCGCGCGACGAGAAAAATCGTCACAGTCGAACGGGATCAGGCAGCGTTCGACCGCAATCAGTGCGGAGCGGGTGTAGAAATTCAGGGCAGGGGGCGTGTCGATATAAATCGCGTCGTACGCATCATCCAGTTCATTCAGCGCATCGCGTAGCTTGTAGATTTTGTAGCGGGATTCGAGCTTGCCGTGCAAAGCGTCGAGCTCCGGATGGGAGGGCATCACATCGAGATTCTCGAACGGCGTGGGATGGATAAAGGTCGAAACCGGTGTCGGCTTGAAACTGAAGCTCAGGGCCGTTTCGAAGAAGTCCGCCACGCTCGGCTTGAGCCCGCTCGCCTGTTCGCCGAGAAGGTATTGGCTGGAATTGCCCTGAGGATCGAGATCGATGACCAGGGTGCGCATACCCTCGCTGGCGCTGATCGCAGCCAGGTTGCATACGATGGTCGATTTACCCACGCCACCCTTCTGATTGAAGACGACACGCCGCATCTGGTTTGCCCCTTTTTTGCGAGAACTTGCGAAAACTTGCGAAAGGCACAGCTTACCCTGGCGGAACCCCCCTTAGCCCGGCCTCAACGGCCGTCCCCGCGCCGCGGCCCTTACTCCGCGGCCACTTCCTGACAGTTCCCCTGTTCGGGGGATGGCTCCCCCTTGCCAAAAACTCGATGATGGCTTCACTCGGGATGCCATCGTGCGCGACAAGCACCGACTGACCTGTGTCAGCCCGATCCATTTCTCGACTTGAGGAGACGTAGATGCAGGACACCGTGCAGGGATCGACGCCATCCCCTTATGCCTATCCGCTGCTGATCAAGCAACTGCTGCACACGCCGTTCGTTCAGGCGCCGGATCAGGAAATCGTGTACCGCGGCCAGTTGCGGATGACCTATGCCACGCTGAGAGAACGCATTGCGCGGCTCGCCAATGGCCTTCACGAACTCGGCGTACGGCACGGCAGCACCGTGGCCGTCATGGACTGGGACAGCCATCGCTATCTGGAATCGTACTTCGCGGTGCCGATGATGGGCGCCGTGCTTCAGACGGTCAACGTGAGGTTGTCGGAGGCGGAGATCGCCTACACGATCAACCACGCCGGCGCAGAGGTGCTGTTCGTCCACACCGATTTCCTGCCCGTGGTCGAAGCGATCAAGGATCAGCTTGAAACGGTCCGCACGTTCGTGTGGATCGACGAGCCGGACAGTGAAGCGAGCGCGCACACCATTGCCTTCGCCACCGAATACGAGGCGATGCTTGAAGCGAGCGCGACGAGCTACGATTTCCCCGACTTCGACGAGAACACCCGGGCCACTACCTTCTACACGACAGGAACCACCGGCCTGCCCAAGGGCGTGTACTTCTCGCACCGCCAGCTGGTGCTGCACACCATCACCTTGATGGGGGCGCTGTCGAGCCCGGTATCGGGACAGCGCTTTCATCGCGGCGACGTCTATATGCCGCTCACGCCGATGTTCCATGTGCACGCATGGGGCATGCCCTACATCGCGACGGTCATGGGCGTGAAGCAGGTCTATCCGGGCCGTTATGTGCCGAATCGTCTCGTGCAACTGATCCGCGAAGAGGGCGTCACGTTTTCGCACTGCGTCAGCACGATCCTGCACATGCTGCTCTCTTGCGATGACGCGAAGCACGCGGACTTCAGCAAATGGAAGGTCATCATCGGCGGCGGCGCATTGCCGCACGGTCTCGCGCGCGCCGCGCTCGACCGCGGCATCGACGTCTTTACCGGCTATGGCATGTCCGAGACCGGTCCTGTGTTGAGCCTCGCGCAACTTCCGCCTAACACCGGGCCGCTCGATCTCGAAGAAGAGGTACGCCTGCGTTGCAAGACCGGTTTCCCCGTTCCGCTCGTCGACTTGCGCATCGTCAACGAGGACATGGAAGACATCGTGCACGACGGCCGGGCCTACGGCGAGATCGTCGTGCGTGCGCCGTGGCTGACGCAGGCTTACCTGAACAATCCGGACGCATCCGCGCAGCTCTGGACTGGCGGATACCTGCATACGCAGGACATCGCGAACATCGACGCGACCGGCAACATCCAGATCACAGACCGTATCAAGGACGTCATCAAATCGGGCGGCGAGTGGATCTCTTCACTCGAAATCGAAAGCCTGATTTCGCTGCACCCGGATGTCTCGGAGGTCGCGGTGATCGGGATCAAGGACGAGAAATGGGGCGAACGGCCGGTTGCGCTGGTAGTGCGCAAGCCGGGCACCGCGGTCACCGAAGAGGACGTCAAGGCACACGTCATGGGCTTCACCAAAACCGGACGGATCTCGAAGTACGCGGTGCCGCAGATCGTCAAGTTCGTCGATGCGCTGCAGAAGACGAGCGTCGGCAAGATGAACAAGAAGTGGTTGCGCGAGCAATTCGCCTGACCCGTCGCAAGGAGCAAACACGATGAGCATCAAGGGATATAGCGTCGCCACGATTGACGACTTCGTTGGCCGCGAACTGGGCGTGTCGGATTGGGTTGTCGTCGATCAGGCACGTATCGACGCCTTCGCGGCCTGCACGGGCGACAGGCAGTGGATTCACGTGGATCCTGAGCGCGCGAAACGCGAAAGCCCGTTCTGCGGCACGATCGCACACGGCTATCTGACGCTATCGCTACTGGCGTCGCTCGCGATCGAGATCGGACTCATTCCTGAGGACGCATCGGCAGGGTTGAACTACGGGCTGGACAAGGTGCGCTTCATGACACCGGTGAAAGCGGGAGCGCGGGTGCGAAACCGCGTGACGCTGATTTCGGTGGAAAAGAAGGGCGGCGGCCGGATCATCGTGAAGACGATGAACGAACTGCAGATCGAGGGCGAGGAGAAGCCGGCGCTCATCGCCGAGACATTGGCGATGCTGGTCTCGCAAGCGTAAGCAGCACTGTTGACGAAACGGATAGAGATGTTTGAGGAGCAGCAAGATGGCGGCAAATGACGAAAGCAAGGCACGCAGCGAGCAGACGAACGACCTTGCGGCGTCTGCCGCGGAAGGCATGCTCGGACCGAATCCGTTCGTGGGACTGCGGCCGCGAGACATTATGGCAACGGCGCAGCAGATCGGCGCCCAGGCGCTGCGGCAACCCGCGTTGCTCATGGAGCAGGAGGCGGCGCTGGTCCGCGATCTGATCGCGGTGCTTGGCGGCAGTGCGGACAGTACGCCGCCTCAGGGCGACAAGCGCTTCACCGACCCGGCGTGGCAGACGAATTCGCTTTACCGCATGACGCTGCAAACTTACGTGGCGTGGCGCAGCGCGTTGACAGGGTTTGTCGACCGCTCCGCGCTCGACGCGAAGAGCAAGGAACGCGCGCAGTTCGTGCTGTCGCTCTTCACCGACGCGCTGTCGCCGACGAACACGCTGCTCGGCAATCCCGCCGCACTCAAGAAAATCATCGATTCGGGCGGCGCCAGCCTGCTTGGCGGCATGCGCAATCTCATGACGGATATGCTGCAGAACCAGGGGATGCCCGCGCAAGTCGACAGGTCGGCGTTCAAGGTGGGTGAAAACCTCGGCACGTCGCAGGGCGCGGTGGTCTTTCGCAACGAGGTGCTCGAGCTGATTCAGTACGCACCCGCGACGGAGCATGTGTACGCCCGCCCGCAACTGATCGTGCCGCCCCAGATCAACAAGTTCTACGTGTTCGACCTGTCCGAAGGCAAGAGCATCGTCGACTATCTGGTGAAGAGCGAGTTCCAGGTGTTCATGGTGAGCTGGCGCAATCCCACCGCCGCGCAGAGTCACTGGGACCTCGATACCTATGTGACGGCGCTCCTCGAAGCGATCACGGCCGTGCGCGACATTACCGGCAGCGACGACGTCAACCTGCACGGCGCCTGCTCGGGTGCGATGACGATTTCTGCGCTCCTGGGCTACCTCGCAAGCCGGGGCGACACGAGCGTCAATGCGGCCACGCTGATGGTCGCGGTGCTGGACAACACGGCTGATTCGCAGCTCGGTCTCTTTGCAACGCCGGAAGCCATTGCGGCCGCAAAGCAGAACAGTACATCGAAGGGCGTGCTCGCCGGCGAAGAAATGGGGCGCGTGTTCGCGTGGATGCGACCCAACGATCTCGTCTGGAACTACTGGGTCAATAACTATCTGCTCGGCAAAGCGCCGCCCGCTTTCGACATCCTGTATTGGAACAACGACGCGACCCGGCTGCCCGCGGCGATGCATGGGCAACTGCTCGATATCTTCACGGGCAATCTGTTCAGCAAGCCTCGCGCGTTGACGGTTCTGGGTACGCCGATTGATCTGTCCGAAGTGACGTGCGACAAATACGTCGTCGCCGGCATGACCGATCACATCACGCCGTGGAAGGGCGTGTACAACACGGCGCGCACGTTCGGCGGCAAGACGCGCTTCGTGCTGAGTTCGAGCGGTCATATCCAGAGTCTGATCAACCCGCCGGGCAATCCGAAAGCGAAGTTCTTCCTCAACACCGATTTGCCCGCCACTGCCGACGCATGGCTCGCCAATGCCCAGGCTGAAAAGGACTCGTGGTGGGCCGACTGGCGCACGTGGCTCGCCGATCATTCCGGCGAGCGGCGTGCCGCCCCGACGACAGTAGGCAACAAGCAGCATCCCGCGGGCGTGAAGGCGCCGGGAACGTACGTCATGGAAGCCTAAGGCAATAAGACACACGCACCGACGCGCTCATCGACCACACTTTTGACCGCACCGTAGTCAACATTTTCTTAACGTAGTTTCAATGGAGTATCGATGATGGATTCAACCAATTTCAACAGCATTTTCGCGGAGTATAAAAAGGTCGTTGGCCAGTTCAAGCTGCCCGGCATCGACGTGGGCGCACTCCTCGAGTCGCGCCGCAAGGACGTCGAGGCGATCGTCGAAGCCAACACGACCGCGCTGGCAGGCGTGCAGTCGCTCGCTCAGAAGCAGTCGGAGATCCTCCGCACGACGCTGACCGAAGTGCAGTCGCTCGTCAGCCGTGTTGCCCAGTCGGGCGGCCAGCCGGTGGCCAACACGGGTGAAGTGGTGCAGCAGGCGTTGAACAAGGCGCTGGTGGACATGCAGGAACTCGCTGACACCGCATACCGTGCGCAGGCGGACAGCGTCGCCGTGGTCACCAAGCGCGTCGCCGAGCACGTCGAAGAACTGAAAACGCTCCTTCAGCCGAAGAAGTAATGCCGAAGAAGTCATACGACAGCGCCCATGCGGCATGCCGACGCGTCGAATGAAGCGTCCTTTCAGAAGATGATCCGGAAACAAAAAATGCACACGAACCCCGAGTCTCTTTGCAGCATGGAAATCCAGATGATCGATCTGGACGGTCAGACACTGCGTGTCGCAACCTGGCGCGGCAGCGATGCTTCGCCGCCGCTCCTTATCTTCAACGGCATCGGCGCCAACCTCGAACTGGTGGAGCCGTTCGTCACGGCGCTCGAAGACGTGAGCGTCATCATCTTCGACGTGCCCGGCGTCGGCGGCTCGCCCGCGCCGGTCGTGCCGTATCGCTTTTCGACCTTGTCCGTGTTGACGGACAAGTTGCTGACGCGGCTCGGTTACGAGGGGGCCGTCGATGTGCTCGGTGTATCGTGGGGCGGCGCGCTGGCGCAGCAGTTCGCGCATCTGTACCCGGGGCGCTGCCGCAGGTTGATTCTCGCGGCAACCTCGCCCGGCGTCATCATGGTGCCGGGCAAACTGTCGGTATTGTCGAAGCTGATCGGGCCGCGCCGCTATACGGATCCCACCTACCTGCAACAAGTAGGCGCGGAGATCTACGGGGGCGCTTACCGGCGCGATCCGTCGTTGCTGAAGGCGCATAGCCGGCACATTCAGCCACCGCGTGGCCGCGGCTACCTCTATCAACTACTGGCGGCTACGGGCTGGAGCAGTTTGCCGTGGCTCGGTGCGTTGCGCCAGACGACACTGGTCATGCACGGCAACGACGACCCGATTGTGCCGCTCACCAACGCGAAGATTCTCGCAGCCCGTATCCCCGATGCGACGCTCTATGTGATCGACGACGGCCACCTGTTTCTCATCTCGCGCGCGCCTGAAGTCGCACCGGTGGTGCGCAGGTTTCTCCGGCAGGGGGCGAGTTGAGTTTCTTTGCGCGCGATAGCGATAGCGCGCGGCCGGCCATTGCGAATGCACACGAAGACCGCAAGGCAAGTGGCCTGACGCGCATGCGGCGAACGGCGACCTGCCTGCTCGTCTGCATGATTGCGTTGCTGTTCGCGTGTGTTGCCTGGCAGGCTGACCATGCATGGCTTGCGTGGCCGCGTGCGTTTGCGGAGGCCGGCACGGTCGGCGCGATCGCGGACTGGTACGCAGTCGTTGCGCTGTTCCGTCGTCCTTTGGGTCTGCGGATCCCGCATACAGCGATCATTCCGCAAAACCAGCAGCGCATCGCCGAGAGTCTCGGCAAGTTCGTCGAGGAAAATTTTCTGACGCCGGAACTCATCGTCGACAGGCTGAGCGGCCACGATGCCGCCCAGGCGCTTGCCCGGTGGCTCGCGCAGCCGGCGAACAGCCGCGGGGTGGCCGATATCGTTGCGGATGCCGTGGCAGGATTGCTCGATGGAATTGACGAAGCGGATGCGCAGTGGTTTTTCGACCGTCTGGTGATACCGCAGTTGCGCACGCTCGATGTATCCCGCGTAGCCGGCGACGTCATCAAAGTACTGACTGAAAGCGAGCGGCATCAGCCGTGGCTGGTTCGCGGACTCGAAGTGCTGGAGAAATGGCTCACGGCGAACGTCGGCATGATCAAGGCCAAATTCAGCGAGGCCTCGAGATACACGCCCGCGCAGCTTGACACGTATATCGTCAGTAAATTTATCGAAGGCATCGTTGCGCTCCTCCGTGAAGTGGCGGCGAATCCGGATCATGAACTGCGCCACCAGTTCGATGAGGCCCTAGAGGGGCTGAGCGTGCAATTGCAAACATCGGCTGTGCACCGTCGTTTCGGCAAGTCGTTGATGCGCGACTGCATCCGTTATTTCAGGCATGCAGACCACTATCGCGTGCTGCTGGAGCGTTTGCGCATGCGTGTGATCGCCGATCTCAGTCGCGAGCAATCGGCCGTGCGCGACGCCATGACGAGCATGCTGGCTTCGCTCGGCAAGCGGATCGGCCGTGAACCCGCGGTTCAACACAAACTGAACGCATGGTGGCTCGCGCTCGCTCGCGAACTCGTCGTGCGTTATGGGCGCCAGCTCTCCGCGCTGATCACCGAGGTTGTAAAAGGCTGGAACGCAGATGAAGTGAGCCAGAAGATCGAGGCGGAAATCGGCCGTGACCTTCAGTACGTCCGGATCAACGGCACATTCGTGGGCGGCATGGTCGGCGTGCTGATTCACGCCGCCACACTCGTCGTCATGAGGTAAGACGTGCGCTAGCCGGCCGCAACCAGACCCAGTGCCTGCGCGCGCGCAACGGCGTGTGCGCGCTTGTCGACATCCAGTTTCACGAAGACGTTCTTGACATGAGTCTTGACGGTTTCCGGCGCAATCCCCAAGGTGCGCGCGATCTCCTTGTTCGACTGTCCCTGGGCAATCAGCTCGACGATGCTGCGCTCCCGCGCGCTCAACGGCTCGCGCTCCATGTCGCGCCTCGGCGTGACAGGCTCGTACAGCGCGCGCCAGCCGTCTAGCAGGCGATCGATGTAAGCGACGATCTCCTTCGTCTGCGGGGTGGAACGCGTGTCGTCGCGAACCGCCTGCAGAAGCGGCCCGATTTCGGGCCCTTGATCGAGAATCGAGCGGTAGATGCCGCTATTGGCGCTCAGCACCTCGCGAAAGATTTCGACAGCGCGAGGCTGGTTGTTCGCACGCAACCAGACGAGCGCGATCACGGTGCGCAAGCGCAGCGCGAGATAGTCGCCGTGCCGGCTTTCGACGCTTTGCAAAGCGGATGTCAACGCCCCGAGGGCTTCCTCTGTCCGGTTCTGGGCCATCGCCACCCAGGCGACCGCGATCGCGCGGTAGGTTTCGATCTCCGGCGAGACTGCATGCTCCGCGGCGCAATGGGAGTCTGCCAGTTGATCCAGTTGCACGACACATGCCGACGCTTCCGTCACCCTGCCTTCAGCAAGATAGAGCCGCCCGCGCTCGACGAGAACGCCGGCAATCATCCGGTCCCAGCGGCGTGCGTAACCCAGCGTCTGCGCCTGATCGAGCAGCGCGTAGGCCCGCTCGGCGTCGGAACGTGCGATAGCGATCCGGACCAGCACGCGGTAGGCGATCAAGGTGCTATCGAGCAGGACCGCCAGGTCGATCACCGGCATGAGATCGACGAGTAACGCTTCCGCTTCGTCGAGCCGTCCCTGCTCGTACCAGATCTGCGCAATCATGGGCGCGCACAGCGCGGCCGAGATGGATTTCGGACCGGCATGGCGCTCGGCGAGCTGGATCGACTCGGTGAAATAGCGCTCGGCGAGCGCGAAGTGCATCTGCTGCATTTCCGCATGGCCAAGCAGGCATAGCCGGTAGACCGAGGCGAACACATTGCGCTGGTCTTCTTCGAGCGAATAGGGGATCCACGGTGTCGCGTACAGCGCTTTCAGGTTGCCCGCTTTCCAGTGCCCAAAGCGCACAACGTTGGAGACGACGTTGGTGGTCCAACTGTCTGTCGACGGCCGTTCGAGACACGCCTGTGCGATCACAAGCGCGCGCGGCGAGTCGTCCTGAAGCGCTGCCACCACCGAGCGGATCGCCTGGCACTCCCAGCGGATGTTGTCGGCGGCGTCGCTCGAACCGGTACCCGTGTCGCGCTCGATCTCATCGAGTATCGCGAGCGCTTCGTCGAAACGCATCGCCAGCGCCATCCCCCACGCGATCGCGAGCGTGATCGTGACCTGCCCGCGCATCAGATGCGCCGGGAACTGCCGTTGCCAGCCGAGCAGCGTGAGCAGGTCGCCCTTCGTGACGAGTGCCATCGCGCAGTGAGCCATCAGGGAGACGGCGTCTTCCGTATCGCCCGCGGCGATCGCGTGCTTGACCGCGTCTGTCCAGCGCGCCTCTTTGGCGTACCACTGACACGCACGACGATGCAAGTGCACCACCTGATCGGGATGCTGGGTTTCGAGCCGCCGATGCAGGTACTCGCCCATGAGATGGTGATAGCGGAACCAGCGTCCGTCGATATCGAGCGGTTCGAGCAGCAACTGGCGTGCGGAGATCGTATCCAGCATTCCTTGTGCCGCCGCCATGCCGGTCACCGCTTCGCATAGCGATGCCGTCAGGCGGTCGAGTATCGACGTGCGCTGCATGAACTCGACCATCTCGGCCGGCAAACGCTTGAGCATGTCTTCAAGGTAAGCGGCGAACGGCCGGGAGGCGCCGGACGGCGCGCTCACGTCCCAATCCGGTTTGCCTTCGTCACGCGATAGCACCGAGGTAGAAATGCGCAGCGCCGCCGCCCAGCCTTCCGTGCTCGCGAACAGCGACTTGACGCGGGCAGCGCGCAACTCGCCTGGGCATTCATGTTCGACAAAGCTGCGCGTTTCGTCGAAGTTGAAACGCAGTGTCGACGCGTCGATTTCCAGCAGGTCGTTGCCCGCTCTCAGGTTGGCGAGCGGCAGCGGCGGATCGGTACGCGTGCAGACCACGACATGCACGTTCGACGGTGCATTCACGATGAAGTACGACATGGCCTCGTGAATGGCGGGCAGGCTGATCAGGTGATAGTCGTCGACGAACAGATAGACCTCGTCGTCGACGTCGACGAGTTCGTTGATCAGCGTCGACACGACTGAGTGCGCCGGCACGAGTGACGCCTCGGTTGTCAGGCTGACCGCGGACACGCCGACGCTTGCGCAGGCGTTGCGCAATGCCTGCGCCAGATGATGGAAGAAGCACGCGGGCTCGTCGTCTTCCATGTCGAGCGACAGCCACGCGACATAGGCGCCGCTTGCACTCAGCCCGTTGAGCCACGTGAGCGCAAGCGATGTCTTGCCAAAACCAGCGGGCGCCTTGATGACCGTGAGCCGTTTGTATTCCGCCTTGCCGGCGAGAGAGACGAGGCGCGGCCGATCTATCAATCCGGTGGGCAGGCGCGGCGGAAACACCTTGGTTGCGAGAAAGAGAGGCGGCCTGATCGGGGACGGCGCTTCTATCACGTGCATTAATTGCTCCGGGCGTTCGGGTTGACCCTGGCTGCCATTCCCCCTCCATGCAATCGCGTTCCCCTGTAAGGGGGATGTTGCATAGCGTCGCGCCGGGACACCATGGATTCCATAGAAATCATACGCCCAACCACCTCGAAGGAGGAGACATGTCAACCGCAACGAATCACATTGCAGCGCACAAACTCGGTCCGCTCGGCGCACAGCCCGAACTCTCCGAGATGAACCAGATGGTCCAACAGAGCGTGCATCGCTACGCAGAAGAAGTCATGCGTCCGATCGGCGTCAAGCTCGATCGCATGACGCCCGAGGAGGTGATCGCCAAGGGCTCGCCCTATTGGGAAGCGCGCGAGAAGTTTGTCGGGCTGGGTTTCGGTGTCGACGGACTGCTTGAGCTCGAACCCGCCGAACGGGCGACGACGATGAGCATCCTGTTCGAAGAACTCGGCTGGGGCGATTCGGGACTCGCGATCACCTACGGCGCAGGCTTGCTGCCCGCACTGATGAGCGCGGTGTCCGGCAACCCGTTCTGCCGCGCGCTCGCACCGGACGAGAAGCTCGGCTGCTGGGCCATCACGGAACCCGATCACGGCTCCGACATGCTCGATGCGAACGGCATGATCTTTCATCCGCAGGGCTCATACGGCCGCCCTAACTGCGTGGCGACGCTGCGCGGCGACGAGGTGATCATCAACGGGCAGAAGTCGGCGTGGGTGTCGAACGGTATCGCCGCCGACGTCTGCATTCTCTATTGCGCGGCGGACAACGGCAACGGCGCCGACACGAAACGCGGCGCGGTAGTGATCGTGCCGCTCGACGCCAAAGGTGTCTCGCGCGGCAAGCCGCTCGACAAGATCGGCCAGCGCGCGCTCAACCAGGGCGAACTGTTCTTCGAGAACGTCACGTTGTCGAAGGAGCACCTTCTCGCCGGCCCCGACCAGTACGTCGACGCGGTCTACGCGATCCACACGTTCGCCAACGCGATCATGGCCAACGTGTTTGCCGGCACCGCGCGCGCCGCGTTCGAACTCGCGCTCGCTTATGCGCATGAACGCAAGCAGGGTGGTTTGCCGATCATCCGCCATCAGTCGGTCGCGTCGCGGCTCTTTCATATGTTCCGCAAGGTCGAGGCCGCCCGCGCGCTCGCGCAGCGTGTCGTGCACTACAACTTCACCGCGGCGCAACCTTCGCTGCACGCGGCAATGACGGCGAAGGTCACCGCGACGCAGACCGCGTTCGAAGTCGCCAACGACGCGCTGCAGATCTTCTGCGGCAACGGGCTCACCCGCGAGTATCCGATCGAAAAGATCTGGCGCGACGCACGCGCGTCGATGATCGAAGACGGCTGCAACGAAGTGCTGGCGATCAAGGGTGGCTACTACCTGATCGATCCCGAGCTGCTTTGAACGGCACGGCGCGTCCACGCAATCCGATGACAACCTGAAGGAGACGACGAAATGGCAACGACATACGAAGTGGTCCTCTATGGGGCGAGTGGCTACACGGGCAAGCTCACGGCATGGAAGCTCGCCGAGCGCGGCATTCCGTTCATTGCCGCCGGGCGCAGCAAGGAGCGGCTGGAAGAAGAGCTCGCGAAGGTACCCGAACTCGCCGGACACGACTATCAGTGCGTGGCGGTTCAGCATGAAACAGGCGCGCTCACCGAATTCTTCAAAGGCAAGAAGGTGGTGATCAATATCGTCGGGCCGTTCATGCAGCTCGGGCGCCCGGTGGTCGAAGCGAGTCTCGCGGCCGGTTGCAACTACTTTGACACCACCGGCGAAACCGACTGGATGTCGCTGCTGAAGCGCACGTATGGCGAAGCCTTCGCGGCCCGCGGTCTGGCTCTGTGCCCCGGCAATTCGTACATGTGGGCCGAAGGCAATCTCGCGGCGGAGATCGCGTTGGAAACCCCGGGCATCGATACGCTCGACGTGCTCTATCTCGGCGACTCGGAAGTGAGCGTCGCGTCGACGATGTCGTTTCTGCGGATGTGCACGCAGCCGCAGTTCTACCTGCGCAACAAGCAACTGGTGCAGTGGCCATGGGCCACGCCGTATCAGGTTCATGTGCCGGGTGAGCACATGTTGCTGAATGCGTTGCCATGGAGCGGTGGCGGCGAGCCGGTCTGGTACCAGGACGACCCGCGCGTGCGCAACTGCCAGACGCTCGTGTCGTTCAGAAATCAGGAGCGCTTTCTCGCGGTGGTCGGCCTGCTGAAGAAGTTCGAGGAAGAGTGCCGCCACCTCGATCCCGCCAAACAGGAAGAGGTCACCAATGAGTGGGGCAAGGCCGTGACGCAGGTCGAGCCCCCGCGCGAAAACCCGGACGTGAATCGCTGCACGTTGTCGTGCCAGGGGCGCGGCAATACGAATTCCGTCAGCGTGATTCTGCGTGGCAATTCGCCCTATGCGCAAACCGGCGTACTCGGTGCGGAGGCAGCGCGACGCGTGCTGCGCGGGCAATTGCACGCAGTCGGTTTCGTTTCGCCGGCGCAGGCGTTCGGCGCGCGCAATCTGGTCGCCGCGCAGGCCGAGGAAGGTTACCTCGCCTATGAGGTCAAGAGCGTTTGACGACGAATCGGACGGCTCGCGCCGGCGACTTGTGGCTTATGACGCGCGGCGCGCGCCTCCTCGCGATGGAGAATCGATATGGGTAACGAAGTGTATATCGCGGGCGTCGGCATGACGCCCTTCGGCAAGCATCTGGAAACCAGCGTGAAGCAGCTCACGCGCGCGGCAGTGGAAGACGCGCTCGCGGACGCAGGCTGTGACAAGGCGCAGTTGCAGGGCGCGTTTTTCGGCAACTCCACGCAGGGGCACATGGAAGGCCAGCACATGATTCGCGGCCAGCTTGCGCTGCGGGCGATGGGCATCGACAAGGTCGCGGTGATCAACGTCGAGAACGCCTGCGCGAGCGCCAGCACCGCGTTTCACCTCGCGGTGAACTACGTGAAAGCCGGTGCTGCCGACATCGTGCTCGCGGTGGGCGCCGAGAAGATGTTCTCCACGGACAAGGCGCGCACCTTCAGCGCCTTCGACGGTGCGTGGGACGTGCATGACACCGAGAACGGCAAGCGTCGGCTGCTCGAGATGGGCGAGGGCATCGAGCCGCCGGCGGGCAGCGTCTCGACGAAACCGTACAGCGTGTTCATGGATATCTACGCGTCGATGGGCCGGATGCACATGCGCGAATACGGCACGACCCAGCGGCAGTTCGCCGCCGTGTCGGCCAAGAACCACGGACATTCGGTTCACAACCCGCTCGCGCAGTACCGGCAGGCTTATTCGATCGACGAGATTCTCGGCGCACCGCCGATCACCTATCCGCTCACCCTCCCGATGTGTTCGCCCGTCAGCGATGGCGCGGCCGCGGCGATCGTGTGCAGCGAGGCCGGCCTCGCGCTGTTAGGTGGGCGGCGCTCGCGCGCCATTCGTGTGCTGGCGTCCGTGCTGCAAACGGGCAGTGACCGGCCGGCCACGGCACTCGACCGGCATCTGGTCCGGCAGGGCTCGTTGCGCGCGTATGAGCAGGCGGGCGTCGCGCCGCAGGATGTCTCGGTTGCCGAGGTCCACGACGCGACGGCGATCGGCGAAATCATCCAGTCCGAAGTGCTCGGATTGTGCGAGCCGGGCATGGGCGGGGTGGTCGCGGAACGAGGCGAGACGACGATAGGCGGGCGGATTCCGATCAATCCGTCGGGCGGCCTCGAATCGAAGGGGCATCCGATCGGTGCGACAGGACTCGGCCAGATTTATGAACTGGTGACCCAGTTACGCGGTGAGACGGGCGCCCGCCAGGTCGAGGGCGCGCGCATCGCGATCGCGGAGAACGGCGGTGGACTGTGCGGCGTGGAAGAGGCCGTTGCCAGCATCACGATTCTCGGACGCTGAGGCTGCATCGTGAAAACGCGCGTGAAGCCGCACGTGAAGCCGCACGTGAAGCCGCGACAGATTTCGCGCACGCGCAAGACCGAACCGCATCTGCAAGGAGAGAGGGCGTCATGAGCACCACACCCGAAACCACGTTGGCCGCGTTGCTCGCCAACCGCGTCGAAACCATGCCGGATCTCGACGTGCTGACCGTCGAAGGCGCCGGCGTGCGGCGCGACGAGGTGCGCACATACCGGCAACTGTGGGAAAACGGCCAGCGGCTCGCGCAGGTGTTGATCGATCAGGGCCTGCAACCCGGCGAGCACTTCGCGCTGCTGATGGCCAATCACACGGAGTTTATCGACGCGATGGTCGCGGCGTCGATTTCGGGCACGGTGTTCGTGCCGATCGATCCGCGCGCACGCGGCGAGAAGCTCGCGTTCATGCTCGACAGCCCAGGCTGCCGCGGCATTATCGCCGCTGACTATGCGCTCGACAACCTGCTTGCCGTGCGTGCTTCGCTCCCCAAACTGTCTTGGGTGATCGGCCTGGAAACCGACGAAGGCGCGAAGCCGCTTGCCGATTTCCCGGGCGTGTCGTCATACCGCGCGTTGCTGCCGGAGCAGGTGCCCGAATTGCCGATCGTGGCCCGCGATCCCGACAGCGCGATGCAGTTGATCTTCACGTCCGGCACCACGGGCGATCCGAAGGGCATCGTCATGACGCACCGCCGCTATTGCGACACCTCGGCGGCGGTGTCGGCGCTGTTCGGCTACGTGCCCGGCGACCGGCCGTATTCGGGACTGTCGCTAACGCATGCCAACGCACAGATCGTGACATTGGGCGCCTCGCTCACCGCCGGCATGCGCGCCGTGCTGTCGCGCCGCTTCACGAAGTCGCGTCTGTGGGACATCACCCGCAAGTACCGCTGTACGACGTTCACGCTGCTCGGTGGCATGACCACGGCGGTCTACAGCGAGCCGAACAAACCCGATGACGCGGACAACCCCGTGCGCTTCGTGATATCCGCGGGGATGCCCGCGGCGATCTGGAAGGCCTTCGAACAGCGCTTCGGCGTGCAGATCGTCGAGTTCTACGGCGCGGCAGAAGGCGGGATCACGGTCAAGCCGCTCGGGGTCGGCCCGGTGGGCAGTATCGGCAAGCCGGCGCCGATTCTCAGGCACCGCATTGTCGACGACGACGGCAACGACTGCGCGCCCGGCGTGCCCGGCGAACTGCTGTTCCGTCCGGCGGACGGCTCGCCGTTCAAGGTCGAATACTTCGGCAATCCGGAAGCGTCGGCGAAAAAGTGCAGGGACGGCTGGCTGTATATGGGCGACGTCGTACGCGAAGACGAGAACGGTTGGCTCTTCTTCGAATACCGCAAAGGCGGTGGCATTCGCCACAACGGCGAGTTCATCAATCCGGCGCCGATCGAGAAAGTAATCGCCGAATCCGGTCTTGTCGAAGACGTCTACGTGTACGGCGTGAAGGCCGCGTCGGGCGCGCCCGGCGAGAAGGATGTGGTCGCGGCCGTGGTGCTCAAGGACGCGGCCCGTTTCGACCCGCAGCAGATATTCCGCGCATGCCGCGCGAAGCTGGAAGCGAGTTCGGTCATCTCCTGGCTGCAGGTGGTGCCCGAGATACCGAAGACAGCGTCGGAAAAACCGCTTGAACGCTATCTGGTCGACATGTTTGACAGCCAGCGTAACAGCGTGTTTGCCGAGACGCCGTGACCGTGTGACGGTGCGCGGCAAACCCTAAGCAATTTTCAAATGGAGTAGGCAATGAAAGTACTTGTTCCTGTCAAACGCGTCGTCGACGCGAATGTGAGGGTCCGCGTAAAGGCCGACGGCAGCGCTGTCGACATCGCCAACGTGAAGCTCTCGATGAACCCATTCGACGAAATCAGCGTTGAAGAGGCCGTGCGCCTCAAGGAAGCCGGCGTCGTGAGCGAAGTGATCGCGGTTTCGTGTGGCGTACAGGCATGCCAGGAAACGCTGCGCACCGCGCTGGCGACGGGCGCCGATCGCGCCATCCTCGTCGACACGGACGTGGAGTTGCAGCCGCTCGCGGTCGCGAAGTTGCTGAAGGCGCTGGTGGATAAGGAGCAGCCGCAACTGGTGCTGCTCGGCAAGCAGGCGATCGACGACGACTCGAACCAGGTCGGCCAGATGCTCGCGGCTTTGCTCGGCTGGCCGCAGGCGACATTCGCCTCGAAGGTCGCGATCGAAGCGGGTAAGGCTACGGTCACGCGCGAGATCGACGGCGGCCTCGAAACGATCGAAGTCGATCTGCCGGCGGTCATTACCGCCGATCTCCGCCTGAACACCCCGCGCTACGCCACGCTGCCCAACATCATGAAGGCGAAGAAGAAGCCGCTCGATGTGCTGACGCCGGACGCGCTCGGTGTCGACGTCAAGCCGCGGCTCACCACGCTCGGGCTCGCGGAGCCCGCCAAACGCGAGGCAGGCATTCGCGTCGCCGATGCAGCCGAACTGGTCGACAAGCTGCATAACGTCGCCCACGTTATCTAACACAAGGGGAGAAAAATGCCCGTACTCGTTATTGCTGAGCACGACAATCAGGCGCTCAAGACAGCGACCCTGAATGCCGTTACCGCCGCCGCCCGACTCGGCGACGACATTCATGTTCTCGTGGCCGGCTCGCAAAGCGCGGCAGTCGCCGAACAGGCGGCCCGCATTGCCGGCGTCACCCGAGTTCGTTTCGCCGACGCCGCGCATTACGGCCATGCGCTGGCCGAGAATCTGGCGGCGCTCGTCGTGAAGATCGCCGCTGACTATAGCCACGTGATCGCACCTGCTACCACGACCGCGAAGAACGTGATGCCGCGCGTGGCCGCGTTGCTCGACGTGGCGCAGATCTCTGAGATCAGTGCGGTCGAATCCGCCGATACGTTCGTACGCCCCATTTACGCGGGCAACGTGCTGGCAAAGGTGCGAAGCGCCGACCCGATCAAGGTGATTACCGTTCGCACGACGGCCTTCGCCGCCGCGCCCGCCGAAGGGGGCACCGCCGCGATCGAAGCGTTGGAGCCGGCCGCCGAGGTGCCAGGCTCGCGCTTCGTAAGTCATCAACTCACCCGTTCGGAACGCCCGGAACTGACGTCCGCGCAACGCGTGATCTCCGGCGGCCGCGGCATGGGTTCCGGCGAAAACTTCGCGTTGATCGATGACATTGCCAACAAGCTCAACGCGGCGGTCGGCGCATCGCGCGCCGCGGTCGATGCCGGTTTCGCGCCCAACGATTATCAGGTGGGTCAGACCGGCAAGGTCATCGCCCCGCAGTTGTATATCGCGGTCGGCATCTCCGGCGCGATCCAGCATCTGGCCGGGATGAAGGACTCGAAGGTGATCGTCGCGATCAATAAGGACGAGGAGGCGCCGATCTTTCAGGTCGCCGACTACTGGATCGTGGGCGACCTCTTCAAGGTGTTGCCGGAGTTGTCCCGCGAACTGGACAAATTGCAACAGGGTTAATGCGGGAGTACATGATGAGCATTTATATTGCGCCGCTGCGCGACATGCGTTTCGTGATGACGGAACTGGCGGAGCTCGGCGAGTTGTCTTCGCTGCCGGGCTACGAGGAGGCGACTCCGGAACTCGCCGAGGCGGTACTCGAGGAGGCCGCAAGGCTTGCGACTGAAGTGCTTGCGCCGCTCAACAAGCCGGGCGACGAACAGGGGGCGCGACTGACGCCTGATGGCGTGGTGGCTGCCGACGGTTTCTCGGCTGCCTACGGGCAGTTCGTTGCCGGCGGTTGGAGCGGCCTGAGCGGCGACCCCGAGTTCGGTGGCCAGGGGCTGCCCGAACTCCTGCAGGCAGCGACCGTGGAGATGTGGAACTCGTCCAACATGGCGTTCGCGCTGTGTCCGCTGTTGACCGCCGGCGCCACCGAGGCGTTGCGGCAGCATGGTTCCGATGAGTTGAAAGCACGCTATCTGCCGAAGATGGTCAGCGGCGAGTGGACCGGCACGATGAACCTGACCGAGCCGCAAGCCGGTTCGGACCTCGCCGCCGTGCGCTCCAAGGCCGTACCTGACGGGGATCACTATCGCCTCTCCGGCCAGAAGATCTTCATCACGTGGGGCGATCACGACATGACGGATAACGTGATTCACCTCGTGCTGGCGCGCACGCCCGACGCGCCCGAAGGCGTGCGCGGTATCTCGCTGTTCCTCGTGCCGAAATTTCTCCTCAACGCCGATGGATCGCCGGGCTCGCGCAACGACGTGCACTGCGTGTCCCTCGAACACAAACTCGGCATTCACGCGAGTCCGACTTGCGTGATGAGCTTCGGCGATCAGGGCGGGGCGATCGGTTATCTGGTGGGGCAGGAGAACAAAGGCCTTGCGCATATGTTCACGATGATGAACGAGGCGCGGCAGAAGGTGGGTATCCAGGGACTCGCGATCGCGGAACGCGCTTATCAGCAGGCCCGTGAATACGCGAAGGAACGCGTCCAGGGACGGCTCGCATCGAGCAAATCAGGTGGCGCCGTGGCCATCATCCATCACCCGGATGTGCGGCGCATGTTGATGACGATGAAGTCCCAGATCGAAGCGATGCGTGCCTTCGCGTACGTGATGGCCGCGGACATGGACCGCGCGCACCGTGACCCGGACGCCGGTGAGCGCGCACGTCGCCAGGTGCGTGTCGATCTTCTGATCCCCGTGTTGAAGGCGTGGTGCACGGAGCTGGGCGTCGAGATCGCGTCGACGGGCGTGCAGGTGCACGGCGGGATGGGTTACATCGAAGAGACGGGCGCATGCCAGTTTCTGCGCGACGCACGGATCGCGCCGATCTACGAGGGCACCACAGGCATTCAGGCTGCGGACCTTGCCGGTCGCAAGCTCGCGTCAGATCAGGGCGCGGGGATGGCTGAGCTCGTTGCGGAGATACGTGAGGCCGCGCTGGAGCTCACGCGCAGCACGGATACGCAAGTGGCCTCCGCGGGCGCGGCGCTCGCTGCCGGTGTGCAGGCGCTTGAAGATGCCACCGCATGGATGCTGCAAGCATTGGCGACTCAGCCCGATGCCGCGCTTGTCAGTTCCGTCGACTATCTGATGCTCACCGGCTACGTGTGCGGCGGCTGGCAGATGGGGCGCGCAGCGCTCGTTGCGTCAGAAAAAAGCGCAGCGAATGAAGACCCGGACTTTCATCACACCAAGCTCGCCACTGCGCGCTTCTACGCCGACAAGATCTTGCCCAAAGCGAATGCGCTTCTGGAAGCGATCCGCAGCGGGGCATCGGGCGGGTCGAGCCTCCCAATCGAGCAGTTCTGAGCGGCGATGCAAGAGGTGCTGCAAGAACAGGCGTCGATACAAAATTATTGATATGTAATGCGAAATAAAGTGGAGGGGATATGTTTAAAAAAATTGCGTGCCTTGCGTTAATACCAGGCGCGATATGTACCAGTAGCGCAATGGCGCAGAGCGCAGGCAGTCTCATAACCAGCGCGGGTGGAGTTTGGCTCGACTTTGCCCCGTCTTCCGCAACATCGTTGCAGAGCAGTTCGGCTTTGGGCACATTCACGTCAACGGGCACGGGTGGTCAGATACATAACACGTTCACCCTGGAGCTCTCGAACACTTATTTTGTGACGGACAATATTGCCGTTGACCTGGCGGCGGGCATACCACCCAAGCTCCAGCTCTTTGCGCAGGGCAACGCCGCACCATTCGGTGCTGGCGGGCCATCGCTCAATCTGGGGAATCTGCGGCCGCTCGCTACCACCCGGTCGTGGTCACCGATTCTGTTTCTGAAGTATTTCTTCTTCGACGCGCAGGCGAAGCTGCGTCCGTTCGTCGGTGTCGGCGTGAACTATACCTGGTTCTCGCATACCAATCTCAATTCAACATTCGGTGGCGCGTTGCAGCAGATTGCAGGGCCGGGCGGACAGGTGACGGCATCGCTCAGTCCGTCATGGAATCCCGCGTTCGTCGCGGGCGCGTCTTACAACATCAGCAAGAACTGGTACGCGACTGCGTCGGTGACCTATCTGTCTCTCAAGACAAATGCGACGGTCAATGCCGTGGCTGCCAACGGTCAGACGGTGTTGTCCAACAAGACGCACATCACGGCGGATCCGGTGATCGTCTTTCTTGGACTTGGATACCGGTTTTAGCTGGCGGACGTTCTAGTTGCGGCTGCCCTGCGCGGTTCTCGGGACGAGCGCGCACAGGTGCGCTTTGCCAGCGGCGGTTTCGTTTCCGGCCGAGCCGGCGTCCGGGATGATTTGAAGGCACGGAAGAGGGCGCTGCGGCGCCTTTTTTTCGTGTGCCGGGCATGCTCAAAAGCCAGGGCATTTCGCTGCGTCGGCCAGTACTTCCTGCGTTTTGAGCGATTCCACGTTGTCATCGATACTGTATGAATGTACAGTATCGTGCGTGGGCGGCCAGTGGGCGCAAGTCCATTGGGCGTGAACAGGCGCGGGGACATGGGGTGTGCCGAACCTCGTCTCGCCCCGCCTCATCGAGTCATGAAAATTTTCAGATGCGTGGCCAAGCCCGCATCGATGCGAGGAGATTCTTCGAAATGTCTGCGTCACCCATTCAGGCGCGCCATGCCTGAGCAACTCTGGCTGCCGGGGCTCGAGGCGCCACCTGTGCCGACAGACGGCCTGTTCTTCGCCGTCGTTCCAGATGCGCGCACGGCGGCGGGCATCTCGAAGCTGGCGCAGCAGCTCTGCTCAGAGACGCGCTCGAAGAGCAAACCTCTCGCGGCCAACCGCTTGCACGTCACGTTGCTGCACCTCGGGAATTTCGCGGGCGGCTTGCCGCCGGTGCGCGTCGATGCAGCCATGAACGCGGCCGCGTCGATCAGCATGGAGCCTTTTAGCGTCGAGTTCGACAGTGCGCTCAGTTTTGCGGTGAAGCCGCGGCCGGGGCCACTGGTGTTGGGTGGAGGCGAGGGCGTCGTTGGACTCCGCGCGCTTCACGATACGCTTGGACTGGCATTGCAGAACGCTGGATTTGAGGATCGTGCGGTCTCGCCGACTACGCCGTACGTCCCGCACGTGACCCTCGCTTACGGCATGCCCTGGATCGCAACTCGTCCTGTCGAAGCCGTCAGTTGGAACGTGCGTGAGTTTGCGCTGGTGCACAGCCTGCTCGGCCGCACCCGGCATGTCGTCCTGGCGCGTTGGTCATTGGCGGCCCGGTGAATGTGCGGGTTCGCGTCGGCCGTAGGGAGGCGGATGCGTTGCGGCGCAGGGGGGGACGTTCATGATGAATCGCGAAGGCGTAGCGCCGGACTAGAACCGCACGCCGGTTGCGCAGCCGCCGGCAAAGCCGCTGCCGCTTCCCCCTGCACCTCCGCAGAAGACGCCGCAGCCTGATAGCGCGACCGACATGGTAATGGCCATCATTGTCGCGCGCAGATATCGTTTGCAAGTGCGCTTTCGAAGCCGCGCCGTCAATGCGCTCAGGCGCGGATCGCCGCGTGCGGCGCAAGCTGGAGGTGCTGTGTCGAAGTGGTGGTCGGTGATTCCGGATCGCATAACGTAAGTGGACTCCATGAATGGGGCAATGGCAGGGCCGAGTGGCCGTTTTGGCGGTGCATGCCGAAAGATATTCGTAAGTTTTTTGCGGGCGCGAAGCAGCGGCGCCGGCAACCCTCCACCCTAGTCCACACCATGCGCCCCTCAAATACGCAGAATCTGAAAACCAGGGGGATTCGTCGGTCAGACAGCCAGAACCGTCGCGCGCTCCCTGATAGAATGCATGGGCCGCAACGTAGTGGACTGCAGATGAAATTGCTTGATGCGTTAGTCGAACAGCGTATTGCCGCCGCAGCCGCGCGCGGTGAGTTCGATGATTTGCCGGGCGCGGGCGCGCCGCTGCCTCTCGAGGACGATGCACTGGTCCCGGAGGAAGTGCGCGTCGCCAACCGGATTTTGAAGAATGCGGGCTTCGTGCCGCCGGCTGTCGAGCAGTTGCGCGCCTTGCGCGACCTGCAGGCGGAGCTCAATGCCGTGAGCGACCGGACCACCCGCTGCCGTCTCCAGGCGCGCATGCTGGCGCTCGATATGGCGCTTGAATCGCTGCGCGGCGGCCCGCTGGTCCTGCCGCGCGAGTACTGCCGCCGTATTGCCGAGCGGCTGTCGGAGCGCGTCGGCAACCTCAATATGGCCGATGCGGGTTCGCAGTGAGCGAGCCGCTTGTCCGCTCCACCTCGGCAGGTCCGGGGTCTGTCGAGTCCGGCGAATCGGCTGAGGCGGTGACACTGACGGCTGGCCAGGCCGGGTTCGTTGATCCCGATGCCCCAGCGCCCGCGGCGAGTGATCCAACGCCAACCGCGGCCGCCACGATGCTGATCGATACCCCAACACCTGACGAATCACCCGCAGCGGAATCACCCACAGCGCCTGTGTCGGAGCGTGATCGTCGCTTTATGGCGCTCGCCCAGGCCGCTGCCGAAGAGGCCCGCGCAGCCGGCGAAGTGCCGGTTGGCGCGGTGCTCGTGCGGGGCGACGAAGTCATCGCCAAAGGATTCAACCATCCGATCGGGGCGCACGACCCGTCGGCACATGCGGAAATGATCGCCTTGCGCGCAGCCGCGCAATCTGTCGAAAACTATCGTCTGCCGGGCTGCGAGCTCTATGTGACGCTGGAACCTTGCCTGATGTGCGCCGGTGCGATCATGCACGCGCGTATCGCACGCGTCGTGTTCGGGGCGCGCGATCCGAAAACCGGAGCGTGCGGCAGTGTCGTCGACGCATTCGCGAATCCGCAGTTGAACCACCACACCACGGTGACTGGCGGCGTGCTCGAAACCGAATGCGGTGCCGCGCTGAAATCGTTCTTTGCCGAGCGGCGGCGCGCTAGCCGGGAAGCACGCGCGGCGGCACGGGGCGAAGCGCACGCCGTTGCAAGCGGCGAAGCACACCCAGACGCGCACGCCGAAACGCACGTCGAAGTGCGCACCACAGCGTGCAGCGAGGCACACGCTGAAGTCCATCTCGGCGCAGGCATCGACGCGCACGCCGAAGCACGCAGCGAACCGGGGCCGGCTGAGCCGCTCTAAAACAACAACGTCCTACAGGTCTTGCCGATGACCGTCCATCGCACCATTGAGTTGATCGCACCGTCCGGGTATCCGCATGATTCCGAGGTGTTGCATCGCGCGTTGCATCGCTTGCATGCGCAGGGGCATCGGGTCGAAGGTGTGGAGGCGACAAGGCGCCGTTACCTGCGCTTTGCCGGCACCGACGGCGAGCGTGCAGCCGATCTGAACCGGCTGGCGGACCCCTCACGTGCGTTGCCCGACATCGTGCTGACCGTGCGTGGCGGCTACGGCGCAATGCGCATTCTGCACGGACTCGACTACGAAGGGCTGCAACGGCGGTTGACCGATCAACCGGTCGCGTTGGTGGGGCATAGCGATTTCACCGCGGTGCAGCTTGCTTTGCTGGCACGCGCCGGCGTGAAAACTTTCGGCGGCCCAATGCTGATGAGCGACTTCGGCGCGGAAGATCTGAGCGAGTTCACCATGCAGCACTTCTGGTCCGCGCTGACCCGGCCAACCCTGACGGTGACGAGCAATGTGCCGCAAGCGCAGACTACCGACGTGACGGGCATGTTGTGGGGCGGCAATTTGGCGGTGGTGACATCGCTGATCGGCACGCCGTACATGCCGCCGGTGCAGGGCGGCATTCTGTTCCTCGAAGACGTCAACGAACAGCCGTTCCGGCTCGAGCGGATGCTTTATCAATTGCACCTCTCGGGCATCCTCGCGCAGCAGCAGGCGCTTGTGCTCGGCGATTTTTCCGGCGGCAACCCGTACGAGTACGACAACGGCTACGATCTGCACGCAATGATCGAGCAGATGCGATCGGTGATCGGGATTCCGGTCATTACCGGTCTGCAATTCGGCCATATTCCCAACATGCTGACGCTGCCGGTCGGCGCTGACGCGCACCTCGTCGCCAACGCGCACGGGTTCAAACTGTCGTTATCGGGCTATCCGACCCTCGCCTGAAACGACGTGGAGTAGGGAAGCGGGTGTTTGCCCGCTTTCTTTTTGGGCTTATAACGCAACTAACGGTCAATTATTCAGGGCAACTCTCAACAGAAAGGCTCCTGGAGGTCTCTCACTTTGTTGACAAAACCCGTCTCCAATAGACGACCATCCCATACATTAATTAAACTGGTATTGAAGCTGAGTAAGGCCTGCGCTGGCTGTCCGCCAAGCCACAGCATGGTCAGGGCATCCAGATTGTCGGAATTAAAAGCAAAAATTGTTGACAATTTTTATGTCCATCCTATGATGACCAACATACCGAGACGCACATCATGTCCGACACAGATTCCGCCGCCGCGAATGGTCCGAAAGCCGAAACGATCGCCGAGCGCATCCGCGCCGCGATCCTCGAGCATCGGCTAGCGCCTGGCGCCAAGCTGACAGAAGCACAGTTATGCGAAGTATTCGGCGTGAAGCGCGGCCCGATCCGGCAGGCGCTCGCGCAGCTGGCCACCGACCACCTCGTCGACCTCGAACCGAATCGTGGTGCGTTTGTTGCCAGCCCGTCGCTGCAGGAAGTGCATGAAGTGTTCGAAATGCGCCGGATCATCGAACTGGCCGTGGTTGAAAAGATTTGCGGCGGTCATGGCCTGCGCCGTTTGAAGAGCATCGGCAGCATGATCGGCCGTGAACGCAAAGCGTTCGAAACACGTGATTTTCCGGCGTGGATTCGCCTGTCGGGCGAGTTCCATACCGAGTTGGCGGGGCTCACCGGCAACGCGGTGCTGTGCGACTGCCTGAACGGACTAGTGGCGCGCTCCACGCTGATTTCGGCACTGTACGAGTCGCTCGGACGCAGCCCTTGCTCGTTCGAGGACCATGAAGCGATTCTCGCCGCGCTCGACGCCGGCGATGCCAAAGAGGCGGCGGCACTGATGTCGCGCCATTTGCAAAGCGTCGAGTTGAAGATGCTGGAGCGCCCCGCACGTGGCGCGGCCGATCTGCATGAAGTGTTTGGCGCCCTTGGCGGCGCGTCGAAGGAAGCAGCTAGACCCAAGTCCGCGCCAGGCTGAGGCAGGCGGCCGGTGCGCGCCCGTTGCTGGTGCGCGCCGCACTGAATTGAACTGAACCGAATCAGGCGTTGCAAGGCGGCTCTGCGCGAGCGCTGCCGGCTTGCGCACGCGTGGCCGTCACGGGATGACAGCCTTGGAGTAGTAACGCATCGCCGGGAATTCGCGGCGACAGGCGGTGCGATAACCACAAGTACATCAAGTACGGAGACATCCGCGGCACGGTTAATCAATCGGCTCGAACCTCCCGTTTTCCGATCGGGGAGAAGAGGGCCGCTGGCATGGCCGATGCAACGTCCTTCGATTCGCTATCGATGGTCCCTATCCCAAGGAGGAATCATGGCTCAGTTCAGTGCAGCGCCCAGTAGTCCCGCAATTCCCACATACGCAGACGATGGCGCGCCCAGCGATCCGTCGATGCCAGCAGGCTACAGCGAGAGGCTGTACAACGAAGATCTGGCGCCGCTGCGTCATCAAACCTGGGGTGCGTACAACATCTTCGCGTTCTGGATGTCGGACGTGCACAGCGTAGGCGGCTATGTGTTCGCGGGCAGTCTGTTCGCGCTTGGGCTGACGAGCTGGCAGGTGCTGATCGCGCTGCTGGTCGGCATTACGATTGTCAACCTGCTCTGCAACCTGATCGCCAAGCCGAGTCAGGCGAACGGCGTGCCTTATCCGGTGGCCTGCCGCGCAACATTCGGCGTGCTTGGTGCGAATATTCCTGCCGTGATTCGCGGCCTGATCGCGGTCGCATGGTATGGAATCCAAACTTATCTGGCTTCGAGTGCGCTGGTAATCGTGGTGCTGAAGTTCGTCCCGCAACTGTTGCCGTATGCGGACATGCATCACCATGGTTTCATGGGTCTCTCCACCTTGGGCTGGGCCGGTTTCATGTTGCTGTGGGTCCTGCAGGCGCTGGTGTTCTGGCACGGCATGGAGACCATCAAGAAGTTCATCGACTTCGCCGGCCCGGCGGTCTATGTGGTGATGTTCATTCTCGCGGGCTACATGGTGTATCGCGCAGGATGGCGAAACATCGGCATCAACCTGGGCGGCGTCAAATATCACGGTATGGAAGTGGTGCCGGTGATGATAACGGCGACCTCGCTGGTGGTGTCGTACTTCTCCGGACCGATGCTGAATTTCGGCGACTTTTCGCGCTACGCTAAAAGTTTTCGCAGCGTGCGGCGCGGCAACTTCTGGGGCTTGCCGGTCAACTTCCTCGCCTTCTCGCTGGTGACGGTGGTTACAACCGCGGCGACGCTGCCGGTGTTTGGCCAACTGATCACCGACCCGGTCGAAACGGTGGGCCGTATCGACTATCCGACTGCGGTGATTCTCGGTGCGTTGACTTTCACGATTGCAACGATCGGCATCAACATCGTCGCTAACTTTGTGTCGCCGGCCTTCGACTTCTCGAATGTCGCGCCGCGTCTGATCAGTTGGCGTGCGGGCGGCATGCTCGCGGCGGTGGCGTCGATTTTCATCACGCCGTGGAACCTGTTCAACAATCCGGCCGTGATTCACTACACGCTTGACGTACTGGGCAGTTTCATTGGACCGTTGTATGGTGTCCTGATCGTTGATTATTTCCTCGTGAAACGTCAAAAGATCGTACTCGATGATCTTTACTCGGTCTCGCCGAGCGGCTCGTACTGGTACAAAAACGGGGTCAACTACCGCGCGGTGGCTGCATTGTTGCCGGCTGCGGTCATCGCCGTGATCTGCGTGATGGTGCCGACGCTCGACGGGCTGGCCAATTTCTCGTGGTTCATCGGGGCTGCATTGGGTGCAGTGTTTTACCGCGTGCTGGCTCGCTGAGTCAGTGCCGCAACAGGAGTCGCTATGCGCATCAAACTGATCAATCCGAATACGACGCAACGCATGACCGAGGCGATGGGCCGCTGCGCACGTGATGTCGCCGCGCCCGGCACCGAAGTGATCGCGGTCAATCCGACAATGGGGCCGCCATCTATCGAAGGCTATTACGACGAAGCGCTCGCGACACCCGGTTTGCTGGCCGAAGTCATCGCCGGCGAACGTGAGGGCTGCGACGGGTACGTGATCGCCTGCTTTGGCGACCCCGGTTTATACGCGGCGCGCGAGTTGGCGCGCGGTCCGGTGATCGGCATCGCCGAGGCTGCGATGCACGCCGCAAGCGTGCTGGCGCCCGGGTTTTCGGTGGTGACCACGCTGGCGCGTACCTGTGGCATGGCGTGGCATCTCGCCGAGCGCTACGGCATGAAGCGCTTTTGCCGCAACGTCCGCGCGACCGACGTCGCCGTACTCGATCTCGACAAGCCCGGCTCGGCGGCGCGCCGCATCATCCTCGACGAATGCCGGCGCGCGCTGGAGGAGGACGGTTCGGACGCGATCGTGCTCGGTTGCGCCGGCATGGCCGAATTGTGCGCGGAGATCGAAGATGCGTTGGGCGCGCCGGTGATCGAGGGCGTGACGGCGGCGGTCAAATGGACCGAGGCGCTGGTCGCGCTGCGGCTGTCGACAGCCAAGCGGGGCGACTATGCGCGGCCGCTGGCCAAGCGTTACGACGGCGCACTGGAAGCCTTCTGTCCGACCGATGCGGACCCAAATCCGCCGCCGCCGCGTGGTTCGGCCGCAAGCGCCACGGAAAGTGCAAATTCGAGTGGTTTACTGCGGGTAAACACCACGGAACGCCCGGAGGGGCCGGCTTCGCACATACATCCAGTCTGACACGCACTATCTGCCCGGGTGTATGGGCGCACCCGGGTGTTTTCGCTACACTGGTCCCACTCGGCGCTGGTACCTGAATGCTGTTTTGCTGATGCTTCTGGTGCCGCTTTTTCAGGGCTGTTTCCGCCTGCGCCGGCCGGCCTGCTTGCAAGGCAAACGCACACACCCGCATGCAGAACGCACGCAATCCCACGTGCATGTCACGTGAGTGCCGCGCGAATTTTACGGTCCGTCTCCACGCTTTCGTCAAACCATGCCACTCGACTCGAACTATCCACGCGATCTGATCGGCTACGGCCGCCACCCGGTGCAGGCGAACTGGCCGGGTCGAGCGCGCGTCGCGGTGCAATTCGTCCTGAACTACGAAGAGGGCGGTGAGAACTGCGTGCTGCACGGCGATCCGGGCTCGGAACAGTTTCTGTCGGAAATCGTCGGCGCGGCGTCGTATCCGTCCCGTCACATGAGCATGGAGTCGATCTACGAATACGGCTCGCGGGCAGGCGTGTGGCGCATCCTGCGCGAATTCGAAAAACGTGGCCTGCCGCTCACGGTGTTCGGCGTCGGCATGGCGATCGAACGGCATCCTGACCTGGGCCGCGCTTTCGTCGAGCTCGGCCATGAGATCGCTTGTCACGGCTATCGCTGGATTCACTATCAGGACGTGTCGCCGGAAAAAGAGGCGGAACACATGCGCCTCGGAATGGAAGCGATCGAGCGCATCACCGGCGAGCGCGCGCTCGGCTGGTACACCGGTCGCGACAGCCCCAACACGCATCGTCTGGTCGCCGAATACGGCGGCTTCCTGTACGACTCGGATTACTACGGCGACGATCTGCCGTTCTGGATGGATGTCGAAGTGACGGGCGGAGCCAAGAGCCCGCAATTGATCGTGCCGTACACGCTCGACACGAACGATATGCGCTTTGCAAGCCCGCAAGGCTTCAACACCGCGGACCATTTCTTCACGTACCTGCGCGACGCATTCGACGTGCTGTACGAAGAAGGCGACGAAGCACCGAAGATGCTGTCGATCGGCATGCACTGCCGTCTGCTCGGCCGTCCGGGGCGCTTCCGCGCGCTGCAACGTTTCCTCGACCATATCGAACAGCACGATCGCGTGTGGGTGACGCGGCGCGTCGATATCGCGCGTCACTGGCGCGAACATCACCCTTACCAACAAAACAACCGCGGGGCAGCGGCATGAAGGCGATGCAATACACTCTGGATCAACTCAACAGCACCTCGACCGACGCGTTCGTCGCAGCGCTGTCGGGCATTTTCGAGCACTCGCCGTGGGTCGCGGAAATTGCCGCGCAGCAACGGCCGTTTGCCAGCATCGACGAACTGCACAGCAAGATGTCGAACATCGTCGAGACTGCGGGCGAAGAGAAGCAACTGGCGTTGATCAACGCCCACCCGGAGCTCGCCGGCAAGGCTGCCGTGCGCGGCGAGCTGACGGCCGAATCCACGCGAGAGCAGAGCGGCGCGGGCCTTGCCCAGTGCACGCAGGAAGAATTCGACAGGCTGCTGGCGTTGAACAGCGCCTATCGCGAGAAGTTCGGCTTTCCGTTCATCCTCGCGGTGCGCGGCTACGACCGCCACGGCATCATCGCGAACTTCGAGGCGCGCGTGAACAATAGCCGCGCCGACGAATTGCGCGCGAGCCTCGATCAGATCTACCGCATCGCACGTTTCCGGCTCGACGACCTGATCGACGCGTAAGGCTTCAACTACGCGTCGCGGACCTCGAACCGAAACGTTTTTTCAGTACCAACAAACATTAAGGAAGACAAAGATGGCACTCCCGATTCTCGACCCCAACGCACCGGAATTCACGCGCCGCTATGTGAACCTGGCGGACCCGCGTCTGGGCGCGCAGGCGCTCGAGGCCAGCGACGATTTCTTCGCACCGAAGGAACGCATGCTGAATCCGGAGCCGGCCGTCTTCATTCCGGGCAAGTACGACGACAACGGCAAGTGGATGGACGGCTGGGAAACGCGCCGCAAGCGCGCCAACGGTTACGACTGGTGCGTCGTGAAGCTCGCGCGTCCGGGCGTGATCAAGGGTCTCGACCTCGACACCAGCCACTTCACGGGCAACTTCCCGCCAGCGGCTTCGGTTGAGGCTGCGCGCGTCGTGGACGGCGTGCCGAACCAGTCGACGCAATGGACCGAAATCGTCCCGTCGACCACGCTGCAAGGCAACAGCCACCACTATCACGAAGTCAGCGACGCGAACGCCTACACGCACCTGCGCGTGAACATTTACCCGGACGGCGGTATTGCGCGTCTGCGTGTGTATGGCCAGCCGCAAGTCGACTGGGCAGGCGCAAGCCGCACCGAGCAGTTCGATCTGGCCGCGATGGAAAACGGCGCGTATCTGGTCGCGGCGAACAACCAGCACTTCGGCGCTGCATCGACGATTCTGATGCCGGGCCGCGGCGTGAACATGGGCGACGGCTGGGAAACGCGTCGCCGCCGTGAACCGGGCAACGACTGGGCGATCGTCGCCCTGGCGCAACCGGGCGTGATCAGGAAGATCGAAGTCGATACGGCTCACTTCAAGGGCAATTATCCGGACCGTTGCTCGATCCAGGCCGCGTATGTGACGGGCGGCACGGACAGCTCGCTGATCACGCAAGCCATGTTCTGGCCGGTGCTGCTGGGTGAACAGAAGCTGGAGATGGACAACCAGCACTATTTCGAAAGCGAAATCGCCGCATTGGGTCCGGTCACGCACGTGCGCTTCAACATCATTCCGGACGGCGGCGTATCGCGTCTGCGTCTGTGGGGCACGCTCGCATCATGAAAACGCTGGCGATCGAACCGTTGACGAAGGAAGCGTTCGCCGCATTCGGCGACGTGGTCGAACTCGAAGGCGCGAAGCAGATTCCGATCAACCTCGGCACCACGATCCGCTATCACGACCTTGCGAAAGTGGACGTGACCGACGAGAACGGCCGCACGCTGGTGAACCTGTTTCGCGGTCAGCCGCGCACGTTGCCGTTCGAAGTGAAGATGCTCGAACGTCATCCGCTGGGCAGCCAGGCCTTCGTGCCGCTGAACGATAAGCCGTATCTGGTGGTCGTGGCCCCGGCTGGCGAGCTGGACCCGAAGCAGATTCGCGCGTTCGTGACGAGCGGCTGGCAAGGTGTGAACTATGCGAAGGGCGTCTGGCACCATCCGCTGATCGCATTGGGCGACGTGACCGATTTTATCGTCGTCGATCGTGGCGGCGACGGGTTGAACCTGAACGAGCAGGATCTGGCCGAGTCGCTCTGGCTGACTGAAGATGCGTTGAGCGCGGTGACCGTTTGAGGTCGCTGCCTTAGCGTAGTGCGTTGAGTAAATTGGTTATAAAAAAGCCCACAGTGCACGCTGTGGGCTTTTTTTCATATGCGGACTATTTCGCACTGCGGGACGCAAGCTCGTACGTCGAGCCTCATGAGTCCGCGTCCGGCATGCGTTGTTCAGCCAGGATATCTTCGAGTGTCCGCCCGTGGCCGTGCGCGACGAACTTGAGGTCGTAGCCAGCCGCTTCGAGCAGGCGCACGAGCACCGACACGCTCATATCGTTTTTGGCCAGCGTTTCCATACGCGCGACGCGCCAATTCCTCTTGAGACAGGTGACTTTCGCGCCGAACGGTCTTCAGCATGTTCGATACGTCAGCGAGATTGGTCATTTGTAGCCCCGGAGCGTCAAATCGGTAGATTTTAGCCATGTTGTAGCCCATGAGACACAATTTGTTCTTATGGTTTTGTGTCTCACGGGCTACAACTTCCCTTGTCATTCTGACAAGCCGTCCGAACCGAATGACCAACAAAAAAACGGGCTTCCCGCTCACGCGAAAAGCCCGCTTCATGCTTTGCGAAGCCGGGCGCAACACCCGGCCAGCGCCTTACTTCACCGCACCGCCTTCGAACCACGCGGCGATCTTCATCCGCTCGTCGTCGGTCATGTGCGTGACGTTGCCCAGCGGCATCGCCTTCAAGGTCACGGCCTGCTGGTAGATCCGCTGCGCGTTCTGCGAGATCTCGTCCGGCGTATCCAGCAACACGCCAGCCGGGGCGCTGCCCATCATCGTCGGATGGGCGGAGTGGCATGCCACGCAGCGCTGTTGCAGCACCGGCGCGATATCGGCCACCTTGACCGTCGGCGCGTTCGCGGCCTGCGCTTGCGGCACGATCGGCTTGGGCATCGTCGAGAAGAGGGCGGCGAACATCAGCACGATACCCACCAGCGGCAAGTACCACAGCACCTGGCCACGGTGACGCATCACGAAGAACTGGCGAATCAGCGCGCCGGCCAGCATGATCATCAGGAGCACGACCCAGCTGTACCGATTCGTATACGTCATCGCATAGTGGTTCGACAGCATCGCGAACACCACCGGCAGCGTGAAATACGTGTTGTGCACCGAACGTTGCTTGCCGCGCTTGCCGTAGATCGGGTTCGGCGTTTCGCCCTTGAGCATCGCGGCAACCATCTTGCGCTGACCCGGGATGATCACGAAGAACACGTTCGCCGACATGATCGTTGCCAGCATCGCGCCCATGATCAGGTAAGCCGCACGGCCCGCGAAGATATGGCACGCGAGGTACGCCGCGATCACCACATAAATGCCGACGCAGATGCCGAGCACCTTGTCTTTATTGCCGAGCAAACGGCACAGCGAGTCGTACACGATCCAGCCTGCGGCGAGGAAGCCGAGTGCCGAAGCAACCGCGACCACCGGGCCCATGTCGAGCACGTTCTTGTCGATCAGGTACGTGGACGGCGAGAGCAGATACAGCACCGTGAAGAGGCTCGCGCCCGACAGCCACGTGGTGTACGACGGCCACTTGGACCAGTGCAGGTCGTCCGGCATTTCCGGCGGCGCGACGGTGTACTTCTGCATGTTGTAGAAGCCGCCGCCGTGCACGTGCCACAACTCGCCGAACACGCCGCGCTTGCGCTGGTTCGGGTCCGTAGGCGGTTTCAGGCTGTTGTCGAGCGCGACGAAATAGAACGATTCGCCGATCCAGGCGATGGCGACGATGACGTGGAACCAGCGCAAAGCCAGGTTCAGCCAGTCAGTGATAAAGCCTTCCATGAAACTCCTCCACTTCTGATTCGTTGTACGCGCAACGACGCTTGTGCCTTGATTACGCCTTCGGTGACCCGGCTGACGGGTCGTCGGCATGCACGGTGTCGCTGCGCAGACTGCGGGGTGAGAGACGCGGTGCGCTCAGTTCGCACAGCGCCGTTTTTTATTGGAACTTCGGGTCGAGTCGCTCGCGTTCGATTGCGCTTCGCGGGTGTCTCCAAAGATCCGCACAGTGCAATCGGGCGCGCTCGCAAATACAGCGCGACTTCAACCTCGTCTTCCTCCAACGCCTATCGATACGCTCCGTTCGGCTTAGCTGCCCCGATAGGTGCTGTACGACCACGGCGATACCAGGAGCGGCACGTGATAGTGCGCACCGGCATCGGCCACGCCGAAGCGCAACACGACGCGATCGACAAAACGCGGCTCCGGCACTTTCGTGCCGATCGATGCAAAGTAGTCGCCGGCGCCGAACACGAGTTCGTATTCGCCAGGGACCAATGCGTCGCCTTCGAGCAGCGGCTGGTCGCAGCGGCCGTCGTCATTGGTGGTGGTGGTTTTGAGCGCGCGGCGGGTGTTGCCGGAGAGCGCGAAGAGTTCGACCTTGATGCCCGCGCCGGGACGGCCGTTCGCGGTGTCGAGCACGTGGGTAGTGAGCTTTCCCATTCGCAATTTTCCTTATGTGAATGCGAGGTTTCGGCGGCGGCCCGATCCAGAATACGTTGCGGCGGATCGAGGCTCCACGTCAGTGGCTACATACCCGTCGGCGAATTGAAGCGAGCGCCGTGGCAGCCATTGTAAAAAGGATGTTCACGTCAGCGCGCGCGAGATAGGAAAGATAATACCTGGCGCATGACAGACAGCCTGTTGAAAGCCACTTTGAGTCGATTCATTCGACTATTGCCGTGCATTTCATTCACTGGCGGATCGTACCGGCGCCAAAAAAGGCCCACTATATCGACAGCGTGAGGTTGGGTATCGCACTGGCGCGAGTTGTCAGCATTATTTTGACCGTTGAAGGTTACACCCGTGCGCCGCAGCAAACACAAGTGAAGCGCGGCACACCCCGAAGACGGCGGAAATACGCTGGGTAACCGGGCCAACGGCGTTCAACGGGACGCGGCGGCACGGTTGGCGTGCCGTCCCATCGCGTTCGAACGGCTTTGCACGAAAGCAATGAAGCGGAGAAACGAATGACGATGGAGCAGGCGGCTATCAAGACAAACAAGCCTAAGAAAACGATGCTGGTGAAGCACGCGAATGTGCTGGTCACGATGGACGGCGCCCGGCGCGAACTGCGCGACGGCGGCATGTATATCGAGGACAACCGCATTGTCGCGGTCGGACCGACGGCGGAATTGCCGCAAACCGCCGACGAAGTGCTGGACATGCGCGGCCACCTGGTGATTCCAGGGCTGGTTAACACGCATCACCATATGTATCAGAGCCTGACGCGCGCGATTCCGGCCGCGCAGAACGCCGAGCTATTCGGCTGGCTGACCAACCTCTACAAGGTGTGGGCGAACCTCACACCGGAGATGATCGAAGTCTCGACCTTGACGGCGATGGCCGAGCTGTTGCTGTCCGGTTGCACGACCTCGAGCGACCATTTGTACATCTACCCGAACGGCAGCCGCCTCGACGACAGCATCGTCGCGGCAGAGCGGATCGGCATGCGTTTTCATGCAGCGCGTGGCAGCATGAGCGTGGGGCAGAAGGACGGCGGCTTGCCGCCGGATTCGGTGGTCGAGCGTGAAGCGGACATCCTGAAGGACACGCAGCGGCTGATCGAGACGTACAACGACGAAGGACGCTACGCGATGCTGCGTGTCGTGGTCGCGCCGTGCTCGCCGTTCTCGGTGAGTCGCGATCTGATGCGCGAATCGGCGGTGATGGCGCGGCACTATGGTGTGTCGCTGCACACGCACCTGGCGGAGAACGTCAACGACATCGCGTACAGCCGCGAGAAGTTCGGCATGACGCCGGCCGAATATGCGGAAGACCTCGGCTGGGTCGGTCACGATGTGTGGCACGCGCACTGTGTGCAACTCGACGACGCGGGCATCGAGCTGTTCGCCCGCACCGGCACCGGCGTTGCGCACTGCCCGTGTTCGAATATGCGATTGGCGTCGGGGATTGCGCCGGTCAAGCGGATGCGCCTCGCCGGGGTGCCGGTGGGCCTGGGCGTCGACGGTTCGGCGTCGAACGACGGCGCGCAAATGGTCGCCGAAGTGCGCCAGGCGCTGTTGCTGCAGCGGGTCGGTTTCGGGCCGGATGCGATGACCGCGCGTGAAGCGTTGGAGATCGCGACGTTAGGCGGCGCGAAGGTGCTGAATCGCGACGACATCGGCGCACTGGCGCCGGGCATGGCGGCGGATTTCGTGTCCTTCGATCTGCGTCAGCCGCTGTTTGCGGGCGCGTTGCACGATCCGGTCGCGGCACTGGTGTTCTGCGCGCCGTCGCAGGTAAGCCATAGCGTGATCGGCGGCAAGGTGGTGGTGAAAAATGGTCAATTGACGACGCTGGAACTCGGACCGGTCATCGAGCAGCACAACCGGTTGGCAAAGACGCTTTACGAAGCGGCAGCCTGATGATGGCGTAAGGGCGAAGTAGAAGAAGCAGCTCTATCGGCATCCACAAAGACTGGATGCCGATAGAGCACATAGCAAAGATTAAGGCTTGTCGATCAACGTCTTGGTCGCCTCGGCAACCAGACTGCGCAGCCAGCGCACTTCGTCGGAGTAATGCACGCGCTCGTGCCACAACTGGTAGTACTGCATCGGCGGGAAATCGAGCGGCGCGGGCACCACGGTCAGCGGCAGAAACTTGGCGTAGTAGTCGGCAAACAGGCGCGTCGTCGTGAAGATCAGATCGGACTTGATCAGCACGTAAGGCGCCAGATTGAAGTACGGCAACGTGACGACCACGTGACGCTTTAACCGTTCGCGCGCGAGATGCACGTCGATCGCGCCGCGTTGGCCCACCGAGTAAGGAGTAGGCGCAAGATGCGGGGCGTTCAGGTACTGGTCGAGCGTCAACCCGCCACGTTTGGCGAACGGATGCGCGTTGCTCATCAGGCAGACGATCTGATCGACGAACAGGTTCGACAGGTGCAATTGCTCCGGCGGTTCCGGCCAGTTGCCGACCACGATGTCGAGCTTGCCGTCCTCGAGCGCGAGTTCGTAGTCGAACGCCGGCCCGAGCGAGTGAAACTCGAGCGTCGCGTTCGGCGCGGCCTGACGAAAGCGTTCCACCACCGTCGGCACGAACAGCACGTTCAGGTAGTCCGGGCAGCCGATCCGGTAGCAACGAATGGACGTGGCGGGATCGAAGTTGTGCTGCTGGAACTTGATGCGTTCGATCTCGCGCAGCGCGTTTTGCACCGGTTCGAGCAGGCGCAGGCCGTACTCGGTCGGCACCATGCCGGATTTGCCGCGCACCAGCAGCGGGTCGCCGGTGATGTCGCGCAAACGGCGCAAGGCCGCGCTGATGGCGGGTTGCGATTGATTCAGTTTGACGGCCGCGCGCGTGACGCTGCGTTCCATCAACAGGGTGTGCAAGACGCGTAATAGATACGTATCGATCGCCTCGCGTTGCTGACTCATGACTTCTCCGAAATATATGTTCTGGCTGATCGAACGGGCGTGGGTATATATGGCTTTTAATATGAACACAAAACCACGTCAAGAGTGGGATACCCGCAGAGCACGCTGCGACGGGGGTTTGCGGGGAATTTTGACGGCTCGACTGAGCCGGTCGATTTAGGTATTGTCATCCGGTTGTGGTGACGGATCGTCTGCTGACAGGGCGGGCGGACGCGCTGCGACCGGCAGTCTCTGACGTACTACGGAATCACATGAGCGACTCTTCTTATAGCGACGGCGCCGCCGCGCAGCCGGCAAACAGGCCGGAACAGGCGGCGCCCCGGTTGATGCTTCAGGGCATCACCAAACAGTACCCGGCCGTACGCGCCAACGACGACGTCACGTTGATCGTCGCGCCGGGTGAAATCCATGCCGTGCTCGGCGAAAACGGCGCCGGCAAAAGCACGCTGATGAAAATCATCTACGGCGCGGTGCGGCCCGACGCCGGCGAGATCCAATGGGAAGGCCAGCCGGTCGAGATCGCGAGCCCGGCGGCGGCGCGCAAGCTCGGCATCGGCATGGTGTTCCAGCATTTTTCGCTGTTCGAGACGCTCACGGTCGGCGAAAACATCGCGCTCGCGCTCGACGAACCCTTCGATCTGAAGACACTCTCGAAACGCATCCGCGAAGTCTCCGCCGACTACGGCCTCGACATCGACCCGCAACGTCACGTGCATAGCCTGACCGTGGGCGAGCGTCAGCGCGTCGAGATCGTGCGCTGCCTGCTGCAGAATCCGCGTCTCCTGATCATGGACGAACCGACTTCGGTGCTCACGCCGCAAGCGGTCCGCAAGCTCTTCGAAACGCTCCGGCGTCTCGCGGCGGAAGGTTGCAGCATCCTCTACATCAGCCACAAGCTCGACGAAATCCAGGAACTGTGCGACACCGCCACGGTGATGCGCGGCGGCCGCGTGACCGGTCACGTGAAGCCGAAAGAAGAAACGCATGCGTCGCTTGCGCAGTTGATGGTCGGCCATTCGCTGCCGGATTACACGCGCCGTGAACACACGCCGGGTGCGGTGCTGCTCGACGTGAAGCAGTTGTCGGTGGAAAGTGACGATCCGTTCGGCACGTCGCTCAACAACGTGTCGTTCGGCGTGCATGCGGGCGAGATCTTCGGCATTGCGGGTGTGTCGGGCAACGGCCAGGCCGAATTGCTGTCGGCGCTTTCGGGTGAAAAGCGCGGCACGCGTGCCGATGCGGTCACGATCTGCGGCAAGGCGGCAGGGCGCCTCGGCGCAGGCGGCCGGCGCGCGCTCGGTTTTGGTTTCGTGCCGGAAGAGCGCCTCGGCCGCGGCGCAGTGCCGGCGATGACCTTGTCGGAAAACGCGCTGCTCACCGCGCATCGTCAGCAGATGGTGAATTCCGGCTGGATCAAGGCGGGCGCTATGCGTGCCTTCGCCAAGCGTTGCATCGAAGCCTTCGACGTGCGTTGTGGAGGCTCGGAAGCGTTGGCGCAAAGCCTCTCCGGCGGCAATCTGCAGAAATACATCATGGGCCGCGAGATTCTGCAGGCGCCCAAGGTGCTGGTGGTCGCGCAGCCGACCTGGGGCGTCGACGTCGGCGCGTCAGCGTTTATTCGTCAGCAGTTGCTCGACCTGTCCGCCCGCGGCGTGGCGATTCTGGTGATCTCCGAAGAACTGGAGGAGTTGTTCGACATCTGCGATCGCATCGCGGTGCTGGCCGGCGGCAGACTCTCGCCGGTGCGTGCCACGGGGGCGACCAATGCCGAAGAAATCGGCCGCTGGATGGCGGGCCTGTTCGGCGACCGCGAGGGCGCGGCGCCGTCGGCGGAACAGCCGGCGCATGCCTGAACAGATCGATGCGCGATCGGCTAGCTGATCGACGCTAAAGGCCCATAAGCACCAGAACCAGATATAAGCACTCACATAAGCACACGCTCCCATGATTCTTCCGTATCGACTCGAAGCACGCACGACGCCCTCGCGCACGATGCAGATCGCCGTGCCGCTGATCGCCGCGTTGCTCACGCTTGTGATCGGCTTCCTGATCTTCAGCCTGGTCGGCCGTGATCCGCTCGAAGCCATGCACGCGTTTTTCATCGAACCGCTTTCCAGCGTGAACGGCTGGTCCGAACTGCTGCTGAAGGCTTCGCCCTTGTGCCTGATCGGCCTCGGCCTCGCGATCGGTTATCGCGCCAACGTCTGGAACATCGGTGCTGAAGGGCAGATGCTGCTTGGTGGCATCGCCGCCAGCGGTGTCGCGATCTATTTCGATCAGGCCACCGGCTGGTGGATTCTGCCGACCATGATGATCGCCGGCGTGCTCGGCGGCATGGCGTGGGCCGCGATTCCCGCGCTCCTGAAAAGCCGCTTCAACACCAACGAGATTCTCGTCAGCCTGATGCTCACGTATGTGGCCACGCAGTTGCTGATCTATCTGGTGAGCGGCCCGTGGCGCGATCCGCAGGGCATGAACTTCCCGCTCTCGGAGATGTTCAGCGGCGACGCGTTGTACCCGACATTTTCCGGCGATTGGCACTGGAAATGGCTGCGCGGCACGCGGCTGAACGCGTCCGTGTTCATCACGCTGATCGCGATTCCGTGCGTGTGGCTCTTCATGCGCAAGAGCTTCGCGGGCTACCGGATGAACGTCGGCGGTCTCGCACCGCTTGCCGCGCGCTACGCCGGGTTCTCGGACAAGAAAACCATCTGGACGTCGTTGCTGATCAGCGGCGGTCTGGCAGGTCTCGCCGGGATGGGCGAGATCGCTGGTCCGATCGGCCAGTTGCAGGCGACATGGTCGCCGGGCTACGGCTTCACCGCGATCATCGTCGTGTTCGTGGGACGGCTGCATCCGGTCGGTATCGTGCTCGCGAGCTTGCTGATGGCGCTGCTGTACCTCGGCGGCGAAGCGGTGCAGACCTCGATGCAATTGCCGCAGGCGCTCTCCGGCGTGTTCCAGGGGCTGCTGCTGTTCTGCCTGCTGGGTGCCGACCTGTTCGTGAACTACCGCGTGCGCCGGCGCTCCGCCGCCGCGCAAGCCCACTGATTTTCCCGGCGGATCTCCATGGATATTCAACAAGCCAGCGCGCTTACCTCGAGCGCCGTCACCGCCGCGATCCCGCTGATGTTCGCGGGCGCGGGCGAACTCGTCACCGAGAAGTCGGGCGTTCTCAACCTCGGCGTTGAAGGCATGATGCTGATGGGCGCGGTGACCGGCTACGCGGTCACCGCCATTACGGGCAACCCGTGGCTCGGTGTGGTCGCCGCGATCGTCGCGGGTCTCGCGATGTCACTGCTGTTCGCGTTCCTCACGCTGACCATGCTTGCTAACCAGGTCGCCACCGGCCTGTCGCTGACGATCTTCGGCATTGGCCTGTCAGCCTATGTCGGCAAGCCGTACACGTCGGCCGCGGTGCGCGCCACGATCGACACGTGGACCATTCCGGGTTTCTCGAAGATTCCGGTGCTCGGACCCGCGCTTTTCAGCCTCACGCCGCTCGATTACCTCGCGTTCCTGATGTTCGCGGTGATCTGGTGGTTCCTGTATCGCACGCGTGCGGGCCTCGTGCTGCGTTCGGTCGGCGAATCGCCGCAAGTGGCGCACTCGGTCGGCTTTCCGGTGGTCGGCGTGCGTTACGGCGCGGTGGCCTTCGGCGGCGGCATGGCGGGTCTCGCTGGCGGCTATTACTCGATCGTCAACCTGCACTTGTGGCAGGAGCAGCTTACGTCGGGCCGCGGCTGGATCGCGCTCGCGCTGGTGGTGTTCGCGACATGGCGCCCGGGGCGTCTGCTGATCGGCGCGTTGCTGTTCGGGGCCGTGACGGGTCTGCAGTTTTACGCTCAGGCCATCGGCGTGCCGGTGCCGACGCAATTTCTGGCGATGCTGCCGTACGTCGCGACCGTCGTCGTGCTCGTGCTGATTTCGCGCAACCCGAACACGATTCGTCTGAATGCACCGGCGTCGCTTGGCAAGCCGTTTTTCTCGGCGGGATGACACGCTTGTCGCTTCATATGACCGATCACACGTTTCAAATCAATCGACAAACACGACAGGAGAAAACATGAAGAGAAGAAATCTGCTGACCGCCTTCGCATGGGGTGCGGCCTCCCTGGCGCTTGCCGCGCCGCTCGTGCAAACCGCTCAAGCGGCCGACGCACCGGGCGTCGCGTTCGTCTACCTCGGCAATCCGGGCGACGCCGGCTGGACTTTCGCGCACGATCAGGGCTCGAAGGAAGCCGAAGCGAAGTTCGGCAACAAGATCAAGATCACCCGCATCGAGAACGTGCCGGAATCGGCCGACTCGGAACGTGTGTTCCGCGATCTGGCGAACAAGGGCAACAAGATCATCATCGGTTCGAGCTTCGGCTACCAGGACTTCGAACTGAAGGTCGCAAAGGACTTCCCGGACACGGTGTTCCTGCACGCAACCGGCTACAAGAAAGCGCCGAATTTCGGCACCTATGACGTGCGCATGTACCAGGGCGCCTACCTGGCAGGCGTCGCTGCGGGCTATGTGACGAAGACCAACACGCTCGGCTTTGTCGCATCGGTGCCGATTCCTGAAGTGATCCGCAACATCAACGCGTACACGCTCGGCGCGCGTTCGGTGAATCCGAAGATCCACACCAAGGTCATCTGGATCAATAGCTGGTTCGATCCGGGCAAGGAAAAGCAGGCCGCTGAAACGCTGATCGGGCAGCGTGCCGATGTGCTGCTGCAGAACACGGATTCGAGCGCGACGCTCGCGACCGCCTCGGAAAAGCACGTGCATGCGTTCGGTTGGGATTCGGACATGAAGAAGTTCGGTCCTGAGGCGCACCTCGGTTCGGTGGTCGCGCACTGGGGCGTGTATTACAACGCGGCTATTCAGCAGGTGCTGGACGGCAAGTGGAAGAACGATCCGGTGTGGTGGGGCATTCCGCAGAAGGCTGTCAATCTTGAAGACCTGAACACGTCGGCGATTCCGGCTGATGCGCAGAAGCAGGTGGCGGCGAAGCGCGATGAACTGGCCGGCGGCAAGTGGGACGTGTTCACGGGCCCGATCAAGGATCAGTCCGGCGCGGTGAAGGTGCCGGCAGGCAAGACGCTGACCGATCCGGAACTGCAACGCCTGAACTGGTATGTGGAAGGCGTGGACGGTTCGCTGCCGAAGTAATCCGGCTCGCGCGGTCGTCGGGAGCGAATCGCGTGACTATTGACCGGGTCAGGAATGATCGGGTCGCGATTGACCGGGTCGCGATCGACGGGGTCGCCATCGACCAGGCGGCGGTCTCAGCAACCGCTGCTTTAAGACGCTGCGTCCAGTACGGACGCAGCTTTTTTTTGCTTCGGATTATGTGTCGGAGATGTTTCAGGCGAAGCGCTAGTCGATGCGCAGACCGACCTTGATAGTCACCTGCCAGTAGGCGACCTTGTCGTTTTCGATCTGGCCCCGCGTTTCCGTTACCTCGAACCAGTGCAAATTGCGCAGCGTCTTCGACGCTTTTGTAATTGCGGTACTGATTGCGTCGTCGATCGATTTGGTCGATGAGCCGGTCAGTTCGATTTGTTTGTAAACATGTTCTGACATGAACTTCCTCCTTTGACCTTCGTTGGTGTGCAAAAAAAGTATAGGCAATGGATCGCCGTTGACGTCCCCCATGTCCCGCGCGTGAGCGGGTCATTCCGCACATCGCGTGCCCGATATGCCGCGGCGGGGAGGGGCCGTTATGATGTCCGCGCAACTCAATCTGAAACCTGACGAGGCTTGAAAGTGGAAATTGGTTTTTGCGGTCCCGGTCTGATGGGCGCGCCGATGATCCGGCATCTGCTGCGCGCGGGGCATACCGTGCATGTCTGGAATCGCACGCGGGCCAAGGCGGAAGCGTTGCTGGCGGACGGGGCCAAGGTGGTCGATACACCGCGCGAACTGGCCTCGCGGTGCGAGGCGGTGCTGCTGTGCGTCGCGGATGCGGCGGCGGTTGAAGAAACGGTGTTCGGCGCCGAGGGACTGCTGAGCGTGGATGCCGCCGCGCCGAGACGCGTGCGTTGGATCGTCGATCACTCAAGCATTCCGCCGGCCGCCACGCGCGCGTTCGCGCAGCGCGCGGCGGCGGTGGCTGCAGTTGCGGCGGAAGGTCCAATTGCTGCTACGGGCGAGGGTGAGCGAGAGCGAGAATCTGCAGGCACAGGCACAGGCACAGGCACAGGCACAGGCACAGGCACAGGCACAGGCAC
>NZ_JALQCK010000080.1:0-16171 GCF_030464835.1 Paraburkholderia sp. WS6
ATAATTCGGCGTCTTCGCTCAGGCCCACTTTCATGCTTAGTTTTGCGCTCGGCTTTCTCGTTTCACTGCTGATCACGCTGTTGATCGTGCGCTATGCGCATCTGCATGAAAAATTCTCCACCGATACCGATCTGGCCGGCGTGCAGAAATTCCATGTGCCCGGTGCCACGTATCGGCGGTGTTGGGATTCTGGTCGGGTTGATCGTGTCCGCCGTGCAGTTGCATCATGCGTATCCCGCGGTGTCGGGAGGCATTCTGGGGCTGATCGCGTGCGGCATGCCGGCGTTCGGCTCGGGATTAGTTGAAGATCTGACCAAGCGCGTGTCGCCGCTCGCGCGGCTCGTCTGCACCATGGCTGCCGCCGCCCTCGCCTATTTCCTGCTGGATATCGCTGTCACGCGCATCAGCGTGCCGCCGCTCGACTTTCTGCTCTCGTATGCGGTGATCTCCTGCGCGGTCACCGTGCTGGCCGTCGCGGCGCTCGCCAACGCGATCAATATCATCGACGGCTTCAATGGCCTCGCGTCGATGGTCGCGTTCATGATGTTCGCTTCGCTCGCTTATGTGGCGTTCCAGGTGTCGGATCCGATCGTGCTGTCGGCGTCGTTCATGATGATGGGCGCGGTGCTCGGCTTCTTCATCTGGAATTTTCCGGCGGGGCTGATTTTTCTTGGGGACGGTGGCGCGTATTTCATCGGCTTCATGCTCGCCGAGCTGTCGATCATGCTGGTGATGCGCAATCGCGATGTGTCGGCGTGGTATCCGGTGCTGCTTTTCATGTACCCGATCTTCGAGACCTGCTTCTCGATCTACCGGAAGAAGTTCATTCGCGGGATGTCGCCTGGGATTCCCGACGGCGTGCATCTGCATATGCTGGTTTATAAGCGGTTGATGCGCTGGGCGGTGGGGGCTAGAACGGCGCGGGAATTGACGCGGCGGAACTCGCTGACGTCGCCGTATCTTTGGTTGCTGTGTCTGATCGCAGTTGTGCCGGCGACGTTGTTCTGGCGGCATACTTTGCATCTGTTCTGTTTTGTGGTGGTGTTTGCCGTGACCTATGTTTGGCTGTACGTGAGTATTGTGCGGTTCAAGTCGCCTAGGTGGATGGTGGTGAGGAAGGGGAAGTAGTAATCGGCATAGGGGACGTCCAAGAGGCCGTACCTCTGCCACACCTCCCGGCATACGAGGTCGCACCGGGCGGTTCGGGAGGTTGAGGTTATGACCGTCGGGGGAGCCCAGTTGATCGAACCAGGTTAGCGTGAGTACGCTGTTCAGGAGTTTGCCGTTGTTGCGCCACCATCGAAAGCTGCTGGCCGCCACCTGCTGCGCGACTGCCGGTTTGGCTCCAAGCGCGCATAGCGCCCGGTTAGTCTTTGACAACCGAATGCTTGAACTGCGCACTGTACTTGCTCATGAAAAAACACCCCAAATCGTTGGACGGGTGCCCAACTTTTGGGGGTGCAGTTCAGAGGCGGCCGGTCAGTTATTTGATAGAATCTGGCTCGGTTGTAGGCAGCAGGTCTATTCTGTTGCCGGGAGCCAAAGACCCCATGTGCCGAGAGGCGCGCGGGGTCTTTTCATTTTGTTCGTCGCAAAATGAAAAGCCGCCCGAAGGCGGCCCAGTGCTCATCACATCTGCTCAGTATCTACCTAAGCCTTTTTGCGCAGCCAAATGCTTCCCCCGCGATTCAGCAGGCAAAGCGGGAGATGTTCGGCGAAATAATCCTCATGGAAGTGCTCCATGAAGGTGTTGAACATCACGATCTCAAAATCGCTGTTGTGTTCAAGAAACGCCCTGAGCAAATACGCCTCGTTCCAAGCGCGACCGGCTTCGATCCAATCTCTAAAGTATTCGAATGGGTAAACTATGTCGTGGATATGGACATAGACGCCCTTGGTCAACGTCGGCAAAACGTCAAAGATCAATCGATTTACGTCGCTACCGACCCGGCTTACGTGTGTCGAATCAATAAACAATACATCGTTCGCTTCTAGTGCCTTGAAGACCGACAGATCGACGTCTTGAACCCGGATTGGCAGAATCGAGATGCGCTCTTCATCACCCGGCTTTAGAAGCGAATGCAGCAGATCTGGGTACGGCTCGATGAAAGTGCACTCGACCGAGTTATCTAGCCAAATCTCACTTGTATCTAACGTCATGCACGACGAGTGTCCGGAGCCTACCTCGACGACCCGCTTCGGTTTCGCGTATCGAAGCATGCTGTTCAGCATGATCCCGTCCGAGTAGCTGTAGGCCTGATTCTCGTAGTTGTAGCGCAAGCCTTCAACCTTCTCGGCTTTAAAAGGAAGGTCGGAATAGAAGCCGCGCACAACATCCAGGAATTGAAGCTGCTCGTCTTCCCTTAGATCGATCCCCGGCAGGGTTCGTGGCCATGGCGCGAAGATGCGGTCTGCATCTTTTTTTATCTCTTCCTGAGGTGCGATCGGCGAATAGAAGTGACCGTTGGGCGCCCATGGCGGACCCTCTCCGAACCGAACCAATTTTGCGTCGTATTGCGCGAGCGTCTCTTGCAAAATAGCAACTTGCTTAGTGGCTCGATCACTCTCCGCCGCGGCTCTCGCATACTCGAGCACCGCCTCATCTCGTTCGCTAGTTGCGCTCCGCAGAGCGGCTACCAGCGTATCGCGTTGATCTAAGAGACGCGCGATCGGCGGAAGCCGGGTAGCAACTTTTTTCAACGAAACCTTCATGTCTGTCAGCATCATTTCTCCGTACAACTCCGAGGTGCGCTCGCTGCTTTTAACAAAAAACCAGCACGGCGAGAGTGTAACGGATAACTGCGGACCGGAAACTGGTCACCGCGGCTCACAGACGGCAACGCTCCGCTTGAACGCGCCTTCTATCGAGTTCTTGTCCATCGGCTCGCAGTTCCGCTCCACGCTCAGTCGCCTTCACGCAGTTGCGCTTCGCTTCGTTCGCTGTGGTCAACTTACGGTGGGACTCGCACCCACAAGAGTGCGCACATGCTGGGCGCACATGAAAAACACCCCAAAGGTTGGATTGGTGTCCAACTTTTGGGGTGCAGTTCATTGAGCACCTTTTTTAATGCCTGAAAACAACTGGAATCGCCATCGCGAGTTCTAGGAAACCCGCGTGGCCGGTGCGACACTACGCAATGCAGGCGCGGTAGCTGGTTGATATTCCGGCACCCAGCGGCGCAGGTCTCGGCGTACTTCGTCGTCGTTTAACACGCGATGCTGCATAAGCCACGGCAACAACTTGTCCAACAGATCATCCGACACTTCGCGCGCGCGCGCAGTCCGCAACTTAGGATGCGGTGTGCGTGTCGTCGTTTCGTCGCAAGCCAGCAGTTCTTCGTAGAGCTTTTCGCCAGGCCGCAGACCAGTAAACACGATCCGAATCTGCTCCTCGCTGAAGCCGTACAAGCGAATCAGGTCGCGAGCCAGGTCGACGATCTTCACCGGCTCGCCCATGTCGAGGATGAAAATCTCGCCGCCATGCCCCATGCTGGAAGCTTGCAGCACGAGCTGCGACGCCTCAGGAATAGTCATGAAGAAGCGCGTGATCTCGGGGTGCGTGACCGTGACGGGGCCGCCCTTCGCAATCTGCTGCTGGAACTTCGGAATGACACTGCCAGCGCTACCGAGTACGTTTCCGAACCGAACTGTCTCGAACTGCGTGCGCGAACTGGTCTGCTGCAGGGCCTGACACGCCATTTCCGCCAAGCGCTTGCTAGCGCCCATGACGTTAGTCGGATTGACTGCCTTGTCGGTCGAGATCAGCACAAAATGCTTCACATCGTGACGAATCGCAGCGCGACCCACCCGATAGGTGCCAAGCACGTTATTACGCACAGCCTGCCACGCGTTCTGCTCTTCCATCAGCGGGACATGTTTATACGCCGCCGCATGAAATACGATGTGCGGCGTGTGACGCGACATCACCTGATCGAGCAGGAGTGAGTCCTTGGCATCGCCGATGACCGGAATTACCGACACGCCTGGAAAACGCTCGTGCAATTCTTCAGTGAGCCGATAGATCGCGAATTCCGACAAGTCGTAAGCAATCAGTTGAGCCGGCTGGAATCGCAAGATCTGGCGGCACAGTTCGGAACCGATAGACCCGCCTGCACCGGTGACCATCACAATCCTGTCATGCAGCAGTGCTTCTACATGGGGCGTATCGATATTGATCGGATCACGGCCCAGCAAATCTTCGAGGTCGATCTGTCGCACGCGAGACAGAACCGCCTCACCTTGCGTGACGTCGGTGAGCGCAGGCAGCACGAGCGCCCGTACGCCAGCGCGAACACATAGCGTCGCTACACGTCGCTGCACATCCACCGTGGCGGAAGGAATTGCAATGATTGCGTATTCGGTCTTCAACGTCTCAGCCAATTGCGGCAATTCGCTTATCGAGCCGAGTACTTTGTAGCCATATATCTCACGCCCGTGCTTGGAAACGTCGTCGTCGAGCAGGCCGACGAGACGCCATTCGCTCGAACGCGATAACTCACGCGCGAGATTCGCGCCCGCGTTGCCTGCACCAAGTACGACAACCGGCTTACCCTGTGCAACGAGCCCACCGTAAAGATAGAACTCTTTGGTTGCACGGTACAGCGCGCGTGATCCGCCCATCGCGAGAAACAGGAATAGCGGTGACACCACCAGCACCGAGCGCGGCACGATCGGCATAGGTTGGACCAGCACCGAAACAACCATGGCAACAAGCGCCCCAGCGACGACTGCTTTCGATATTCGTACAAGATCCGGCAAGCTCGCAAAGACCCACATGCCGCGGTACAAGCCGAAGATACGGAACATGACGCCGTAAGTCGGCAGAACCCAGAAGAGCGAGTGCATCGCCCCGATTCGGAAGTCTTCCGGGACCAAGCCGTTGAAGCGAATGATGTATGCGATCAGCCAGGCGGCGGCGACCGCACATAAGTCGAAAAGGAAAGCGCTGAAAGAGAGCCAGGCGGCCTTGTTTCTGAGCATCAGCGTCATACCTCAGTTATCGGACAGTGTTGATTGGAAACGACGCCAGCGCATATCAACTAAAGCGCCTGCTGTGCAGAGAACGGCGATCCAAACGGCCAGCACACACGACTGAAAAATCACGGAGCGGTCAAGTGCACAAACTGCAAGCATTATGCCAGCTACCATTAGTACATACCACGCCAAAGCTGTCCTGGCGTGCCCCATCCCGGAACGCACCATCCGTTGATAGTAGTGCTCGCGGTGCGCTTGCCAAAATTTTTCGCCGCGCAGCAGCCTGCGAGCAAGCGTAATCGAGGCGTCGGCGATGAACGGTGCGAACACGAGGATAGGGAACCAGACGGGCCAAACTCCTCTTCGCCAACCCCAGTAACCAAGCGCCCCAGCAAGAAAACCCAGCGAGATCGATCCAGCGTCACCGAGAAAAATGCGTGCTGGGTGGAAATTGAACAACAGGAAGCCGAGGGCGGCACCCGAGATCGCCGTCGCTGACCATGCCAATCCCGGCAAAGGGTGATCGCTAAGCAGCGCACCAGCTGCGTAACCGGCGAAGCCGAACAGCGCCATACCACCCGCAAGTCCGTCCGCGCCGTCCATAAAATTGTAAAGATTAACCAGCCATATCATCAAAAAGGCAAGAATTACCAAGACCCACCAAGGGGCATCGGCGGGGAAAAGTGCCACTAGTCCAATCACGGCGATCAGATGTGCGGTAAATCTGACCCTCGCTGGCAATCCGCGCCGGTCGTCGATTTGCGAAATCGCCGCCAGGAAGGCGGTGCCGAGAGCGGCATACCAAAGGCTCGGCGCCAGCAGCAAGGTCGCCGCTACGGCCACAGGTACGATGCCCCAGCCGCCTACGCGCGGCGTCGGCGCGACGTGCAGCGAGCGGTCATTCGGGATGTCCGTAGCAAGCCGCCATGCCATGCCGCTTCGGAGCAGCGTCCACAGGATGGCGGCGCATGCGCATGTCGCGCCAAGCGCGACCAAGATTACGGCAACCCACGTAGGGGAGGTCGAAAGGTACATCAGCAGCGCCCCTCAATGCGTGGATCGATACCAGCGGGCGGTTTCGGCCAGCCCCTCGTCGGTGGAAATAGGCGGTTGCCAGTCAAGCACCGAGTGAATTCGATTCGTATCAACCTGCAGGCCGCCGACCAGCCGATCGATCTGAGCGGATCGACCAGTCACCCGCCCCACAAGCCGCAACCAATTCACTGGCACCGGAAACAGCCGCGCCGGTTTTTGCAGATGCTTACCGAGCGCTTCGACTAGTTCTGCGACGCTAGGATCGCCACCGTCTGCAACGTGAAAACACTGGTGTGCCGCACGGGGATCGCTCGCACAGTGCATCAGTGCGTCTGCGAGGTTGTCGACGTATACGAGACTGCGTTTTGCGGAGGCCATTGCAAGCGGCAACGGCAGACCCTTTGAAATGGCGTCCAACAGTCGCAAAAAATTGGCGCGGACTTCCGGACCATAGACCAAAGGGGGTCTGACGATGACGACATCAAGCCCTGTCTCGATACCATATTGGACAAGCGCCCTCTCCGCTTCGAGTTTCGAGCGGCCATAGGGGTCTTGCGGAAGCGGCGGATCGTCCTCGCGCAGTGCTCGGCCCGCATCGATTTCGGCGATTGCCTTGACACTGCTGACGAAGACGAACCGCCGGGCGCCGCGCTGGACCGCTGCCTCGGCGACACGCAAAGCTCCCTCGACGTTGGTCGCATGAAAGGCTGCCTCGGGATCAGCCGCATCATCGTTCAGCATATGAACGCGCGCAGCCAGATGCACGACGCAGTCGGGCTTGAGTCCCTGAGGCCAGGTGCCGTCGATCCCAGCGAAATCAACACTGCTGTCAACCCACTCGCGCACGCCGGCTACGCTGTTGCTGGCATGCCGCACGAGGCCCGTGACACCATACCCGCGCTGCACAAGCAAACGGCACAGCACGCGTCCTACAAAGCCATTGGCGCCGGTCACGATAATCTCGTTCATAGCCACTTCCAGCCAAAGCGGCGAAAAAATTTGCAAGCCGAGGACGCAAACATCCGGATATGCGCCGAACCCTTTCGAGCGGCACCGCCCCCGTGGTGCAACACGCGGACGGCCGGCGTGTACACGACACGCGCGACGTCATGGGCCCGTAGACTCAGATCGTAATCTTCGAAGTACAGGAAATAGCGACTGTCAAAGCCGGCCAGTTTTTTGAGCACACTCATTCGAAACAACATGAAACAACCGCTCACAATCGGTGGGTCCCACACGACATCCCGCTCGTTAATCAAGTCACGCATTTCGTAACGGGCAAGACGACCGGCAAACAGTCGACGCACACTGACGGGCAGAAATCCTCTCACAAAGAGATCCAGCAAGGTCGGATAACGGCGGCACAAGTATTGCTGGCGCCCCTGCTCGTCGCCAATCCACGGTGTCAACAAGCCAGCGTCTGGGTGAGCGTCGAAAAAGTCGAGCGCACGAACCAACGCGTCGCGATCGAGGTCGATGTCCGGATTAAGAACGAGGTGATAACGGCTTGCAATCCGCTCGATTGCCAAGTTGTGGCCCCTGCCGTACCCGACGTTGCCATGCCCCGAAATAGTTGTGCAGGCGATTTTGTGAGCGCGGAGTTCATCAAGCATCGTGCTCATGCCCGGGAGGCCACCGTTGTCCACAAGGTAAAGTTCGACCGAAAGCTCCGGCCTTGCCGCGCTGAGCGCCTCGCATGCACCGGCAAGACTGCCGAGCGTACTTGTTAATTGCGCAAGATCTGGCCGATAAATGACGACCGAGACGGACAAACCCTCAGCTTCCGAGCCCGACGCGCTTATAAAATTCATATGGATAAACCCGCGTGTCTTATTGGTGACACTGTTGTGCGAGGGGGCGAGCAAACGCACAGTTTGCTCAAAACTGCCGCTTTCAGCAACTTTGTTTGCGCTTTGTTACTAGCAGGTACGGAGTAACCGCTGATTTCCGCCGAGTTTGACGAAGCGAATTGCGAACTCCCCTAATGTGTCAATAACCCGCACAGCAACACGGTCAGCGCGGACATGAAGGGACGGATTACCCGCAATCTACCTACCAAAAGCTCAGACTCATTTTCTGGATGGTTTGGACGCTGTGAGTCAGCGTCGGTGCAACATTCTCGACATAGCCCCACCACCCACAATGTTTCAGCTAACGCGCCGACGAGCAGATGCATGGCCCCATCTGCCGCCCCCTAAATGGCTGCCTGTCCGGGACTCGTGACGTATAATCGCCACGTCCGTTTCGCCCCCGGCGAGTATGAGGAACGGGGGTCAATGCGGCGCGTGCCGCCAAGTTCTATGGCGCCAGTCGACGCGTGCCTCTCCCATCATACCGCGCCGCATAAGTGGGCCCTGATTTACGAGTCGGCGGAAGGTTACCGCTGCGTCGTGGCGCGCAATCAAGTCAACTTTCGCAACCAATATGCTTTCGAATCAAACAGGTAGGGTCTTTGGCGGTCGACCGGTGTCCATACAGGTGCAGTCCATCCTGTACAACAACGACGCCGATGCCGTAGAGCGCGCCCTTGCAAGTATCGCCCGATCGGCCGAGCTAGCGCTATTTGAACGGGTGTGCACCGAAGTCATCGTTCTGTATGGCGACTGCTCCCCGATGCCGTGCTTAAGTGACGAAATACTCGCAGCACTTCGGGAAAAATACGCAAATGCCGTGACGATTCGTTACGAGTTCTTCGGTGCGAATCTCGGCTCGGCACGAGGGCACAATCGGCTAGGAGTCAAATGCAGTTCGGACTTTCTACTAATACAAAACCCCGACGTGGTGGCCTCTCCGAGACTACTTGAAACTTTACTAGATCCCTTCAGCAGACCTGACGTGGGCATGACCGAAGCCAAGCAACTGCCTATCGAACATCCGAAGGAGTACGACCCAGTTACTGGCGAAACTGGCTGGGCAGCGACCGCCAGCGCGATGATTCCATTTGCTGTTTTCGAGCAGTTGAGCGGCTTTGATGCGGATTCGTTCTTCCTGTACTGCGACGATGTCGATTTTTCATGGCGCGTGCGCCTAGCGGGCTACAAGGTCATCTTCCAGCCCGCCGCAGTCGTCTTTCATGACAAGCGCCTGTCAGAGTCCGCCGGTTGGCAACCCACCTCCTCGGAGCGCTACTACTCAGCTGAGGCGGCGATGATCCTGTCGTACAAGTGGTCCCGGCCGGAGATCGCCGAGACGATCCGACAGGAGTTCGAAGACGTGGGAGACGAACATCAAAAGCGTGCTGCTGCCGAGTTTGAGCGGCGACGAGACAACAGTCTCCTTCCCGCTCAGGTCGATGGGGATCATAAGATCGGATATTTTAAAGACTACTTTTATAGCAAACACAGGTACGCGCTCTGATGCTTAACCCGAACATCTCATACGATAACGCCTATGCGCATACAAACGTATATGGGCATGCTCTGGAGCTGCTGAAGCGTCACGTCTCCGGCGTTAGGTACGACGGAAAGGCGGTGATTCACCTCGATGTTGGGTGTGGATACGGACGGATTGCCGAGCCTCTCACCGAGGCGTTAGGTGTCGCCTATGTGGGAGTAGATCTGGAAGGTGCGGGCCTTGCATCGTTGGCGGGGCGAGGCTACGAAACCCACAAACTCGATCTTTCAAAGCCCAATCTGCTCGAGTCCTTTCGTGAGCTGGTTGGCGAGCGCATTGTCGGCTCGATTTCGATGCTCGACACGCTAGAGCATTTACAAGAGGGGCAACAAGTACTGGAAGCGCTATCCGACCTCGCGGCTCAACACAGCTCATTTACCGTAATAAGTGTGCCCAATGTCGCTCATCGTGATGTCGGATTCAAATTAGCGTTTGGATTGTGGGATTACACTGAAGACGGTCTGCTCGACCATACCCACGTGCGCCTGTTTAACGACAGCTATCTGGAGCGCGCGTTAAGGCATGCAGGCCTACACTCGACCGACAGTTACGATGTCCGCGCTGCATTGAGCGATCAGCATTTCCCCAAGACTCACCCAGCGTTAAGTCAAGCAACGGTGCTCCATAGGCTAATGTCGTCGCTGCGTAGCGGCGTAGACGCCCACGCCGATGTTCAACAGTTTGTCCGGATCTGCGTCGCCGGCCCCAAAATAGCCAAGCCGCCATTCGCATACGAGCGTGCCGAGAAACGCCCCTTCCTCTCGATCGTTACACGCACCCAAGGCAAGCGGATACAGTCCCTTGTCGAAGTATTCACGTGCCTAGCCGGTCAATCGTCCCGTGACTTCGAAGTGTTGATCATGGGGCATAAACTGACTTTAGAACGTCAAATTGCGGTCGAGCGCGCCATCGAGGATACGCCTGCATGGCTCCGTGCGAAGATCCGCCTCATTTTAGTCAATGCGGGGAGTAGAACTCGCCCCCTTAATGAGGGATTTTTAGCTGCGCAGGGTGAATATATTTCGACTTTGGACGATGACGACATTCCGATGGCGCATTGGGTCGAAACATTCCAAAAGCTCGCCGCCACCAACCCCGGCCGCTTGCTGCGAAGCGTAGTGGTACGGCAGAACGTCACCAACGTAGAAGTGCTAAAGCGGACAGGTATCCGAGCCGTTGGACCACTGGAAAAACTCTACCCGTCAGAATTCAAATTCTTAGACAATCTGCTTGGCAACTTTACCCCGAATTTGGGAGTTGCATTTCCACGAGGGGTCTTTCATGACCTTCACGTGAAGTTCGATGAGGACATCACAACTGCTGAGGACTGGGACTACATTATGCGCGTCGCTACAATTGCCGGCGTCGCTTGTAGTCCGTCGATTACCTCCGTATACCAATGGTGGGGGAGCGAGCATTCTTCTCGCACCGATCACCCAGATCATGAGTGGCGCGATAACTACCATCGCATCTTACAAAAGATGGACAGAGACATGGTGCTATTCCCGCCAGGCACTGCGAGGGAAATCAGGCTCATCCTAGAAGAGCGCGATGAGTTGGAGCGTCAGACTACCGCCCAGATACAACTGCAGCCAGATGGCCTTCAGCGCGAGCTTGACCAGCTCCGTCTTGAACTGCAAAAGACGGTCAAGCGGTCGCAAGTCAGCGAGTTGCTCCACTCCACATCGTGGCGGCTCACGGGACCATTGCGCCTGCTTGGCCGACTGAAGGGGGGCAAGCCTGTTTCTTTTGCCAATTGCCAGAATATGGATGTTGCCGAATTGGACGAAACCATTGAGAAGATCTACTCGTCGAGGTCATGGCGAATTACGGCCGCATTACGTGCGATGAATTTTTCCCGCGAGCGTGAACACTAATGCAACACTCAACCCTAGTTGACAGCAAGCTCTCGCGCGCGAGTGGCCTCTCCCATCCGAAAGACAATTTCGATGCGATACGGCTAATCGCAGCCCTGATCGTTTTGTACGGCCATGCATTCCCCCTAACCGGCACGGCTAGCCTGGCGATATTTGGTAACTCCATACAGACGATCGCCGTAAAGGTTTTTTTTGTCATCAGTGGTTATTTGGTGATCGAGAGCTGGAGACGAGATCCTTCCCCATTTCGGTACTTGTCACGCAGGTGTCTGCGCATATTTCCGGGCCTTGTCGTCGTTATTTTACTGAGCACATTTGCTCTCGGTCCGGTTGTAACCACTCTGCCTCTCGCCGAATATTTCAAGTTGCCGCAGTTGAGTGGCTACCTGCAGAACATCATTCTGAAGCCTTCGTACGCGCTACCGGGGGTATTCACACAAATCACGTATCCGAACGCCGTCAACGGTTCTCTATGGAGCTTGCCGGTCGAATTCGCCATGTACCTCTTGACACCGGTAGTAGTGCTTTGGGGAACGGGGGAGAGAATTCGCATTTTTATTGGATCCTTGGTGATATGCGCGCTCAGTTTGTACATGGTTCGCTTGGCGACGCCACAGCAGCCGATTGTTTTCTACGGAACAAGCATCGTTTCGGCTTTGGACGCGGCGCCTTACTTTTTTCTCGGCGCCGCATGGCGGATCGCTGCTAAGCCACAAGCATTCAACACGCAAGTTGCATTGCTGGCATTGCTGTTGCTGCCAGTTGTGCCCGCAAGCAGCGTCGCTTACGAGATCGGGCTTTACGTCGTATTGCCCTATGCGATCCTGTCGTTCTCCCTTGCTAAGCCCGCGCTGTTTGGGTGGGCTGGACGCCTTGGTGATTTTTCCTATGGCGTCTACATCTACGGCTTTCTAGTCCAGCAAACCGTGTCCTTTTACTTCAATACTCAAGGTAAGCCATTCTTGAATTTCGGTCTTTCGGTCATCCCAACGCTCCTCCTTGCCGCAGCATCCTGGCACCTGCTCGAGAAGAAATTCCTTGCTCTTAAGCCCGGGCGCCGTGCTTTCATGAAAAGCACATCGCAAAAAAAGAGCGCCGTTGGTTGATTCCGATTTTGCCGTGGCTCGTATAACGTACCCCGGGCATAGAGCCGGAAGACGCGGCGATTTCGCTTCGTCGCGCTTAGAACGCTGCCCTCAGACCATCTGCGCCGCCAGGAAAGTGCAGCGGCTCGCCGTTACCGACATTGCATGCAATTCTTAGAGGAGAGCCAGTCGCATCAGAAAAACGCCGATATCGAGGTACTGCGCTCATTCGCCATCCTGAGCACACTTGTTTCTCACCTCGACATTTTGTTTTTCTGGGGAAGCGACAAGTTTGATGCCTTCCAACGCACGTTTTTCCTGTGGGGCGGCGTCGATCTTTTCTTCTGTATATCTGGCTACGTCATCACCGGTAATCTGTTGCGCTCGTTATCGGATGCGCGATCCGGCAGATTCCGGGATTTCGCGATTCCGTTCTGGATTAGGCGCGCCTGGCGCATCCTCCCGTCCGCGTGGCTATGGATTCTTGTCCCGCTCGCGCTAAGCATCACATTTAATCGAACCGGCTATCTCGGCACTCCGGAAGGAAATCTGATCGACGGCGCATCAATCGTCGCTCAGATTGCCAATTTTCACATCTGGTCGTGCTATGCCATCCCGGGCATAACTTGCGGCGTGAATCAGGTTTATTGGAGCCTGTCGCTAGAGGAGCAGTCATACATTCTGCTGCCGATTTTGCTGTTCTTCGCAAACCGACGGACGGTCGTGCCCACACTGTGCGCGATCGTGCTAGCACAACTGTTCCTCCACCGTCCGGTACTCTCATTCCTGTGGTTCACCAGGACGGATGCACTCGCCCTCGGAGCCTTGATCGCAATCTTTCAACAAAGCAATTTCTTCAATAGTATCGAACCGCGCGCACTGTCGCGTGGATGGGTAGCGGCGATCGTACTGGCCATATTTTGTGCCGTCCTATCGGTGATCCCTGGAGCCCTTGTCAGAATCCCATTTCACACCGGCTTGCTCGCTCTTGTGTCCGCCGTGATGGTCTGGATTGCAAGCTACGGGAAGGGATATACCTGGCCGGACGGAGCGATAAAGCGGGCGATGGTCTATGTCGGATCGCGCTCCTACGCAATCTATCTGATTCACGTCCCGACATATCGGGTCACTCGTGAATTATGGATGCATTTAGCGCCCCACGGCGCCGTGATAGACGGCACGTACAGCCTACGCTTCGTCCTTACGGCAATTCCCTTGGTGCTGGTGCTAGCAGAGCTCAATTACCGCCTCATCGAAACTCCGCTGAGACTGCATGGTGCGCGCGTTGCGGACCGGTGGAGGCAATCCCGGACAAAGATGCAAGCAGTATCGCACGGGACACCTGATCGTATTACTTAGGAGTCTTTTCTGAACAACTCATTTCGCCGGCCGCCGAACGTCATGCCGCTTGTGGGCAGACAAGACAGCGGTAGAGCCAAGCGATAAGAACAAAAACAAAAAAGACGCAGCTTCACGAGGATCATGTGCAGGTTGTGGCCGGTGCTACAGCACCCCGTATATCGCGTCGCCCAGGGCGTCTTTGATCTAGTTCAGGTCCGGTTTTCCGTCTGCATTCTGGAGAGCAAGGTCGACTCGATTGCGCGGCACCGTCTGATCATCACCCGTCGTATGCGTGTGATGCCACGACGCAAACCGAGGTGGTAGATCTAGACACCGTCAAGCGCGACGCCTTTGTAACCGCGGTCCACAATGCTGACTAAGCGTATCGATCAGTTCGTTTCCCACTACAACGAGAACTGCAAAATCATTCATATGAACCGCCTCCGCTGATTCCAGCCTCTAAAAGCTACGCAGATTTTGTTCGCGAATCAGCGGAATGGAACACAAGCATCGAGCGGACGTACAACGTGCCACTAGTCAAGCAATTCGATTAGATTCTCAGCGTGCCGAACAGGCAAAGCCCTATGTCTAGTTGCCGATATTCGAACGGCTAGCTGCTGAATGTGAAGGCCCAGCGGTAGGCCGCCGGACCTCCGCAGATCGCTATACTGAAATCATAGCGTGAGACATACCAGATATAGCCGAGCCAGTTGCCATATCCGGCGGCCGACATGATATTTTTCGGTCGTCTAAATTCGAGGGACCGTGACCAGCCGATATATAATCGCACGTGATTTTTGTGAGTCCGACTCCGATGAAACGCCGTAACAATTTCGATTTCCTGCGACTTTTTGCGGCCTCTCTTGTGGTCATCGGCCATGGCTATGCCCTTATGGGAAAAACCCCGCCAATGGTGCTGGATACGCCAATTTCTACGTTTGGCGTAATTGTTTTTTTCTCGATCAGCGGCTATCTGATCGCGGGAAGTTGGGAGCGAGAACCCCAAGTTTACAACTTCTTCGCGAAGCGTGCCCTGCGCCTGTTTCCCGCGCTTTTTGTTGTGGTGCTACTTACGGCATTCGTGCTGGGTCCGATCGTGTCCGATCTGCCCGCACGCGCCTACTTCGCCGATCCGCGCACGTATCACTATCTCGCGAATCTTCGGTTGTCCATTCAGTACTTCCTGCCGGGAGTCTTTGAGTCGAACCCGCTGCGCAACGCGGTCAACGGATCGCTGTGGAGCCTTCCCGTCGAGTTCTGCTCTTACATGATGGTGCCCGTGATCGGCCTGTTGCTTTCGCGGTGGCGCGTGCTAGCTTTCGGAGCGCTGGCTGCGATATTGGCGTCGGTCTCGGTTTACCTCGTCCTTTTCCGTGCCGACCACCAGTTCACCTTCTATGCTATGGATTTGCGATCCGGTACCGCGATGGCCGCATATTTTGCAGCGGGTGCCGTCATATGGCATGTGCGGCGCACGATCCCACTGAACATGATTGCTGCACTTGTCGCAGTTGCAGTTTATGCGGGATTGTCGAGATTATCGATAGGTGCCGCGCAATTTCCAATAGCTACGGCGACCGCCTTCCTGCTGGCTTACGTCATCATCACCATCGGCGAATCGCAGAGCTTGCCGCTTCCAGATACGGGCAGATACGGAGACTTTTCGTACGGTCTTTATCTATACGCGTTCCCGGTAGAGCAAGTGTTGGCTGAGCATCTGTATGGTCGAACCGGACAATGGTCGCTTATTGGCCTTGCGTTCGTTTTCTCGATGGTGTTGGCGATACTGTCTTGGCATTTCGTCGAAAAACATGCGCTCGCCCTCAAGCCGATCGCCCGGAAGACGGTGCCAAGCACGCCTCAGCCGACCACAAATTAACCGCCTCACTGGGCGTCAACACTCACCTAACTTTGCCGGAGTTGATTCTTTCCAATGCTTGACGATTAGTCCCTTTAGGGCAATTTATGGTGTGCATAGCAAGCGCGCTTCAGCCCTCCCCGCTGACCCGCGCGTTCGCTGCGTACATATCGTCCTGAGCTACATCCATATCAAATCGCTGCCTAACCCGCACTCGATTGAGCCAGACTGGATCCACTCGCACGTCGATCCGTACAAGATCAACGCTGACCTGGAAAGCGCTCTCTTCGCTCCAACTGTTAAAGCGATGCTTTCCGATTTGGAACTATCTCCCGGGAAGTTACGATCTTTTGCCTGGGTCCGGATACTTTCGCATCGACTTCGGAAGCACCTGGAAGTCCTCTTGACTCAACGGTATCGCATGCCAGTTCAGCCACATGTGACCAGCCGCGAAGATAGTTCCATCGAATCCTTGGCAGATTTGAGTGTCCATGTACGGCTCATACATGGCATCGATCGAGTTATCTGCAATGTTCAGTTTCGGGAAATCTTCGTAAGCGGCTCGCGCCGGCCGTTATAGGCGGTGACTGAGATAGACACCAAAGTAA
>NZ_JALQCK010000081.1:0-14936 GCF_030464835.1 Paraburkholderia sp. WS6
CCGCACAGGGGCAACGCTAATAGACCACTAACAAAACAAGGAAAGGCCAACACCCCAAGAACACTGACAACAAGCGCCGAACAGGCAAAAACGGCTATTTGGCCACTGGCATAGTGAACTCAGCCCCCTTGGCGATGCTATCCGGCCACCTCTGCATGATGCTTTTATAGCGCGTGTAGAAGCGCACACCTTCTTCCCCATACGCATGGTGATCCCCGAAGAGGGACTTCTTCCACCCACCAAAAGAATGCCACGCCATAGGCACAGGAATCGGCACATTAATCCCCACCATCCCAATCTGGATCTGCCGCGAAAACGCCCGAGCCACGCCACCGTCGGAGGTAAACAACGACACCCCATTAGCAAACTCGTTAGCGTTAATCAGCTCAACAGCAGAAGCAAAATCCGGCACCCGCACAACGCACAACACCGGACCGAAAATCTCCTCGCGATAAATCTTCATATCGGTCGAAACATCATCGAACAACGTGCCGCCAAGAAAGAACCCCTTCTCATGTCCGGCCACCTGATGGCCACGCCCATCGACCACCAGCTTCGCACCAGCCGCAACGCCCGCATCGATATAACCCGCCACTCTCTGGCGATGCGCCGCCGTCACCAACGGCCCCATCTCGGCTTCCGATTTCATACCGTTCAGAATCTTCAGGCTCTTCACCCGCGGTGTCAGTCGCTCGATCAATTCATCGGCAATATGCCCGACCGCAACCGCCACCGAAATCGCCATGCACCGCTCGCCAGCGGAACCGTAGGCAGCGCCAATCAATGCATCGACAGCCTGATCGAGATCCGCATCCGGCATCACCACGAGGTGATTCTTCGCCCCGCCCAAAGCCTGCACGCGCTTGCCGTGCTTCGTGCCTTCCGTATAGATGTATTCGGCAATCGGCGTCGAACCGACAAACGACAACGCGCTCACCTCGGGATGCACGAGCAGCGCATCCACCGCCACCTTGTCGCCATGCACGACGTTGAACACGCCGTCCGGCAAACCGGCTTCCTTGAACAATTCAGCTAGACGGTTCGATGCCGACGGATCACGCTCCGATGGCTTCAGCACAAACGTGTTGCCGCATGCGATCGCCACCGGGAACATCCAGCACGGCACCATCATCGGGAAATTGAACGGCGTGACGCCGGCGACCACGCCCAGCGGCTGACGCAGATTCCAGTTGTCGATGCCGCCGCCGATCTGGTCGGTGAAGTCGGTCTTCAGCAGATTCGGAATGCCGCACGCAAACTCGACGATCTCGATGCCGCGCATCACCTCGCCCTTCGCATCGGAAAAAACCTTGCCGTGCTCACGCGTGATCAACTCCGCCAGTTCGTCATGGTGACGGTCGAGCAATTCCTTGAACTTGAACAGCACACGCGCCCGCTTGATCGGCGCGGTTTCGCTCCATGCAGGAAACGCAGCACTGGCGGCAGCAACCGCCGCATCCACTTCAGCGACGCTTGCCAGCGGCACGCGTGCGCTCACGCTGCCAAGCGCGGGATTGAAGACGTCGCCGAAGCGGCCGCTCGTACCGTCGACCGTCTTGCCATTAATGAAATGGGTCAGCGCGCGTGCGCTCGTCTCGCTCCGGACAGTCTCGTCCTGATATGTCTCGCTCATTTTCTTGTCCTCTTCCTATGAAGGTCTTCCGCCCACCGCGAACGGCTTGATGAACGCAAGCGTACGGCGCTTCGGGGCGACAAATCCAATGAGTAATGCTCAACTGCGCTATAAGCCGAGCTAATATCAGGATATGGACCTGACTCTGCTACGGGCGTTCGTCACCGTCGCACGCGAGGGCAACCTCACGCGTGCCGCGGTGCAGCTTCACCTGACCCAACCTGCCGTCAGCCTGCAAATCAAGCATTTGCAGGAGACGCTCGGCGTGACACTGTTCACGCGGACCTCGCACGGGCTTTCGCTGACACGCGACGGTCAGGCCCTGTTGCCCCACGCCGAACGCGCGCTGGGCGCCGCGAGCGACGTGCAGCGTGCGGCGGCGTCGCTGCGCCACGAAGTGCGCGGCCGTTTGCGGATCGGCACGATTCTCGACCCGGCGTTTCTGCGCCTCGGCGGCTTTCTCAAGCAACTGGTGGAAACCTGGCCGCGCATCGAGACGGCCTTACGCCACGGGATGTCGGGGTGGGTGCTCGAACAGGTTCGTGCGGGTGAACTGGATGTGGGTTACTACATAGGCCTTCCAGCCGATGACGATGCCCGCGACGGCGCCACCTTTCATGCCGTCACGCTCACGCACTTCCAGTACCGCGTGCTGGCGCCGGCAGGATGGAAAGATCGCGTGAAGGGCGCGCGCGACTGGCGTTCGCTCGCCGCACTGCCGTGGATCTGGACGCCGCCCGCGTCCGCCCACAATAGGTTGCTGTCGCGCTGCTTTGGTGAGGCCGGCGTCAAACCGGTTAAGGTGGCAGAAGTGGATCAGGAGCCGTCGATGCTCGATCTGGTCAAGTCAGGTGTCGGTCTGACGCTCGCGCGCGATGCCACCGCGATCGCCGAAGCGCATGCCCACGCGTTGACCATCGTCGAAGGCGTCACCGTGCCGACCCAGCTCAGCTTCATTACGCTCGCCGAGCGGAAGGACGAACCGGCAATTGCAGCGGCGTTGAAGCTGATCGAGCAGCAATGGGCGACTTGAAGATTGCATGAAGGTCGGCATGGAACCATGCCTGAGGGCACCACAACCGCAAGGGCGATATGAGCTGTTCTCATGACAGCCATGCACCATGCGACCGATCGTCATCTCGTCGCGTTTCCTCGCAGACCGCTTTCGGCTGGTGGCGCAAGCGGAGCACCCTCGCTGGCGGTCCATCGAGGTTCGCCTCGAAGCCCACATTTTCTGGCCCCGTCATCTGAAACCACACCGTCACGCACTTTTTGTTAGATTGAGGGTTCGCGCTCACGCGCCGGCCCCGCATCGTTTCTGTTCCGTCTGACTTCGTCCTTCCCGGCAGCTTCGCCCCGGCAACACCGGAAGCTGCCGACCACGCCATCCTTCGACAGGAGCCTGACATGGCACGCAACATTGAAATCAAAGCCCGCGCCCAGCATTTCGAACAACTGCGCGAACGCGCCGCGAAGCTTGCGCCGGACGCGCCGCTGATCTTCCGCCAGCAGGACTTTTTCTACGACGTGCCGCGTGGCCGCCTGAAGCTGCGCCAGTTCGACGACGGCACGCCGGCCGAACTGATCTTCTACCAGCGCGACGACCGCGACGGTCCGAAGGCGTCGTATTACACGCGCAGCCCGGTGACCAACCCTGAAGCGATGCACGCGCTGCTCGCCACGGCGCTAACCACGCGTGGCATCGTCACGAAGGAACGTCACGTTTATCTGACTGGACGTACGCGGATCCATCTGGACCGGGTCGATGGCCTCGGCGACTTCGTCGAACTCGAAGTGCTGCTGGCTCAGGACGACGACGAAGAAGGCGGCCACGCCGAAGCACATGCGATGTTCCAGACCCTCGGCGTACCGGAATCGGATCTGGTGGCCGTGGCCTATGTGGATTTGTTGAGCCCGGACACCAACCCGAAGCAGGCTGCGTAAAACTTAAGCATCACGGGCCGCGGCGACGTCAATCATGGAACCGCGGCCCCGAAGACCCCAAACACCAGAAAGTCCGGGAAGCCCCTGCATCAAGCGGCTGCCGCCCCCGGCGACAGATGACCGAGCGGCAACGGCCCATTGCGCTTGAACGTGGTCAACACGATATTGGAGCGCACACTGTCGACGCCCGGCACACGCATCAACTTCTTCATCACGAACGTCGAGAGATAATTCAGATCGGGCGCGACAATGCGCAGCAGATAATCGGCGTCGCCGACCACCGCGTGACATTCCAGTACTTCCGGCAGCACCTCGATCTGTTGCTGGAATTGCTCGATGATCGAGTCGCCGTGATGCTTCAACTTCAGACTCGTAAACGCCGTCACGCCGAGCCCGAGTTTTTCCGGGCGCAGCACGACGCGATAACCGTCCACCACACCCACCTGCTCCAGGCGCTGCAAGCGCCGCCCAATCTGCGACGGTGACAGCGGCACCTGCTCAGCCAATTGCTGATGGGTCGCCCGGCCGAAGCGCTGAAGCACGTCCAGCAGCGCGAGATCGAAGTGATCGAGTTCTAACATGATTGATATCCGCATTGAATCGGCAATTAATGCACGATTATTGCATATTGACACGCCATAACGCCATCATTGCGCCCTTTCCGCACGCCTACCGCTCTACACTTGCATCACCGTTTCAACCCGCAGACACCGTAGAGCGCGCAGCATCATGTCCACCGCCAACACCGCCAAACTCAAAGAGCAATTCGACGCCGGCCTCGAAACCCACGCCGACTTCACCATCGACCAGCCGACCGAACGATACGGCTCAGTCGACCACGCTGTATGGCAGCAGCTTTATGCACGCCAGACTGCGTTGCTCAAGGGCCGTGTGTGCGATGAGTTTCTGGCAGGAGTCGACTGTATCGGCATGCCGCACGACCGCGTGCCCTCGTTCGACGAAATCAACGCCAAGCTGACGCCCGCGACGGGCTGGCAAATCGTTGCCGTGCCCGGACTCGTGCCCGACCAGGTGTTCTTCGAGCATCTGGCGAACCGCCGTTTTCCCGTGACATGGTGGATGCGCCGCCCCGACCAACTCGATTATCTGCAGGAACCGGACTGTTTTCACGATCTGTTCGGCCACGTACCGCTGCTGATCAATCCGGTGTTCGCGGACTACATGCACGCGTACGGCCGCGCGGCGCTTGCCGCCAATGATACCGGCGCCCTGCCGCTGCTCGCCCGGCTCTATTGGTACACCGTCGAGTTCGGCCTGATCCGCGACGCGGCGAGTCCGAACGGCGTGAAGATCTACGGCGCGGGCATCGTGTCGAGCAAAGGCGAGACGCTCTACAGCCAGCAAAGCGCGGCGCCGAACCGGCTCGACTTCGACCTCGAACGCGTGATGCGCACGCGCTACCGCATCGACACCTTCCAGAAAACCTACTTCGTGATCGACGACTTCGCGCAGTTGTTCAGCGTCGCGCAAACCGACTTCGCGCCATTGCTGGCCAGTCTCGCCGCGCAGCCGGCTTTCGCGGCAGGCGACGTGCTCGAACAAGATCGCGTGATGACGCGCGGCTCGCGGGAAGGCTGGCAAGCCGACGGCGATATCTGACAACACAGCCTGAGCGGGCCGACAGCAGGTTAATTGCATCCGTGAAAAAATAGCGGAGGCGCACGCCTGCCGGCGCGCCTGTTCAGATCAACGAGGTAGCACCATGATTAACAAACTGACTTCCGAAGAACGCGCCACTCAGGTCGCCGAACTGCACGGCTGGCAAGCCGTGGCGGGGCGCGACGCGATCCAGCGCCACTTCAAGTTCGCCGACTTCAACGAAGCATTCGGCTTCATGACGCGCGTGGCGATCAAGGCGCAGGAAATGGATCACCATCCGGAATGGTTCAACGTGTACAACAAGGTGGAGATCACCCTGTCGACGCACGAGGCTAATGGCTTGACCGAGCGGGACATCAAATTGGCCCGATTTATCGACAGTATTACTGCGTAATACAAGCGATCAGGTGCCTTGACGCACGCTGGATCGAACGATTCGACGGTAATGAAAGGGCATTGCAGGCAATCTGGCGCCCAAACCTTCAGTTCTACAGGCTATTATTAAGGCGCACGTAAGAATCCCACGCTTGCCTCGCAAAGCCGTCTAAACGATCCGGTGATAGCGTCTGCTGACGCTGTACAATCATCAGCGCATACGGCTTGGAGAGCGCGCTTGCCTCCTTGCACAGAACGAGTTCGTCGCCGCTCGAAGGTGAGCGGGCGCGCCAGAAGTTGATCGCGGCTTCCAGTTCGTGGATCGTTATCTCGGACATGACTTCGTGGTCGCTCAGTGGCTGCTTGATGGCTACTTCATGGCTGCTCGACAGCTGTTTCGTGGCCGCCTGGTGCCAGTTCGGCACGGCCACGCGGCACACTGCCTGTGCAGCAGGCGCTCCGGCGAACCGCTTGCCCAAACGCCTAAAACCATTGTACTTGAGCGAAATCCATGCGACTCCTTCTGATCGAAGATGACCGCCCCATCGCACGCGGCATCCAAAGTAGTCTCGAACAAGCCGGCTTCACCGTCGACATGGTCCATGACGGCATTTTCGCCGAACAGGCCCTCACCCAAAACCGCCACGAGCTGGTGATTCTCGATCTGGGCCTGCCCGGTATCGACGGCATGACGCTGCTCGCGCGCTTTCGTCAGAGCAATCGTCACACGCCGGTGATTATCCTCACCGCGCGCGACGAGTTGAACGACCGCGTGCAAGGCCTGAATTCCGGCGCGGACGACTACATGCTAAAGCCGTTCGAACCCACCGAACTCGAAGCGCGCATCCGCGCCGTGATGCGCCGCAGCGGTCCGCATGGCGACATGCCGCGCCCGGAAGTGTCGTTGGGCGGTGTGCGTCTGTCGGGCGTCGATCGCCGCATTTTTAACGACGACAAGCCGCTCGAGCTGTCGCCGCGCGAATTCGCGGTGCTCGAAATGCTGCTGCTGCGCCACGGCCGCGTGGTCAGCAAGGCTCAGTTGCAAGACCATCTGACGCACTTCGGCGGCGATCTCGGCGATACCGCGATCGAAGTTTATGTGCACCGGGTGCGTAAAAAGCTCGAAAACTGCCGTGTCGAAATCGTCACGGTGCGTGGCTTCGGTTACCTGTTGCAGGAAATCCGTCAGGCCGCATAATCGTTGCAAGGGCCGCAATCCGAATTGCGGCCCGACAGCGCCGGGCCGGCGCCGCGCACTCAGTGCGCAATTCGCCGGCTTCCGGCGAATTTTCACGGTGCCACGGTGCTTTAAGCCGTTGCTCCTTTCCCGCGCGTTCGATCATGCCCCAGCCGGCCGCCAATAGTCTGCGCCGCACGCTGCTGCGGCGCCTCGCTGCTCCCCTTTCGCTGCTCGCATTGATGAGCGGCCTGATCGCTTACTGGCTGGCGTGGCAATACACGCAGCACGTGGTCGACCGCTCGCTCGCCGATCTCGCCACCGCGATCTCCAAACAGATCCAGATTGCCGGCCCTGATGCCAAGGTGACGGTGCCGCCGCTCGCGCAGGCCATGTTCTCCGATCCGGTCGAACAACTCGTTTATCGGATCAGCAACGGCGAAACCGAGATCGCCGGCGACCATAATCTTCCGCTGCAAGGCACCAGCGTACGGCGCATGCACTATGCGTACGTCTTCGAAACGCAACACGAAGGCGTGACGGTGCGCGTGGCCCAGGTACGCGTCGACCAGCCGACCGGCAATCCGATCGTCGTCGAAGTGGGCCAACCGGTGCATCACCGTTTTCGCATCGCCGCCGAGTTTCTGGTCGCGATCATGATGCCGCTACTGTTGCTGCTGCTGGCGGGCTGGGTGATCGTGTGGCGGGTCGTCAATCAGCAGCTCAATCCGCTCACCGATCTCGCGGACTCGCTGAACCGGCAGACCCACACGTCGCTCGAACCCGTGGACGAGACCTATGTGCCGGTTGAGATCCGGCCGCTTACCGGCGCGTTGAATGCGCTGCTCGATCGTCTGAAAACCGCCCTCGACGGCCAGCGCAAATTTATCGCCGACGCCGCGCATCAGTTGCGCACGCCGCTCACCGCCGTCAAGCTGCACGCGGAGCAGGCCGCGGTCGCGCGTGACCCGCAGCAAACGCTCGCCGCGGTCCGTGAACTGCGCGCGGCGGCTGACCGCGCCGTGCGGCTGTCGAATCAGTTGCTTTCACTGGCCCGCGCGGAGCCGGGCGAACAGGCGGCACGTTTCGTCAACGTGGACATGGCCGCACTCGCTTTCGATACGGGTGCGGAATGGGTGCCGCGTGCGTTGACTTTTCACGTCGACCTCGGCTTCCAGCGCCTCGACGATCCGGGCAACGATCATCCGCTGATGGCGCGCGGCAATCCCGTGCTGCTGCACGAAGTGATCGCCAATCTGCTCGATAACGCGCTCAAGTACGTGCCGCCTTCACGCTTCGATGGCGGTCGCATCACCGTGACGGTGTCGCAAACCGTGATCGACGATCTGCGCATGGCCGAGATCGTCGTCGAAGACAACGGGCCGGGCGTGCCGCTCACGCAGCAAGCCGACCTGTTCAAACGGTTCTTCCGCGGCGACGGTCAGAGCGACGCCGGTGTGGATAGCGGCGCCGGTCTCGGTCTCGCAATCGTTCACGACATCATGGTGCTGCATCACGGCAGCGTGCATTACGAAGATGCGCCGGAAGGCGGTGCGCGCTTTATTGTGCGTATTCCGCTGATACCGATCAGCGTTCAGCACGGCGTCGATCCCGAAGTGCGGCGTCCGGCAAAAAAATCGGCGCACTCGGCGCCGATCGATATGTGACTCTGCAGTGCGTCAATGTACTGCCACGGGTTGCCTTGAGTTCACTTACGTTCAACTCAGGCAGCCCGCGTTTCATTTCTTCTTCGCTTTTTTCGCGGACGTCTTCGCCTTCTTCACCGTCTTGACCGTTTTGTCGGACCTGGAAGCGCCCTTCTCTTTCTCCGCCGGCGCCAGCATCGTGCCGCGGCACTTGCGCGCCCCGCAGCGGCATTCGTATTCCTTCTTGAGCTTCTTGGTCTGGCGCGCGTCGATGACGAGGCCGTAGTCGTAAAAGACTTCCTCACCCTCGGCGATGTCGCGCAGCGCGTGCACGTACACGTGACCGTCGATCTCTTCGGCTTCACAGTTCGGCGCGCACGAATGGTTGATCCAGCGCGCGCTGTTGCCGTCCACTTTGCCGTCGATCACCTTGCCGCTGTCGAGCGCGAAATAGAACGTGTGATTCGGTTCGTCCGGATTGTGCGGATGACGGCGCAACGCTTCTTTCCAGGAGATCCGCTCACCCTTGTATTCGATCAGCCGTTCGCCGGCCGCAATCGGCTCGATGGCAAACACGCCTTTGCCGTGCACACCCGAACGGCGCACGGCGATCCTGCGTGAACTCATTGAATGAATCCTTGTGAAGAACTAGGGGTGAAGATCCGGCAGCCGTCAGAAATGCACGCGTCTAACGCGCTGCTTTTTCCGACGCGGATAGCAAACGCGGCGCCTTGCGAGCGCCGCGTCGACCTGCGACGCTCATGCGCCACATCCGGCATCCTACACGCTCAAGACGGCTTCGTTCAACCGTCAATAAGACGTGCGCGCGCAAGGCGCGTTGGCAGCTTCACCGTTGTCCAAACGAAATCTCGCCGAACAGGGCTTTTTGGTCGCGCGGTTGCGAACGCCAGTACTGCGGCGGCGCTTCGACCGTCGCGCCGAGTTGCGCGGCGGCATGCCACGGCCAACGCGGGTTGTAGAGCAACGCGCGGGCCATTGCGATCAGATCGGCATCGCCTTCTTCGATGAGTTGCTCGGCATGCAGCGGATCGGTAATCAGGCCCACGCCGATGGTTGTCAGGCCGGTTGCCCGTTTGACGGCCCTCGCGAAAGGAATCTGATAGCCCGGCTCAAGTGGAATCTTCTGCAATGGCGAAACACCGCCGGACGACACGTCGATCCAGTCGCAGCCGCGCTTTTTCAATTCCTGCGCGAACGCGATCGTGTCCTCGAGCGCCCAGCCGCCTTCGACCCAGTCAGTCGCCGAGACGCGCACGCCAACCGGTTTGTCGGCGGGAAACGCGGCGCGCACGATGTCAAAAATTTCGAGCGGAAAGCGCATACGGTTTTCGAGCGAACCGCCGTAATCGTCGCTGCGCTGATTGGCGATCGGCGACAGAAACTGGTGCAGCAGATAGCCATGTGCCGCGTGCACTTCCAGGGCGTCGATGCCGAGACGCGCGGCGCGCCGCGCGGAGGCCGCGAACGCTTCGCGAATCCGGTTCAGTGCGGGCGTGTCGAGAGCAAGCGGCGGCTCTTCACCCGCCTTGTGCGGCAACGCCGACGGCGCATGTGGCAGCCAGCCACCTTGCGACACCGGAATCAGTTGCCCGCCTTCCCAGGGCACATGGCTCGACGCCTTGCGCCCTGCATGCGACAACTGCATGGCGACGCGAATCGGCGAATGCTTGCGGATCGCGGCCAGAACCGGCTTCAGGGCGGCTTCGGTAGCGTCGTCCCACAGCCCGAGATCGCCCGGCGTGATGCGGCCATCCGGTTCGACGGAGGTCGCCTCGATGCACACCATGCTGGCGCCGGATAACGCGAGACTGCCGAGATGGATCATGTGCCATGCCGTCGCCTCGCCACGTTCGGCGGAATACTGGCACATCGGGGAGACAACGATACGATTGGGAAGCGTCACGCTACGCAGCGTGAGCGGGGAAAAAAGCGCGCTCATGGATTACGCCCAGTAGAAACCCGAGAGCGATCGAGCATAGCACCGCGGATGATTGTCTGCAGGCACGCGCAGATCAGGGTTTCGGCCCGACCTGATCGAGCCACTCACCGAACATCCGGCGCGCGGCGACTTCCAGCGCCGGACCGAACTGCGCGGTCTCGGCCCGCAACTGCCGCGCGTCGATGCCGTGGCCGGCGATCTCACCGGCATTGCCGATCAGCCAGGGTTCGAACCGGTCAGCGCGAATCTCCGGATGACATTGCAGGCCCAGCACATGGCCGCCCAAGGCGAACGCCTGGTTTTCGCAGGCAGGCGTCGAGGCGAGACGTGTGGCGTTGTCGGGCAGGTCGAAGGTGTCGCCGTGCCAGTGCAGCATCGACGTGTGGGCGCCGTCCAGATGACGCACCGGCGACGCACGGCCCGCATCGGTGAGCGTAAGCGGTGTCCAGCCGAGTTCGGTATGGCCCGCGGGGTAGACGCGTGCACCGAGCGCACGCGCGATCAATTGCGCGCCAAGGCAGATGCCGAGCGTCGGCAAACCGGCGGCGATGCGCTTTTCGATCATGGAGAGCAACGGGACGAGCGTCGGGTAAAGCGCGTCGTCAGTTGCACTGATCGGGCCGCCGAGTACGACCATGAGCGATGCGGCAAACGGGTCCGGCGCTTCGATACGGGCAACGCCGACGTCGAGATAGCGCACCGGGCGCCCCCGTTCGCCGAGCTCCAGCTCAAGACTGCCCAGATCCTCGAAGTGCACGTGGCGAATGGCCAGAACTTCCCGATTCATCAGCCTGTCCCACCTTCAGGTTGCCTAAAGACTTGCCGCTACACGGCGCGAACCGGCCGGCGGACGGCAATCGCCGCCCGCCGGAACACGGCTTCGCAGTGTAGCGGATTGTCCCAGGAGAAGCCGCCTTATTGGGCGAAGATCTTCCAGGTCTTCTTTTGGGTAGCGACGTCGGCCACTTCGTACACCGAGCAATCGAGACGCAGATCCGTGTCCGACATCTTCATGTCGAGCAGCGCGCAGTGATGCGGCGTCTTCTTCGGATTCTTGCTCGGCTCGAAGTGCGAGCAGCTCAGGCACATGCGGTGCGGCGGAATCGTGCCTTGCGCTTCCAACTGATGGATGGTCTTGAGCAGGGTGCGATAGAACAGCGTCTGTTCTTCCTCACGCAGCGTGCCGACCGCTTTGGCCAGGAAGTCCGGCCATTGCGCAGCGCGCTTCGCGGCCGTGCGGCCACGCGCCGTCAGCCGGACCGCGAGGGCGCGGCCGTCGTCGAGTGCGCGGCGCTTTTCGACCAGGCCTTTGGTCTCGAGCGTGCTCACGGCATCGCTGGTGGTCGCGGCGGTCAGGGCCGTTTCGCGGGCAATTTCGCCAAGACGCATCGGCCCCTTGCGTTGCATCAGCAAGACCAGGATTTCGCCCTGGGTCGGCGTAAGGCCTGCGCCTTCCGCCCATTCCCAAGCCTGGCTCCGCATGGCCGTGCTCAATCGCAATAGGCTGTGGGTCACTCGCCCGGTTGCCTGTTCTCCGTATACGCCTTCGCTCATAATCTTCGTTTGGTTTATTAAGCTTGCGAGCGATGTCGGCGAACCGCTGCCGAACACGCCCGTAGCCTGTGTGGGGTGGCCTCGCCCTAAAGCAGACGAGACGGTTTCTACTATCTCAAAAATTTACCGCCTTGCAAGCCAAAGGCAGATGAAACGACATTCTATGCGAGACCGGCCAATCGTACAGCTAAGTTATCCAACGCAAGCTGTGGATAACCATGGGAAAACACAGGGGATGGCCTGTGTGCCAATTCTTGATAAGCAGCTTGCCCCCTCTTTCCTTACTAAAGTTGTCCTCGTTTACCGCCATCGATGCGCCTCGGATCAGCCCAGTTATGGTTTACGTAGCACTTTGACTTTTCAGGGAATTATTCAGTTGTCCACAGGCAGATGCAATGCTTGTTAACTACTACTACGTTTGTATACGTAAATTTTAGAAAAACCTGAAGGCCCGCGAGCTGGAAATTTATTTACGAAAAAAAACCCGCACGAGGCGGGTCTTCCTTACGGTTTAACGTAAGCAATCCTCTATCTGGCTAGGCTCGCCACTGCAGACACTGCTGTCTGACAGCTTCATGCAAGGACTTTTCCTGCTCGAAAACGCCCCGCAGCCACGTCGCGTCGTTGACCTGACCGCGCGCAATCGCACCGATTTCGGCGAGCGCGTTGCCCGAACCCAATGCTTCGGCGTGCGGTGCAATCAGATCCAGCGTTTCGAGGATGTCTTCGGAAATCGTCTTGCGTTCGCTCGTTTGCGGATTGATGCAGTTGCCGGCCAGACCGAAGCGGCATGCTTCGAAGCGGTTGAACGTGTAGACGAGGTAATCGTCTTCCTTCGGCGTGATCGGCTTGTCGAGCAGCAGATGCCGGGCAAGCGTCTGGATGTAGCAGGCAATCGCCGCGGCGCGATCCACCGAAAACGGCGTATCCATCACGCGTACTTCGATCGTGCCGAAACCGGGCTTCGGCCGGATGTCCCAGTAAAAATCCTTCATGCTGTTGACCACGCCGGTGTGGACCATCTTCGAGAAATATTCCTCGAAGCTATCCCACGTCAACACGAAGGGCGCACGGCCCGACAGCGGGAACGCGAACACGGAATTCAGTCGTGCCGAATGAAAACCGGTGTCGACGCCCTGCACGAACGGCGACGAAGCGGACAACGCGATGAAATGCGGGATGAAGCGCGACATCGAATGCAGCAGATACAGCGCGCTGTTCGGATCCGGACAGCCGATGTGCACGTGCTGGCCGAACACCGTGAACTGCTTGGCAAGATAACCGTACAACTCGGAAAGATACTGAAAGCGTGGCGTATCGACGATTTGCCTTTCACTCCATTGCTGGAATGCGTGCGTGCCGCCGCCGCACAAGCCGACGTTCAGACGGTCGGCCGCCGACACCAGCGTGTCGCGGATCGTGCGCAAATCGGTGACGGCCTGTTCATGCGTCGTGCAGATACCGGTCGACAGCTCGATCATGCTTTCGGTGATTTCCGGCGTGATGTTGCCGGGAATTTTTTCGTCCTTGATGAGGCGCATCAGATCCGAGCCGGCTTTGGTCAGATCATAGTCGTGCGTATTGACGATCTGCATCTCGAGTTCGACACCGAATGTGAACGGTTTCGAATCGATGAAGGGTTCGAGTGACATGGCGTCCCCAGAGTCAGGTCGGCCGATGTGTGTCACATGTCTGTGTCACACACCCGGCCGTTTTTGAATCGAATAAGTTGGATAAAGCGCGCAAATCAGGCGCGTAAAGCATTGGACAGCGCATCGGACAGCGGCGTGCCCTTACCGTGCGCTTACTCTTCGCGCCGTTCAGCCACCAGCGCCAGGCTGCGATACACGAGCCACGGCCCGAGAATCTGCAGCACGAAAATTGAACACATCACGATCGCGCGCAGTTGCGGATCGAAATTCGGATAAAGGTTGTAGGTATCGTCGACGAGCAGGTACGCAAGCGCCGACATGGGCGATAACGACAAACCGAGCGCCATGCCCTGCTTCCAGTTCAAGCCACTCGGCTTGGCGAAGGCCATCACGCCCACCAGTTTCGCGACCAGACGCGCAACAATCAGACCCAGCGCCGCGACACCGCCAAGCGCGATGTCTTTCCATTCGAACGAAGTGAGCGTCAGCACGAACAGAATCACGGTCAACAACCAGCCGGCCGTGCCGAAATGTTCCGGCCACAACTGCGGACGCGCTTCAAGATTCTTCACGATGATGCCCGCGGCCAGCAACGCGAGAATGGTGGAAAGCTTGAACACATGCGCCACCGCAATGGCCAGCAGCACGAGGCCGAACAGCGCGACGAACGAATGCTCGTCCTGCATGTTCAGACGACGGTAAAAAAACGTGCAGGTGCGCGCCAGCAGATAGGCCAGCACGAGCGAGCCGACCAGCAAATAAAGCGGCTGCAGAATCGTGGCGTAGACGTTGCCGTAAACCTCCTGATGCAACCAGCTCGAGACCAGTTTTTCGATCACCACCGCGTACATGCTGTTCAGCGCGGTAAGGGTCAACAACCGTTGCGTGACCTGGCCTTCCGCGCGCAGCTCGGTTTTGAGCTGGATCACCATTGCCGGCGAAGTCGCCATGGCAATCGCGGCGAGCACCGTTGCCACCATCAGCGGCACCTTCAGGAACAGCAAAACCGGCAAAACCAGTGCGAACGTCAGCGTGGCTTCCGCGACGCTCGACAGAATCAGCCAGGGATTGCGGCGAATCCAGCGCAAATCGAGCCGGCTGCCCAGTTCGAATAACAACAAACCGAGCGCTACGTCGAGCAAAGGCCGCGCGGCGCTCGCGGAATCAGCGTCGATCACGCCGAAACCGGCTGCGCCGGCTACCAGGCCAATGACCGCATACCCGGAAATGCGCGGCAAACGCCATGCGCGGTAGCACAGTTCACCGCACAGACCCGCGGCGAGCAATGCAAGACCAGCCCAAAAAATGGCGTCGGGTGTGAGTCAGGGCTGTTAACTTTATCCCCCGTGTGTTAACGTTCCTGCTGTTCACGTCC
>NZ_JALQCK010000082.1:0-14229 GCF_030464835.1 Paraburkholderia sp. WS6
GCGAGAAACCATCGGAACACCGCCATTCGCGGCCGATGTGGTGATTCGAGAACGCTGCGTTTGCGCAGGATGTGCTCGCGCAGTTGGCTTTCGAACCCACGCCCTGCTGGGGACTCAAAAACCCATTGCAGCGCACCGGCCGCTCCGCCGCCCCATGCGTCAGGCTTGATGGGCGCCTTTCTGTCGTAAGACTTAACGCGCACATAAGGCAGCAGTCCGCGCCAGCCGTGAACATCTCCGTCGGGGTGGGAGGCGAGGCAGCGCTCGGTGAGCAAGCGGTAGGTCTGGACCCGGCCCATCCCGCATGCCGTCTTAAGCTGCGCGTCAGTAGCGCCGTCGAGGTACAGGCGGATAGCGCGCTCTCGTCGCGCGTACAACGTTTCACGCTCAGGGGAGAGGGCAGCTCTGTCGATTCCGGGCCAGGTTGCGAGATCGATGTCGCCCGGGTAGAGGCCGGCACTTTGCGAATGATCGCATACGCGCAACCGTGAACGTCGTCTCATCGTGACTCCGGCGTCGTCTCGATACACCAGAAACAAGGGTAGGCGATTTCGCGCGGCGCGTTGCGGCCTTCGTGGACGATGGCCACTCGGTAGTCGGGATTGGCGAAAGAAGTCGATGCCGGCACGCGAAAAGCAGCGTCACGCTAACGATTGGAGGACTCCAGACAATCGGACTGCGTTGATTGCAGCCAACACGATCAGCGCGCAGAGCGTCTCAAAAGCTCGAAGGGGGATGTCGCGGAAGACGCTTGTCGACCCGAAGCAGGCCTCCCCGCTGCTCGATTGCGGACGGTCAATGCTCGATTTTGGGGTCGCGGTTAGTGGGTTACTGTAGGTCGCGGTTAGTCGTGGATGACGGCCAGCAACGCCATCGCTCACGATCCCGGTTGGCCAATGATGCGAAGATAATGCTCCGAAAATCCTTCCCGTTTGAACCCCAGCGGACGAGCCTGCCGACAACTTCGTATGCGCTGTTTGGAGCGCGCCCTTTCTGTGCCCTGAGTCGCGGTCGATTACCGTCGACTTCCTTGAATCTGCTTTGATTTCGTGTAGTCAATGAGTTCTTCCAGAGACCCTATCCGAGCGCGTCCACCGAGTGGTTCTCGGACTTCCCACCCCATCGCCTTTTTAGCAAGTCGGTAGCCAAGCTGCGCAAGAACCCCCGTACATTCTTCAACGCTTTTAGGATTTGATTCCTCAACTACGTCTTTAGCGTCTGCGGCCCCACGCTGTCTATTTTGAAACTGCTTTGACTTCGTGTAATCAACGAGATCTTCCAGCGACCCGATCCGAGCCCGTCCACCGAGTGGCTCGCGGACTTCCCACCCTACCGCCTTTTGCGCAAGTCGGTAGCCAAGCTGTCCCAGAGCTCTCGAGCATTCTTCAACTATCTTTTTAGGCGCTGCTTCAGCCTGACGTTTGTGCTCTGCGGCCTCGTCCTCTCGCCGCTTCTTTGCAGCCGCTTCAGCCTCACCTGCACGTCGCTGACGCTCGGCCGCTTCCGCGGCCCGCTGCGCGCTGCTCGACTGCCGCTCATCACCCGCCAGCGTAGTGTCATACCGAGCCCGCGCCGCCGGGTCGCTCAGCACCGCATATGCCTCGTTGATGATTTTCATAATCCGCGTCGTGTCACGGCCAGGGTTCTTGTCCGGGTGGAACTCCTGGCTCAGCGCGCGGTACGCTGCCTTGATGACGCCGTGTGTCGCGTTGCGCGTCACGCGCAGGTTGTCATAGTGAGTGTGCATCGCGGTCTGGAATTGTTGTGTGCCCCGCACGCCGGCGGAGTTTCGTGATTTATTGCAGCGCGTGGCAGGACTTGCCGTAGGCCGTGACGTCGAACAGGTCAACGGGGTCAACCATAGAAACGCCCCCTTCGAGCATTATGCCCACGACGCCACACCACCGTGCGCGTGGACTGGAAACGGCGGATATCCTCCTAGTTTTCTGGAGGGTGGGCAGAATTCGGCTGTATAGGAAAGGATTTTCAACGATTTACGCGCGCTTGTCGAAGGTCCCCTGCTGGCCGGCTTGCGCCTTAGCTGCAGAGAGTCTTGATCAACGTTTATACCGCGACGGTTTCGCTGCAGCAGGACGGCCATCGACTGTATTGCGTTACAAAGTTAGTTGCAGCCGGGCAGCACAGTGGTAACAAATTTAGTTGACGAGGTGTGGCGCGCTGAGGCCTTTGTGGAAGCGCCGCCATGGGAAATGCTGCGCCGCACAACGGTAGTAACAACTTTGCTTGCGGGAGCGTCTGACGCCCGGACAGCATCAGACGCTAGGCCGGGGGCCCGCGCTGCAGGCTCAATCCCACGGGGCTCGCCCCAGAATGGAGCTGGAAGGACGCTGCCGGCGGAAGGGGCGGGGTGCCGGCTATTGTGCAATTGGAGGTAGCGCGCGGTGCCGGGCCGACACGTGCGGTCTCCGGCCGCATTGGCCGTCGCCGGTCAAGTTCGGTTAGGGTTGCGACATCACCACTACCTCAAACAGGAACGACAATGAACAAGTAGGAACTCGTCGATGCAATCGCCGCTAAAACTGGCGCCAGCAAGGCGACGGCCGCCGACACTCTTGATGCGTTGATCGGCACAATCACAACGGCCGTGACGAAAGGCGACACCGTGCAACTGATCGGCTTCGGCTCGTTTTCCACCGGCGCTCGCGCCGCGCGGGTCGGTCGCAATCCGGCGACCGGTGCGGAGATCCAGATTCCGGCAGCGAAGACGGTCAAGTTTACTGCCGGCAAGGCTTTTAAGGATGCGGTGAACGGCACCTGAAATGGCAGGTAAGCCTATGGGATCTTTTGACGGTGTCTGTGCGACTTGTACGTCCAATTCATCTAGGTCAGCCCCCCACTGAGTGCGCGGAGAAGCTTTACGGGCGTTTGGTTCGGGACACCTGTTGCCGCTTCTGCAAGGCGCGGCTGCCGGCGCGCAACTCAAGGGCGTCAAGGTACCTGACGAACTCGTCACGAAGACCCACTCGCTCCTTCAGAATTACCTTCGTCTGGGGCGTCACGCGATAGGCCGGATGCTTGTGACCGCACGCGTGAAACGGGTCGTCGTGGTGATTGATGACCTTGACCGTGCCAATCCGCAGGCGATTCCCCAGATCCTGATGGCCGTACGTGAACTCCTCGATATTCCTGGTTTCGCGTTCGTACTTGCCTTCGATCCCGCAGTCGTGGAAAAGTCGTTGTCCTCCTTCGTATGAGGGTGCGTTGCGCAGGGGAAGCTGCGAAGGGCGTAGCCCGTAGCAGCTTCCCCTGCGCGGCGAACGAGGTCACGCGGATTCGGAAGCGCCAGCGACCTCGCCCTTGCGCGCCGCTTCACGCGACCGGATGCGTTTCTTTGCACTGGCGCTGCTATGCCGGAAACGATGGCTTTCGTTGCCGGTCTCCACGATGTGGCAGTGGTGCGTCAGCCGGTCCAGCAATGCCGTGGTCATCTTCGCGTCGCCGAACACACTGGACCATTCAGCGAAGTCCAGATTCGTTGTGACGGCAACGCTCGTGTGCTCGTACAGGCGGCTCAGAAGGTGGAACAGCAGTGCCCCGCCGGCCTGGCTGAAGGGCAAATATCCGAGTTCATCCAGAATGACGAGATCGAGGCGCAGCAGGCTCGCCGCGATCCGTCCGGCGCGGCCCTGCGCCTTCTCCTGCTCCAGTGCGTTGGTCAGATCCACGGTCGAGTAGCGTCATTTGATCATGCTAGCGCCGCCATGATCACTGGCTAGCAGCGATTCTGAACACCAACAACTGCAAACGGAAGTGTCAACACTGTCGCGCTTTCGCGCCCGTTGCTAGCCAAGGCTGGAAACAAACTTATTGTGGACTACGACTGAGTAACTTAGATGGCAGACCGCCATGAAATAGGCATGCTCCTGTTTCGTCGACTTGGAACGGGGCCTGTTTTTGATAAACGTCGTGGGAAGCGATATGTATTCGCTCTGTGACATGTTAATCATTTGAGAAAGTCGAATGATTACTCACCGGTATGGGAATGTTGATTCGGCCATAATTGTCCATCGACTGACATGCGAAACAGGAAAAGCCTTATTTATAATATCATATGACGATACGATCGTACTTTTTCTGTCAAACAATAAACTTTGTCTGGGGAATGTCGTTATAGCATTGCGCGATCTAAAAACGCGGCTTGCGACACTTGATCGGGGAGCGCCTCGAATGGGGATATGTTGTCAAGTTGCCCAACGTGCTGACCATTCGGCGCACTGAAAGACTCGCGCTCGCCAGTGCAGCATGAAAACGACTATGGATCGAACAATTTACGCCAGGACCGGCACCAGCTCGTACCGTCACGCTTTGGTTCTAGTGCCCGCGCTGACCGTTTTGGTCCTTGGCATATTGTGGGTAACAATACTGTTGCGCCTGCAGGTTGAGAAGTCCGCAGTGATGCGCGACACACGCGTGGCTGCCCGCACGCTCGCCGATGCCCTGGAAACCCATACGCTCAAAACTGTCCACGACATCGACGAGATCGCGTTGTTGGTCAAATACGGCTATGAACGCATGCCGGAGACCTTCAATCTCGCAGCGTACCGCGCATATGGACTGATTACCGCCGACACTGCACTGCAGGTCACAATTGCGGGTGCCGGCGGTCGCGTGATTGCATCGACCTTGCCATTTTCCGGTACGGTTGATCTCAGAGACCGGGAACATTTTCGGGTCCATCTTGCTCCTGCAGACATTGGACTCTTCATCAGCCAACCTGTGCTTGGACGTATTTCGAGACAGTGGTCTGTTCAGGGAACTCGTCGTATCGATCGCCCGGAGGGAGGGTTCGGCGGGGTAGTGATCGTTTCGGAAGATCCGGCCTATCTGACTGATGGCTTCTACAACAATGCCGCGCTGGGCGCGCGGGGCATGATTGCAGTTTTGTCCGATCGCGGTTTCATGTTGTCGCGTCGTGCGGGAAATTCACCGAGCCGGTCTGGCGAGGCGCTACCCAGCAGCTATGTCAACCTGGGCAAGACGGCGCTGGCCGACTTCTCAGATCCGATCGATCATGTCGAACGCGTTGTAGCAAGTCGCCACCTGGAAAAATACGGGCTAACTGTCGTCGCCGGTCTTTCCGTCGATGAAGCTCTGGACGACTATTTCAGGATGCGTCGCGTGTACGTGTCGATGGCATCGACAATCTCGATGATGCTCGCTGCGCTGTCGACCTGGATTACAGTTCTGCTCTTCAAACTCCTGAAGGGTAAAGAGGAGTTGCGGCGTCTTTCTCAAACGGACCGGCTCACGGATTTGCCGAACCGCGGCAAAATTGTCGATCTGCTTGATGAGGCAATCGCAGCACCGGATGCGGTCGGCAAAGTCGCCGTCATTTTTGTCGATCTGGACAACTTCAAGCAGTTCAACGATACGTACGGTCACCAGTGTGGTGACGAAATTCTCGTTATGGTGGCGATGCGCCTGCAAGCTACCGTACAGACGCACGCTGTAGTAGGGCGCCTTGGCGGAGACGAGTTCCTTATCGTGCGCAGGGCCGCCACTCCGACCGGCGTAGTCGAGCAGATGGTCGCCGAACTGATCGCAGCTCTGCAGGTTCCGATGAATTTACGTTGTGGTGTTGAGGTGGTCGGTGCGAGCTTCGGCATTGGTGTTCTAAAAGCTGGCGAGGATTCAAGCGAACTCATCAGGAAGGCAGACTGCGCGATGTATCAAGCCAAGAATCGGGATCTCGCTAATCGGATAGTGTCCGATACAGGCCGTATTTGTGCCGGGTGAGTCGTCAGGCCGAGCGCCGGCATCACAGTTCCCGACCTGTCCAATCCTCATTGCCAGATGTAGTGAGGATCAGAGGTGTTATTGGCCTCTGCTGCTGTAGGTGTTCACAGATGCCGGGAGTGGACAAAAAGTGGGGGAGAGGCGCTCATTGTCGAGCGACCTCCGGCGATCTGAAGTGAGGAAAGCGCTTGGCGAAACACGTCTCCAGCCTCCCGTCGAGCAGTTCTACTCGGGTTTGCAGTAGGTAGTGAGCGCCCTTCAACGACCAACGCATTTGTTGACGTTTCGTGAGCCGTCGGTTTATCAAATGATTCATGACCGATTCGGCCGAGGCCGACGATACCCGACGGCCGATCATACGTGCTTGTTGATAGTCGATAAGATCGCTGCGATTGTTCACAAGGAAGGTCAATAATCGAGCGGCCGCGCTACTCGCTGTGCCGGCGCCGAGACCATAGAACTGTGGCAAAGATCCAATCTCAAGATTCAGGGAGGCGATGAGCGTACGTAGGATCTCGATTGCCGCGTCGCCCCGGCCGCGCCACAGCTTGTCGCGCACGCGATTTATTAGTCGCTCGCATCGCCGCATCACCACCGGTCGCTGGTAGAGAGGAAATGTGTATGCGCAGAGCGCCGACCGCACAGCGTGAAGTTTCATGCCGATGTGAAACCAGTCAAGAATCCGCGGTGCGACGCAAGGCGCCACTGAAGTCACTAACGATCGCATACCCCGAGCACCATCTGTGACCACGTCGACCAAAGTAGAACGGACCCAGCCACACTGGTCGAGTGCAGCAGCGATAAGCACGCGCGTCAGGCTTGGACGCTGGAGAGCACATGCGAATCGTCGAGCCGCTATCCCCTCACACTCGACACGTCCCGCGATAACTTCGAACCTGCGCACCTCTTCGAGCGGCACCGCCGTGACTACCGTGCCGTCAATTGCGAGACGCAGGTGCTTCGCTCCACCACGGTGTTGGGTTCCCGCGAACCACCCAACGTGGAACTGGTCGTTTTCAATGTGCTCACCGCAGTTGAGCGTCTCTTTGCGAACAGTGGCGTGAGACAGGGTGTGCAACCCGGTGAGATCGGCGACATTGCGTGCAGCAGACCGGCAGGAAACGGCAGCGCCTTGCTTCGCACACAGGTATGCAAGCTCCGGCGTACGTCGTCCCGGTAGCAAACTTTCTATCGGGCCCTCAGAGAATCGAAGATCCGCTGAGTCATCGTTCTCGTCGAGCGGCTCTGGGGTGCACAAGCACGATATCACCCGGGGCACTCGAACTTTGACACTGCCCAACGCGGTCGCAAACACCCGCGGGCGCCAGTCTTTTATACGGCGGTATCGCCCGCAATGTCTGCAGCGGCGGCGTCGAGCATCGTAGGCGCGGATCTGGTCTTGAGCCACCACTTGTTGAAGACTGGAAAGGAGGCTTCTTGCCTCAGACATCGACAATCCGAAGTCAGCCGGGGTCGCTCCTTCGAGCGGGCGCTGAAACCTGGCCAACGGCACATTCTCGTCGGCACCATCCCGCTGCAGGTAAATCGTCCAGTGCATATCCATCCGTCACCTCGCTGAACGGGTGTCGAAGGTAGCTTAGGGCAAAACGCCGCGCTCCCCCACTTTTTGTCCACTCCCTGGATTGTTCGACGTGATCTCGTAGTTGATCGGCACGGCAACGTTTTCCCGCTCCGTTCGAATCGTCACGATCGGGTTGTGCATTGAAGGAGGCACGGTGACGAACATATGGTCCACAAGATCCATTGGATGCCGGGGCCGAGATCGCGTTCTCAGATAAGCCTCCGTTGTGACGATAACCAACGGCAAGCGCTGGAGAAGCCGGGTCACGGCCAGATCCGTCGCGAGCATGAAAGGCCGGACGATACCGAGATCGTAGCCGTCGGCTGTCAGATCAACTGGCCGCTCGGTGAGCGTGACATCCAGCGCGATGTTTGGATGCTTACGTTTGAAGGATGCAACCAGTGGCGCAAGCCATGTCAGCGTGGCAGTCGTATGGGCGACCAACCGAAGTACGCCGGCCGGCACTCGGCCATGGTTAGCGGCGTCGGCTTCCAGGCAGTCGAGATCGTCGAGGATGCGGCAACACCCGTCATAAAAGCGCTCGGCAACCTCTGTCAGCGAAAACTGGCGGGTGGAGCGATGGAACAGGCGCGAGCTTAGGCGGTCCTCCAAAGAAGCGATCGCGCGAGAGACCGCCGACGGCGATAAGCCCAGAATTTCCCCCGCGCGTCTAAAGTTTTTGACCTCGACGATAGTGCGAAATAGACGCAAGCTTTCGATGTATTCCATTGGGACGTCCTGTCTGAACCGGTAACGGCTCAGTGCTTCTGCTGGCTGCTGTTTCCAACCAGGCGTTCGAGCTCGAGAAGGGCGTCGCCGAGCGCGTCGATAGCGCCATTGGCTGTTGCGGCTGTCGCGGCACTGCGCAATGCATGCTGCACGATTTCGTGAACGGCATGGGGTTTCGGTTGCACGCCTTGGGGTCTGGATTGTTGCGCCACAGGAAATCCTGCAAAAAATTTAACTTGCGTCCTACGAACGGTCTGGCTGCCACCGGCGGTCGGTGTCGAGCATTTATGACATTAAACTCATCACTGATAAAAATGTCAACTAAAGCGTGCCAAGCATCCGGAGCGGGCCAGACGGGAGAAGCCGACCCGCGAGATTCAGCGTAAGGCGTTCTAAATGTCATAGTTGACCAGATAACCAAAAGTGATAACATTATCACTAATGGCGCGGGCCTGTCTGCCTGCCCCAGGCGACATCCCAATGCGGGCCCCCCCCCGATTTATTCACCATACGTTGCACTTATGACTTTGCACCATCGCCAGGCCTTGCTATGGGGCGCGGTCGCCTTGACGGCTGGCGTCCTGCTTTGGATCTTGCGCCCGGTCCTTACGCCGTTCCTGCTTGGCGGGCTCATCGCATATATCCTTCAACCGGGAGTAGAGTGGCTGGTGCGCCATCGCACGCCACGCGGACTCGCCGCGCTCGTAATGATGCTTCTGTTTGGTGTGATGGCCACGCTGCTCGTTCTGCTTGTGTTTGCCGTGATTCATAAAGAAGGGCCTGAACTGATCGTGCGGATTCCTTCTCTAGCAGCCACACTCAACGCATGGTTACAACCCAAACTGGCCTTGCTGGGCCTGAGCTATTCGTTCGATTTGAGCCATGTCCGTGAGATGTTGACGATGGACCTCAAGGCGAGCGAACAGACCATCGCACTGGCTGCGTGGCTGTCCCTGCGCACGAGCGGCAACATGATGATTACCGTCGTGGGCAACATCGTCTTGGTGCCGCTCGTTTTGTTCTATCTGCTCCATGACAGGCACGAGGCATTCGCTCGCCTGGAAAGCTTCGTGCCGCGACCCTGGCTTGGCAAGACGCGAAAGTTCCTGACAGACATAGACCAGATGCTGTCGCAATACCTGCGCGGCCAACTGCTCGTGATGGGGATGCTCGCTACGTTCTATCCAATCGCGTTGACGGTCGCGGGCTTCGAGATCGCGCTGCCGGTCGGTCTCTTTACCGGGCTCGCCGTGTTCATTCCGTACATCGGATTCGCGACCGGACTGGCCCTTGCGCTTCTCTCCGCGCTGCTGCAATTCGGCAGCTGGTATGGCGTTGGCGCGGTGGTGGTCGTGTACGGCATTGGCCAGATTCTCGAAAGTTTCATTCTCACGCCACGCCTCGTCGGCGAGCGCATTGGCCTGCATCCGCTCGCGGTGATTTTCGCCTTGCTCGCATTCGACCAGCTTTTCGGATTCTTTGGGGTCCTGCTCGCGCTTCCAGCCAGCGCAATTCTGGCCGCAGGCCTGCGCGAACTCCGCGGCCGTTATCTGGCGAGCGCGTTTTACGGGGGATAGCAGGCATTGATCAGCAGGCGCGCGATTTTGCTCTGCAAACCTTGGTGTCCGGTCTGCCCGTGGGTAACGGCAGGCGCGCAATTCTTTCCGCCTCCGCGCGCTTGAGTCCAAGCACCTGCAGCACGACCGCCGCCACCCGTTCCGCGAAGTTCTGTTCGCCGACGCCTGACGCTTTTTGCCGCCGGACCGTCGGCGTCACCGATACGGCAAAGTGCAACTCGGCGGCGATCGCCGCGAAAATGATGCCCGTGACCGACACAACACACATCAAGTGATCCGGGACGACGAAGCGCTTCGCGGAAATGCCTCTTTGGCTATCGCGCAGCAATCGTTGGCCGAGCCCCCAGCCCAGCGCATGCACCGAAAATCCCTCGCGGATCAGAAGCCGTCCCCATACCGGTTCACGACGTGCGCGCATCAGCGTGTGGCGCACTGAGACGGCGACTATTTCGGCCGGGTCGGACAGTTCGCGGACGAGCTGATCGAGCGTATCGGCGAATTCCTCGAACACCCATTCGACGAGCGCAGTGAAGATGCCTTCCTTCGACCCGAAGTGGTTGTAGAACGAGCCGAAACCGACGTCGGCGGCCTCGGTAATGTCGTTGATAGCCACCGAATCCATTCCTCTTTCCGCCATCAGCTTCAGCGCGGCGTCGAGCAGGCGGGCGCGTGTCTCGCGCTTGCGGCGGGCGCCGCGCGGTTGGCACGCTTCATCCGCTTGGGACGGGCCGGGCAACTTCTGCGCGCACTGCCGGGTTGCACGGGGGTTCGGGATATCAGGCATCTCGGCTCCAGGTCTTGGTATCGTCATATTTTAGATCTATGCATCATGGTTGACAATATAATCAGTTATGGGTCTAATGTCACCTTCGCTGGAGAATCGGCGGCCGCGTAGACGAAATGAGAAGCGACGGTATCCACCCGCGTGCGATGACGAAGTATGGAGAGTTGCAAGCGGTTCGTATCAGAAGCGGCAAGTAGGAATGCTAAGTTAAAGGCGTACGGAACCGTCCTTGGCGCGTAGAGCAAAAGCATGCCGCCGGACGCACCGTGTCTTCCTATGCCTCGCCTATTTTTTTTGCTGGACCATCACCTGCCTTGTAAACATCGTGAAACTATCCGGTCTTAACGCGCGGACATTCGCGCGTCCCTTCCTGTCTTCCATCTCCCGGCCACCGTTCAGAGGGCGTCTGCTCGTTGCGGCTTGTGGTGCAATTCTGCTCTCGGCCTGCCACCGCGGTGAAGTAGCGCCGCCGGAGCCCAAACCGGTTGTCGCGCTCGCGGTTCATCCCGATGGAAGCACTCCGACTGCCTCATTGCCGGCTCAGGTAGAGGCGCGCTACTCCACGCCGCTGTCGTTCAGAGTGGGGGGCAAGGTTATCGAACGAAAGGTTCATCTTGGCGATACTGTCACGGCGGGGCAAATCGTTGCGCTGCTCGACCCCACCGATCTGCGCAATAACCTCGTTAACGCGCGCGCGCAACTCGATGCCGCCGAACATCGTCTCGTGTACGCCAGGCAGCAACTCGATCGAGATAAAGCTCAGGCGCAGGCAAACCTGATTGCACCCGCGCAGATGGAGCAGACCCAGGACGCCTACGCCACGGCGCTCGCGCAGCGCGATTCGGCTCTTGCCCAAATGGCGCTCGCCACCGATCACCTGCGCTACGCCACGCTGACCGCGGATCACGACGGAGTCATCAAGTCGGAGGACGCGGACACCGGCCAGAACGTTCAGGCGGACCAGGCGGTTTATCACATCGACTGGACCGGCAGCGTGGACATTGTCTGCGACGCACCGGAGCGGGAGCTTGGCGCGTTGACCGTCGGCAGCAAGGCGCGCGTGAGCCTGTCCGCGCTGCCCGGCAAAAGCTTCGAGGCGAGCGTGCGCGAGGTATCGCCCGCCGCCGATCCGCAAAGCCGCACGTGGCGCGTGAAACTCACGCTAGCCGCGCCGAGCGCGGAAGTCCGCGTCGGCATGACGGCCAATGTCACGTTCGATGCCGCCAGCGACGTCGCGGAGGCGGCTCCGTTCGCACTGCCTGTGACGGCGCTCTTCCACAAGGGCGAGAACCCTGCTGTATGGGTGGTGCGCGCCGCTAGCGACACCCTCGAACTGCGCACTGTCAGCATCGTGCGCTACGACGAGCGGACCGTCTCCGTCATTGGCGGACTTCACGACGGCGACCGCGTCGTGATGCAAGGCGTTCACGCGGTGAGCGCGAACCAGCACGTGCAGGTCGTGGCTCCGCTCCATCCGGAGGACTTTTCGTCATGAACGCCCGCGACCGTGAAGCCGCGCACGACAGCGCGCCCGTCATCCCGCCTAGCGCCGAGGCACCCAGCGAAGGCGGTTTCAATCTGTCCGCGTGGGCGTTGCGCCATCAGCAGCTCGTCATCTTTCTGATCGGGCTTGCGACGCTGTTCGGCGTGATCGGCTATACGAAGCTTGCACAGTCGGAAGACCCGCCGTTCACGTTCCGTACCATGGTGGTCAAGACCTACTGGCCGGGCGCGACTGCCCGCGAGGTACAGGAACAGATCACGGACCGGATCGGCCGCCAGTTGCAGGCCGCGCCGTACGTCGACAACATCAAGAGCTACTCGCGGCCCGGCGAGTCGATGATTTTCTTCGCCATGAAGGACTCGGCGCCGGTCAAGGAGGTCCCCGAGACCTGGTACCAGGTGCGCAAGAAAGTGGGCGACATCGCCGCGACACTGCCCAAGGGAACGGTTGGACCGTTCTTCAACGACGAGTTCGGCGACGTCTACACGAACATTTATGCGCTCGAAGGCGACGGCTATACGCCCGCGCAACTGCACGACTACGCGGATCAGTTGCGCACGGTCCTTCTGCGTGTGCCCGGTGTCGCCAAGGTCGACTACTTTGGCGATCCTGACCAGCACATCTTCGTCGAAATATCGAATGCGCAACTGACCCGGCTCTCCATCACGCCGCAGCAGCTCGCGCAGGCCATAGACGCACAGAACACGGTGACGCCGGTCGGCACCATCACCACGGCGGACGACCGGGTGTTCGTGCGCCCGAGCGGCGCGTTCAAGGACGTGCAGGCGCTTGCTGACACGCTCCTCACCGTGAACAAACGCACGTTCCGGCTCGGCGACATCGCAAAGATCACGCGTGGCTACGACGATCCGCCCGTCACCGAGATGCGCGTCGGGGGGCAGGCGGTGCTCGGCATCGGCGTGACGATGCAAAAAGGCGGCGACGTGATCAGCCTCGGCAAGGCGCTCGACGCGAAAGCCGCCGAACTGCAGGCCGCCATGCCGGCGGGACTCAAGCTGGCTCCCGTCTCGAGCATGCCTCACGCGGTCAAGCATTCAGTGGACGAGTTCGTCAGGTCGGTCGCTGAAGCGGTAGCAATCGTGCTGGTCGTGAGCCTCGTTTCGCTCGGCCTGCGCACCGGCATGGTCGTCGTGATCTCGATTCCGATCGTGCTCGCCGTGACGGCGCTGTGCATGCATGTGTTCAATATCGGGCTGGACCAGGTCTCCCTTGGCACGCTCGTGCTCGCGCTGGGGCTGCTCGTCGACGACGCGATTATCGCCGTCGAAACGATGGCCGTGAAGCTCGAGCAGGGGTGGACTCGCACGCGCGCGGCGGCCTTTGCGTATACGAGCACGGCCTTTCCGATGCTGACGGGTACCCTCGTCACGGTATCGGGTTTCCTGCCGATTGCGCTTGCGAAATCGAGCACGGGGGAATACACGCGCTCGATTTTCGAGGTGTCGGCCATTGCGCTGATCGTGTCCTGGTTCGCGGCTGTCGTGGTGGTCCCGTTGCTGGGCTTTCACATGCTGCCCGAGCGCAAGGGCCACGGCGGCGGCCACCATCACGAGCACGAGGTTTACAACACCGGCTTCTACCAGCGCCTTTCGGGTTGGGTATCGTGGTGTATCGACCGTCGTTGGGCCGTGCTCGGCGTCACTGCCGTGCTCTTTGCGATCGCGATGGCGGCCTTCACGCGCGTGCCGCAACAGTTCTTCCCGAACTCGGAGCGGCCAGAGCTGCTCGTGGACCTGCGACTGCCGGAAGGCGCTTCGTTCGAGGCGACGCTGCGTGAAGCGAAGCGCCTGGAAAAGGCGCTCGACGGCAATCCCGGGATCGACCACTTCGTCGACTTTGTGGGCACGGGCGCACCGCGCTTTTACCTGCCGCTGGACCAGCAGCTTCAGCAGCCCAACTTTGCGCAGTTCGTGATCACGGCCAGAAGCGTCGAAAACCGCGACGAGTTGATGCGCTTGCTCGATGCGAAACTCGAGAAGGATTTCTCCGGCGTGCGTGCGCGTGTGGCGCGGCTCGAGAATGGGCCGCCGGTGGGTTTCCCGATCAAGTTCCGGGTGAGCGGCAGCGATATCGCGACCGTGCGCTCCATTGCCGAAACGGTAGCCGACAAGGTCCGTGCCGATTTCCGCACGCGCAACGTCCAGTTCGACTGGGACGAGCCGGCAGAACGGTCGATCTCGTTCGAAGTCGATCAGAACCGGGCGCGCCAGCTCGGTGTGACGTCGGAGGACGTATCGAACTTCCTGGCCATGACGCTTTCTGGCTACACGGTCAC
>NZ_JALQCK010000083.1:0-13649 GCF_030464835.1 Paraburkholderia sp. WS6
TTAACCCCGTCGCCCGGCAGGGCGGCGGCAGGAGGTCCGCTAGATGATTTTCAATTTGTTTGCCGTCGGATTGTCAGTCTGACGGCAAACTAGACTGTCCAGCCAAGCTGCCCTTTGCCCGTTCCTGTGCCGCTATCGCTCATTTTTCTGCCCGCAATGCCGTGTGACGGACGCATGTACGCCGACCAGGTCGAAGGGCTGAAAGATCTTGTATCAACATCTGTTCAGGTACTGGCGTATGCGACTTTCGCCGAGAGTGCCGAGAGCCTGTTAGCCTCCACAGACGGCGCGTTCATCCTTGCTGGCACAGCCTATGGTGGATGTCTTGCGATGGAAGTTTTGGCGCGGGCTCCCGATCGTGTTCGTCTGCCTCGCCGTCGCGGAGTATCCGCAGCACGGCGTTTGCTGATTGTCGCCCTTCACGACAATCACTTAACGAAGGAAGCAATTCGGGTGAGGGCGAAGAAGCGGCCGCGGCCGCCGCCGCCGTATTGGCAGGCTGATCGCCGTTACTCAGCGATTGAAAAGCGCGCCGGGCGGCGTTGCGGCGATTTGGTGGTCCGCTCAACGCGCGGACTGGCGCCGCGGATGAAGAGGATCGCGCAGATAGCTACCATCGTCCAAATGCTGAGAATTACGGTCAAGGCACTCATTTCAGTCTTCAGAAGTTCGACACTGCGATTAGTTCTGTCTGGCCTGACGGCCAATCAATGTGTCGTAGGTTGTTCGGTACCTTTGAGCAATAGCTCATCGATCAGGCACGTGGTCAGTGCCAGCTGCTTTTCGAGCGATACGCGCGCTACTTCCGCACCCACCGTGTCGCCACGTGCGACGGCGTGGTGAGTCTGCGTCGCGAGGCGCAACACGGACTCCGACGCGAGGTGCAGGCCGCGCATCATGCCCGCGTCGGAGTACCGCGAAGGACCATTCCAATCGGACATAGATACGTCCGGCAGGCCAACTTCGAACTGGTAACTTTGGTGGTGGCGGAAAGACATTTCAGGCTCCCTGCGCGATTGGCACGATGTCAGTGTGCGCCGACGATGGGGAGTCCAATCCGTTAAAAAGAAGCCAATTTTGGAGTTAATCCGTCGCCATCGAAAGAACGAAAAATTTGCTAAAAATGGGGCCGGGCCGCGCGCGGCTAGAAACTGGGCGGGCGGATATTTTGCGGGGCGCGACCTTACGCGGTTGCGTGGGAATCGCCGAGCCGCATCGCACGTATGCGGGGTGCGACCGGCTCTTCAGCGGGTAGCGTCGCATGTCGACCCGCAACGGACCGTCGGACAGATGCGATCAGATCGGCTTTTGAAGGGTCGCGTCTGCCGCAGCTCCGATTGGCCGAGCGCGCCGCTGCGCCAGCGAAAGCCGGGCGCCGGGCGGCCTGCGCACCAAAGCGGCAAGCGTCGACGTACCGATGTCGCTGCCACCTTTCCCCTGAAGCCGTGTCCCGTCCGCCTAACGGAATCCGTAGGCGAGCACCTTTTTGCCCTCGAAACTGATTTGCACCGCTTCGGAGCATGGGTTCCCACACGTGCCATCGACGGTGGGAGGCGCAGCAGCGAAGGGGACCGTCTCACTGGTCATCTCGCCGATCACCAGTGTCGCATCCGACGAGATAACGATATTCACGACGAGCACCACGCCTGCGGGACTCGCTTTCGTGCCGTAGTTGATCGTCATCGTTCCCGTGCAATCGCTGTTCACGTTGTAGGTGCCGAACTGAACGGAATTGAAGGCGCCGCCCGATTTTGGCAAGCCGCCGATATTGCCCGCATCGTTTCGCGTGAAGTTGCCGTTGGCGTCGAAGTTGACGACGGCGACATCGTTGAGCAGCAGCCGAGACTTTGCGTAGTGAACCGCACCATCCGTGCCGATGATGCCGAGTATTTCGCCTTGAGCGCTGAATCCATACAGGCCTGTCAGCGTTTCGTTGGAACAGGTGGGGCCTTTGGCATGCGCCGCACCGCTCAACGACAGAAGGGTGGCCGCAACGGCCGCCGCACAGGTCAAACTTTTGCTTTTCATGTTCATCTCCTTGTCACCGACCACGGGCGCTTCGCAGGGTGTGCGTGATGTCAAGGCGCTTGCACAGGCACAAAGCGTCGGGCAGAGGCTGGCCAGCGGCGGCGCACCGCGCCGCTCACGTTGACCTGTTTCATTGTGGTCAGAAGCGCGAGCCTGTGCCATCGACAGAACATGAAGAAATCGTTAACCATGCGTCGACGGTATGTGGCAAAAGTCACGCGAAACACGCAGGGCGGCGCACATCGCCCTAGTCGCCCGCGCCAGCCACCGATCTGTACGCGTCGATCGAACGCGCCGGCATGGGCGCCACGACCCTCGCGCAGACAGCCACGCAGCTGGCCGGCACCGAGCGGTTTCTCAAGATGCAGAACGATGCGGTGCGGCTGCAGGCGAGTGGGGAGGCGGACGCGCTGCGCGCGCAGAATGGCCAGCTGCGCGAGCGGATTGACCATCTGCTGCTCGAAGTCGATCAGTACCGGCGCACCCTGTCGACCTGTCCGCCCGGGAGTCGCTGAGCGCGCGGCACGCCGGCACAGTGCGCCACCCATCGGGCCGGTGCGCGGGTTCCAGCCGGAGGTGCCGGTTCGTGATTACTCCAGTTATCAGATGTAGCGATTTTTCTGCATGGCGCTTTCCGGTCGTCGCCCGGTGACGGTCGATAAAGTCGCGATTGATCTGCCGTGCCCGGGCGCTTCCGACCGACCCTGACGGCGCGTGCCGAAGTCAATGCACCTTTGGTTGATCCGGGTGCCGCAGAACCGGACCGCCCGCTGGTCGTGATTGCGTGAAGGCAGGCCGATCGGGTAGGGTGGCGGCATCCCAATCACAACGAGGAATCAACCATGAACAAGCAGGAACTGGTGGACGCGGTCGCAGCGGTAACCGATGAAAGCAAGGCCGCGACCGGCGAGATGATCGACGCAGTGATCGCTGCGATCACCGGCGCGGTGACGAAGGGCGATACCGTCCAGCTGATTGGCTTCGGTTCATTTTCCACGGGTGCGCGCGCCGCACGGGTCGGCCGCAATCCGGCGACCGGCGCCGAAATCCAGATCCCCGCGGCGAAGACCGTCAAGTTCACGGCGGGCAAGGCGTTCAAGGATGCCGTCAACGCGTCATGACGAAGGTGGCGATCGTGCCCGGCGACTACGCCGGGCTGCACCAGGAAGTGGTCAGTGTCGTCGAGTCGGCGCGACGCACGGCGGCACGCAACGTCAATGCCGTCATGACCGCCGCCTACTGGGAGATCGGCCGGCGGATCGTCGCCAGCGAGCAGGGCGGGCAGGCGCGTGCCGGCTACGGCCAGGCGCTGATCGCGCGGCTCGCGGACGACCTGACGCGCCGTTTCGGACGCGGATTCGGCCGGGCCAATCTGGCCAGCATGCGCGCGTTTTATTCCGCCTGGCCGGCGGCGGAGATTTTCCAGACACTGTCTGGAAAATCGGCAGCCCCCGGAAATGTCCAGACGCCGTCTGGAAAATCGCTGCCGGCGAAAGACTCCGTCGACGCCATGGCAACGGCGCCCGATTACATGGTGCTGGCCACCCGTTTTACATTGCCGTGGTCCGCCTATGTGCGCCTGCTTTCTGTGAAGACGGCGGCCGCGCGCGCTTTCTATGAAACAGAGGCGTTGCGCGAAGGCTGGTCGGTGCGCCAGCTCGACCGCCAGATCGGTAGCCAGCTTTACGAGCGGCTGGCGCTGTCGCGCAACAAGGCGGCGCTGCTCAGAAAAGCCGCTGATGCCCAGCCGGGTGATCTCCTCACGCCAGAGGAGGCGATTCGCGACCCGTTCGTCCTCGAGTTTCTCGACATCAGGGACGAGTACTCGGAGTCGGATCTTGAGGAGGCGCTGATCCAGCATCTGGCGGATTTCCTGCTGGAGCTCGGCGACGACTTTGCTTTCGTCGGCCGGCAGCGCCGCCTGAGAATCGACGACACGTGGTTCAGGGTCGATCTGGTGTTTTTCCATCGACGGTTGAGATGCCTGGTCATCATCGATCTCAAGGTCGGCCGCTTCAGCTATGCGGACGCCGGGCAGATGCATCTCTATCTGAACTACGCGCGCGAGCACTGGATGAAGCCTGGGGAAAATCCACCTGTCGGTCTGATCCTTTGCGCCCAGAAAGGTGCGGCCGAAGCACACTACGCGCTGGACAACCTGCCGAACACGGTTCTCGCGGCGGAATACCAGACGGTGTTGCCCGATGAGGCGATGATCGTGCAGGAGCTGGAGCGCACAGCAGCGGAACTGGAGCGGCGTACCGGCGCTTCGTAATGTTCGGTCCCGATGCCTGACCGATCCCATCCCGGTCATCTGAAGACGAGGCCGCGACCCGGTAACCCATGCAACAACGACGGAGGTAGCGATGAACAGAAGAGGTTTTGTGCGGACGGGCGCAATGCTAGTTGGCGCGGGTCTTACGCTCACGGTTTCCCTGGGGGCGGTAAGCGATGCCATTGCCAGCGAGTCCAACGATTCGAAGCGGCGGGCGATCGATGCAAAGGTCCATGGGACCCTGTCGAAGCTGTACGCGAACGTCAGGGGTTCCCGGGAATTGGTCGACAAGGCGAACGGTGTGCTCGTGTTCCCATCGGTCATCAAGGTTGGCTTCGTCGCCGGTGGCGAGTACGGCGAAGGCGCATTGCGCGTAGGCGGGAAATCCGGTGGCTACTACAGCACGGTATCCGGGTCATTTGGCCTGCAGGCAGGGGCTCAATCGAAGGCCGTTATCTTCCTGTTCATGACCCATGATGCGCTCAACAGCTTTCGCCGTTCCAAAGGCTGGTCGGTCGGTGGAGAAGGGTCCGTCGCGCTCTTGAACGTCGGTGCGAACGGTGCGATCGATACGACAACGGCAACCGCACCAGTCAATGCGATCGTGCTGACCAATGCCGGTCTGATGGGAGATGTGTCGCTCTCGGGAACCAAGGTCTCGCGACTCAAAATTTGAGTGCGGCGGTGGCCGCGTTCGTTTTGCGAGGCTTCGGGCGGATTCGTGAGCCGAATGGCGGTTTGCGGGTGCACAGGCGATGCTTGAGCGTCGAGGCGACTGTAGATTCGATGCCCCTTTGTGGCCGCACTGAGCCGGATGACAACCGGCTCAGATCGACCCTGAGCCGCCGTTCCAGCAAGTGCCTGCTGAGCGGCAGATTCCAAGGCTAGAACGGCCGCCCAATCTACTCGCTCAGTCGCAGTTGGCAAAGGCAAATGGACGAGAATCGTAAGAAGAAATCTCTAAAGTTTCTTGCGGACTCGCCGTAAGCCTGCTGAGCGGCTTACTGTCATCCGAGGATACGCCGTCTCGAAGCTTCGCTTGCCATTATTGCGTTAGCCGGCAACAAATCAAAAGGGGGAGAGTTGAAGAGCTTCTTTAGCGCGATTCAGCACTGGTTCACGGGAGACCTATACGGGCGGCACCTTGGCCTGATACTCCAAGAAGTGGGTAACCGCCGGCCAGACGCATTAACGACTTTTATTAGCGATGTGTTCTGCATTCCTCGCCGGAATTTGAAAACCGCGCGCTTCGAGGCCGAGTATACGTTTGCCGGTGCTCGCGGCCCGCGCCGAGCGGACGTGGCAGTTTTCACCGATGAAGACGAAGAGCCGACCATCCTTGTTGAAATCAAGTACCACGACAAACCACTTCCGGAGACGGAGAGAAAGCCGGCGCAACTTGCTGATTATCGTGCTTGGCGCGACAGAAAAAGCAATCGATATGTATTGCTGATCTCTCGTGAGCTCTACGCCGCAGAAGGAATTCAGATAAGACGCTGGAATGATTTGGCGCATCATCTTCGACCGTATGCCGAGCGGTCCGATCTGATCGATATGTTGGTAGGCTATCTAGAGGATGAAGGAAATGTGATGCAGAATATCAGTGGAGTCGCTCTTACAAAATATATGAAGCGCTATCTGTGCAACGGTAAGCCGGGTGCCAACAATGTGGACGGACCAGTTGAATTCTCTAACCTACTCAAGAACGTACAGCTGATGTCGGGTGTATTTCATGGGCATTTCAAGGCGGCCTGGAAAAATGCTGGACTGAAAATTGAGGGAGAATCCTACGACCGCCGTTCTAAGGTAGCGAGTATTGATTTTAACGTCTGGAATCGGCTTAAGTCGATCGCAGAGGGAAAATCCGCCGTCGACGACTTTGGGGGCCTACGCAGTGAGCTAAAGAACGGTGGGCAAATCTACGTTTTTGCGAGGCATTCCCTGGGGCACAACGGAAACTGGCTACGGGTCCGCTATGGCGTGATGTTTGATGTGTCGCCTGATGATAATGAGAGTGCCCCGCCTCAAGCCTTTTTGTTCGCCGATGTTCGTGGCGCGGCTTTGGAGCGAGCAGGCGCCAATCCCTGGGCCGACAAGAAAATTCACTATAGGTGGGTGACCGACGATGCCGAGAAGGGATCAGGCAAGGCAGAGCAACATCTCAATAAACTGATCTTGAGTGCAATTGACCAGGTTTTGGATGCAAAAATGCCTTTGCTCGCGCAACAGAAAAAGGCCCTACTGTTACTGAGAAAATCGCTTGGCAGCGGTCGCCAGCCTTTACTGGCGGCTTGAACTCCAGGTTCGCGTTCCCGACCAGTCATCAGCATTGCACCGAATTCCAATGGAGAATCGGAGATGCGTCTGCGTCTCAGGTAGCTCATAGGACAGAGGGGCAGGAGAATATCAGAACAAAACCATGTTCTATTTGAACCCCGACGCACCATCGCACCCAGGCGGCCCCGATCCAAACTTTAACGGTTGGGTGTACCTAGCCTATGATTACCGCCATCTGGATCACACGAAGATAGGTATCACGACAAGACCACTATTCAAGCGCATCCGGGAGTCCACGACCAACCCATGGTACGCGTTGTTCTGCGGCTTTCATCTGCCGGCAGACCACACACAACTCAAACGCGTCGAAAGCTATCTGGGCTGGAAGCTCCATGTCACCTTCGTTGACCATCTGTCGGGCGCTGAATCGGAATGGTGCAAGAGCTCCCCATCGGATGTTCTTTCCATTCTGGTCGAGATAATTCCGAACGTGGTCCACATTGACCCCGACGAGGGCGACTACGACTTCACCAAGACAATTTACCTTCCAGCGGTGAATCCGTACGATGCAATGCTTGCGGACGAACAACTGGACGAGTACATCCGGTTTGCAGCGCCAGAGATGTATCTGGACGAATTGCGAAACGGCTACCGCAACTGGGATGCCCGGCCTAATTTGGTAGCGGAGGTGGCGGGAATGGGGCCCCGCACGCCCCTCACCATTTCGGGCCCGCAACTGCTGATGGATCGAATCAACTACGATATCGCACGGCGCCAACCGGCCTGACGTGTGATCATCAAGACATCGCCAGGTCAGCTGTCGGGCGCCGAGCGTCTCTGGTGCCAAAGCCACGCTTCACTTGTGTACCAGGCGATGTCGCAGACGTCAGAAGTGCGTCCAGGGCTTTGATCGCCCGTCTTTCGCTATGAGGTACGGTGTGCATGCGATCTCGCGGATTCAACGACTGCTCATCTATGGATTGTGTTGAAAAAGTCTTGTTTTGGGTCAGGGCGCTGGAGTTGGCACGACGTTATCGAGTTGTGACGATCGGCGAAGCGGTGAACTTGGGCGAGGCAACGATCCTCATTTCTCGTCATGCAACTGCCTGGTGCATCTGCTTGCTTCCTGACATGAACCGCTTGGCCAGTCTTCGCAGGTTTTGCGCAGTCGCTGCCATCAGGAACTCATCATGAGCACCGCTTGGACCGCGCAGTCGCAAACGGTCCAGTTTCAGGATGCGTTTGAGATGGGCAAAGAGCATTTCCACCTTCTTTCGCTCACGGCAAGATCGCTTGTATTCCGGCGTCTTCGCAATACGCCTCGTTTCGTCACGCGCAGCTTCATGGATGCTGCGGGCGATCTTGCGGAATGGTGTATTCGGACAGCAGCGGTCCTTCATCGAACAGCTCTCGCAGTCGAGCTGACTTGCCCGATAGATGATCGTGTCAGCCTTCGTGACGCGCGAGCGCGGATTCGTGAATTTGCGCCGATCACTGCGTAGTGCGTGCCCGGTGGGACAGCGATATTCTGTTTACGCCGACCGAAAATTCAGCCACATGTAGGGATCGCGCCGACTGAAAATTGAGCCGGGCAATCAACCTATCCTGCTAGTTTTTCTGGCAGGGTGTTTGGGGATGATCCCGATGACGATGATTGGCAAGGTGCGGCGGATGTTCCACCGCCAGAACAAGTCGGTACGCGAGATAGCGCGTCTCACAAGCCTGTCGCGCAACACGATTAGTAAATATCTGAACATGGATGTTCAGGAGGAGCCGAAGTATCAGCGGCGCTCGCAGCCGACGCGGTTGACGCCGTTTCATGAAGTGCTGGTGCAGGCGCTCAGTGTCGACGCGCGGCGACCGAAGAAGGAACGCCGCACCGCCTGGATGCTGTTCCAGGAGATCAAGGCTGGCGGCTACGACGGCTGTTACTCGCGGGTGACCGATTTCATCCGGGCCTGGCGGCAAGGCGAAGGCAAGGCGGTTTCGAAGTCGGCGTTTGTGCCGTTGCGATTCGAGCTGGGCGAGGCATTCCAGTTTGACTGGTCCGAGGAAGGACTGGTTGTCGGCGGCATTTACCGCAAGCTCCAGGTGTCGCACATGAAGCTGTGCGCGTCGCGGGCGTTCTGGCTCGTGGCCTACCCAAGCCAGGGTCACGAGATGCTGTTCGACGCCCATACGCGCTCGTTCACGGCCTTCGGCGGGGTGGCCCGCCGGGGCATCTATGACAATATGAAAACGGCCGTAGACAAGGTGCACAAAGGCAAGGGTCGCACAGTCAATCCGCGTTTCGCAGTGATGTGTTCGCACTACCTGTTCGATTCGGACTTCTGCAATGTCGCCAGTGGCTGGGAGAAAGGCGTCGTCGAGAAGAACGTGCAGGACAGCCGCCTGCGTATCTGGATTGAGGCGCGTGGGCAACGCTTCGGCAGTTTCGCTGATCTGAATGCATGGCTGGCGACCCGGTGCCGGTCGTTGTGGGATCAGGTGAAGCATCCGGACTATCGTGAGCTGAGTGTCGCCGACGTGTTCGAGCAGGAACGCGCCCATCTGATGCCGATGCCAACACCGTTTGACGGTTATGTTGAGCGCGCAGCACGAGTCTCGTCGACCTGCCTGGTGGTGATTGGCCGCAATCGCTACTCCGTGCCATGCGAATTCGCAGGCCAGATGCTCAGCACGCGGCTCTATCCTGGCCGTGTCGTGGTGGTTGCCGACGATGCCGTGGTGGCCGAACACGATCGACTGGCCGACGAAGGACAGGTGCGATACGAGTGGCAGCATTACATCCCGCTGATCCAGCGCAAGCCAGGAGCCCTGCGCAACGGTGCGCCGTTCCAGGATATGCCCGAGCCGCTGCAACGGCTGCGTCGGGCGTTACTACGCGAGCCAGGTGGCGACCGGGTAATGGCTAAGGTTCTGGCGCTGGTCCCGGAAAGCGGTCTGGATGCCGTAGTGGTTGCAGTCGAACTCGCATTGGAGCAGGCGCCGCCCTCCGGGCGCGTGAGCGTCGAGCATGTGGTGAACGTGCTGTCGCGCATGCGCAGCGTGCAGATGCCGCCGAAGATCGATACTGCGCTACAACTGACGACACCGCCGCTGGCCGACACCTCGCGCTACGACGGGCTGCGCCCGGCACTGCAACAGCCGGAGGCCGGTCATGCGTGATCTGATTGTCGAACTCAAACACTTGCGGCTGCACGGCATGGCTGCCGGCTGGGCCGAACTGCTCGAACAGGTGAATGTCGAGGCGGCGTCTTCGCAATGGCTGCTCGAACGGCTGTTGCAGGCCGAGGTCGCGGATCGGGCCGTGCGTTCGGTCAGCCACCAGATGAACGCGGCGAAGTTCCCGGTGCATCGCGACATCGCGGGCTTCGACTTCGATGGCTCGCCGGTCGACCGTCAGCTCGTCACGCAACTGGCCGGCATGACGTTCACCGAGGGCGCGCACAACCTGGTTCTGGTCGGCGGCCCGGGCTCGGGCAAGACGCATCTGGCGACCGCCATAGGCGTGTCCGGCATCATGCACCACGGCAAGCGGGTGCGCTTCTACTCGACCGTGGATCTGGCCAACGCACTGGAGCAGGAGAAGGCGCAGGGACGCGCCGGGAGGATCGCGGCGAGCCTGCTTCGCCTCGACCTGGTCATTCTGGACGAACTCGGATATCTGCCCTTCAGCCAGGCCGGCGGGGCGTTGCTATTCCACCTGCTGAGTCGCCTGTACGAGCATACAAGCGTTGCGGTGACAACGAATCTGGACTTTGCCGAATGGTCCAGTGTGTTCGGCGACGCGAAGATGACCACGGCATTGCTGGACCGGCTGACGCATCACTGCCACATCGTGGAAACCGGCAACGAAAGCTACCGTTTCCGCCATAGCAGCGCCAGTGCAAAGAAGCGTATCCGCTCGCGCGAAGCAGCACGCAGAGCCGACGGTGCGAGCGCGAACGAATCAGCCTGATCGTCGCTTGCCGCGCAGTGGAAGCCGCTACGGGCTACGCCCTTCGCAGCTTCCACTGCGCAATGCATCCTCATACGAAGGAGGACAACCACTCCGGAAACCCATACACTTATCCACAACCGGTCCTTCTTCAGGCCGGTCTCCACCCCGGCTCAAAGCTCGATCGGCGCGGTGGCTCAAAATTCATTCGGCGCGGACAGCCCGGGCGCTTCGTGAGCTTGGCAAGATACTGCGCCGACTTCAAAAATTTGACGAGGCATCGAGAGAACTGAGGCGATGTTTGACGATCCGAGAAAATAAGCTCGGATGGACGCATGCAGATGTCGCGGATGTGCTTCTGGAGATGGGTTGGGTCGCCTATCATCAAGAGAACGATGAAGAAGCTCTCATGCGCTTTGGGCAAGTTTATGAGCTGGCGCAGCATCTTGAACCTCGTGCACGACTCACTGCTGCCGCCATGCAAGGTCAGGCTACACTCCTCAGAAGGCAATACAAGCTTTCTGAGGCGGAGGCTTTGTTGCGCAATGTTCTAGCATTACGACAGGCGTCTCTTAGCTCTGCCCATCCGTTGGTCGCGACGACCCTTCAGAGCCTCGCGCACGTGTGTGTGGATCAGGGCAAGTTTGAAGAGGCGGAACGCTTGTTCCGATCCGCACTGGAAATAAGGGAACACACGGCAGGCCCAGCACATCCTGAAACGATCGCGGTATTGCGCGGTCTCGCATGGGCCCTGCGCCGAAGCAGGAAATTTGAGCAAGCGGCCGCATACCTTCAACAGGCTTTGGCTATAACGGAAGCATCACATTTCTTTGACAGTTTGCGAATTGCAGAAATCCTGCTGGAACTTGGATGGCTGGCTTTCGATCTGGGTCGACTCGATGATGCACACGTAAACTTTCAGCGTGCTCTCAACATTGCCGAGGAGCGCGACGCCGAGAAGATGAAAGCAGCATCGTTGCAGGGCATGGCATCGGTGGTTTCGCGGCAAGGGAGGCCGCAAGAAGCAGAAGCACTGTTCCGGAACGTCCTCGCTCTACGGCAAGCTTTGTATGGCGAAAATCACCCGTCAGTTGCTACTGCAATGATGGGGTTGGCCTATCCGCTCATTGATCAGCGCAGATTCAGCGAGGCAGAGGAACTGTTCAGGAGTGCCGTAAAAATTAGAGAGAAGACAGTAGGCCCCACACACCCCGACACAGCCGTCGCATTAAAAGGTCTCGGTTCCGTTCTTCGTCGACTCCAACGATTTGACGAAGCAGACGAGGTGTTGGATCGCGTCTCCCGTATCAACAAACGCACTATTGAACGCTGACAACTGCTTCAACTCAGTATTTATTCTGTTGTTGATACGGGCGTGCCATCTGTCACGATCAGAGCTCTTTGCGATGGACACACGGTCGAAGAGCATAGTCGATGGTTGACAAACGTTAGGATGGCCCCATCCTTACTTTAAAGGCCAACAGACGCAGATTCTCCGAATAAACGGACTGTTCGTGATCGCCTCACGCCTTTGAGAGACTTATGATAACCACCAGCCATTCGCGAATCTGAAAACATCGACGCTCGGCGATAGTGATGACTGACGATGCGCCGCTTAGCCGGGTCCAACGAATGGCCGCTGTACGTGACCAAGCTGGCGTCCAAATGTCCACGCAACATCGTGGGCATTTGGCCGTAGTTGGCCGAACCCGGTCGAACGCCAACCTCGGATCGATAGTCGATCGTTGTGTTTATGTGAGGGGTATAAAGCGACCCTTCTGTGCCGTTCTACTTCTCTGCTGCCGAACGGCCGGTTCAGAAATGCAACCGTCGTCGCGTTTGCGTTACATAAGTGCCGCAGATGAGGCGGCCGCAGCATGGCAAGCATGACGCCGATCGCAAGGAGGCGCGAAACGCCGTGATGTCATTGTATAGTTGACGTTCACAACAAGCGGAGAAGGTTGTGCCCTTTCCATTCTCTATCACGGTTTTCGCGACAACGGGTGATCCGCAGGGCATCCGCCATGTCGACAAGTCAAACTGGTCCGGATCTGGAGTGGTCTTTTCCAAGGATCTGTTCGCGCAACTTAAACATGAGCCGGGATTCAATCAGGCCGGGCTGTACATCTTGGTAGGCAACGCTTCCGAAGAGACGATATATATCGGCGAAGCCGACCCAGTGGGCGAACGACTAAAAAATCACGTTGCAAACAAGGAAGGATGGGTTTGGGGCGTCTACTTTTTTGATCGACTTAACAAGATCGGGAAAACCGAAGTGCAGTACCTAGAGTCCGCGATGGTTGCGCGCGCGAAGCAGTTTGATCGAGCCATACTTTTGAACAAGAACGTGCCGACACCTCCAACGATGTCGCTCGTGTCGAAGGCTACGGCGCAAGCATTTCTTGAGGATATCTATCTGATCCTTCCGATGCTCGGCATCAATGCGTTCACGCCTCCGAAGCTAGGGGACGCGCCCGGAGAACAGGTGCAGGCCGTGACGAGTAATCCCTTGACTGCCGAACAGTTCGACACAATTGTCATCCCAGCCCGAGAGGAGGGGTTTAAGCAGGAGTTCATCGGCCACGACTGCTGGTTTGCCATTCGCATTAACGCGAAGCACATTCCAAAACTGAAGTACATTGCCGCCTATCAGGTAGCCCCCGTAGGAGCGGTTACTCACATCGCAGAAATCGCGTCAATCGAGCCATACGCTGACAGCGGAAAATACATACTCAAATTCAAAGGCCCCGCGGCGACAATCGGTCCGATCCCGCGATTAGAAAATAGCGAAATCAACATGCAATCGGCACGATATGCATTAAGGCAAAAGCTTTTAGACGCCGCCAACCTTGATGAAATATGGGATTAGGGGTCGCGCGGCACATGACATGAGGCGCCCCTGCGTGACGCTCTTTGGGTGGATACATTGCCGGGCGAACGGCCGCTTAGGGATGCAAAGTAGTCGGCTGTGTGTCCGATCGTCGATACAGATGGGCGACGCTTCATGGCCGATCACTGCTTCATGCGAACGGAATGAATTGCCCGAATCGCACGCGACTGTGATCGGCAGCACGCGACCCACTCCGGCCGCTTGAATTTGCCGAAAGCGGCCATTGATCACGACATTGC
>NZ_JALQCK010000084.1:0-12559 GCF_030464835.1 Paraburkholderia sp. WS6
CGAGAGTTTTGCCGCTGGCGGCGTCGCACCACTCGCCGTTGATCAGAAGACGGGTGTCGGTATAGCTCGAGGTGGCCATGCTGGGTTCCTGTAAGTGGGGAGAACGATAGCTCGCGCGGTCGTGATGCATTGGGCTGACCCTGCGCGGCCAAGGATGGACTGCCGATACCAATCATCTTATCTGATTGCGCGCGATCGCATCGGCGCTGAGCCCACGGGCGGCGGGCGGCACGGGCTTTGCTACTCCGGTTGCCGCGGCGCAGAAACGGGTACCTGAGGGCTACCTGAGCGGTGCCGCGCAAACAGGCGTAAAGTCAAGCAGCAGTAGCACGAACTGGCGGGAGCCGGTGAATGCAACCCAATCAACCAAGGTGCAAACGAGGAATCGACATGCCAACCGGTACAGTGAAGTGGTTCAATGACGCAAAGGGCTTTGGCTTTATCACACCGGACGACGGTGGCGAGGATCTGTTTGCCCATTTCTCGGAAATTCGCAGCGAAGGGTTCAAATCGCTGCAGGAAAACCAGAAGGTCAGCTTCGAAATCAAGCAGGGACCGAAGGGCAAGCAGGCGGCGGACATCAAGCCAGTGTGAAAGCAGTGACCGGCCCGCACGCCCAGGCGGGCGGGCCGGGAGTGGTTTTTCGCGTCCAGGCGCGATTCGCTCGCGTTTCTAACGCAAAACGCGAGTCGGGTTACGCGTACACGTTTCGCGCCTCACCGATCCCATCGAGCAATTCGTTTCGCACGCCGGCGAGCGCCGTGTCGCGCCGGTCACGCGGATACGGTGCGGCAACGTCGATGTCGCGCACCAGCCGTCCGGCGCCACGCTGTCCCTCAGTGTTGAGCAGCAGGACGCGATCGGACAGATACAGCGCCTCATCCAGATCATGCGTGACGATCAGCGCCGCCGTGCCGTGCGCGCGCGTTAGCGACAGCAAGAGGTCCTGCAGGCGCATGCGGGTCATCGCGTCGACGGCGCTGAACGGCTCGTCGAGCAGCAACAGGTCGGGCTGGGAGAAGAGGCCGCGCGCGAGCGCCACGCGTTGCGCCATGCCACCCGAAAGCTGCTTGGGCAATGCCGCGCCGGTGCCGGCCAGACCGACCTCATCGAGCAGTTGGCCCACACGCGGGTCCGCGCCTCGCCGTGGACCGGCGGAAAACGCGATGTTGTCGGCCACGCTCAGCCATGGCAGCAGGCGGGGCTCCTGAAAGATCACGCCGAGGCGCGGCGACGGGCCGTGTTGAGCCAGCCCGTCGAGCAAAATCTCCCCCTCGAAGCCGCGATCCAGGCCCGCCAGCACGCGCAGCAGCGTGCTCTTGCCGCACCCGCTCGGGCCGACCAGACTGACGATCTCCCCGCTCCCGATACCGAACGTCACGCGTTCAAGCACTGTGCGCGCTTCGTAGCGCTTGCTCACGGCACGAACCTGGAGCAGCGGCGGCCGACTTGAAAGATCTGCCGCGTTCAACGCGCACCTCGTGAGGAAGACGGGTCGTTCGCGGTATCGCGCCATGACAGCACGCGCGCTTCGATCGTTTTAAGGATGCTGTCGCTGAGCTTGCCGAGCAGGGCGAGCAGCAGAATTGCGCCGAACACGAGATCGGGCCGGCCGGTTTCCCGGCCATCGCTCAGCAGATAGCCGAGGCCGCGGGTGGCGGCGATCAGTTCGGCGGCGACCATGAACATCCACGCGAGACTCAAGCCCGTGCGCAGTCCGGTGAAGATCTGCGGCAACGACGCGGGCAACAGGATGCGCGTGAATAGCGCCCGCGGACTCAATCGGTTGACTTCGCCGAGGTCGACCAGTTTCCTGTCGACGCCACGAATGCCGGCCACGACGCTCAATTGCACCGGAAAAAACGCGCCGATGGCAACGAGCGTGATTTTCGGCGCTTCGTCAATGCCCATCCACAGCAGCAGAATCGGCACCCAGGCGAGCGACGGAATCGCGCGCAGTGCCTGAAACGCAGGGTCGAGAAGTGCGTCGAGGCGGCGGCTCAAGCCCGTTGCCGCACCGAGCAGAAGGGCGAGTGCGGAGCCGATGCCGAAACCCGCGAGTACGCGCATCGAGCTGGCGCCGATGTGGCGGGTGAGACGCTCGCCGCCCAGTTGCCACAGCGTTTCGGCAATCGTGCTCGGCGCCGGCACGAGGTGCGCCGGCAACACCGAAGCACGCACCAGCACTTCGATCATGGCAAGAAAGGCAAGCGGCAGGATTAATCCGGCCATGCGCCAGCGCTTGAGCGGGTCGCGCGGCAGCGGCGCGGCGCGCGTTGAATCGGCGGCTTGCGGTGCGCGATGCATCGCGCGTTCATCCGTTGTGTGCGATCGGTGCTGAAGTCCGAGCGATTCGTCGGTAGCCATGGGAGTCGGTCGGAGGATCCTCGGGCAGTGGGCGCGCCGGCTCACTGGCCGCTGTTCGCGGCGATAACAGGCTGCGCCGTCTTCACGTCGATCAAGGCGTCGATGACCTGATTCAGATCCGTGCCCGGTTTCACCAGTTGCTCCTGCGCGAGAATCGGCGCGGCCGCTTTGAGCGCGGCAAGTTGCTGCGTGCCCGGCTGCGGATGGTTGAAATCGTTGCGGCTCAGTTGCAGTCTGGCGACCGGCAGCGACAGCTTCGATTCTTCCGAGATGATTTTCGCGGTTTCGTCCGGATGCGCGGCGATCCACAGGCGCGCTTTCTCGTACACCTTGAGCACCTGCGCGAGCGTCTCGGGATGGTCGCGAATGAAATCCTCGCGGGCGTCGAGCAAGCCCCACGTATTGAAGTCGACGTTGCGATACATCAGCTTCGCGCCGTCATCGATTTGCGCGGCGGCCATGTGCGGGTCGAGGCCGGCCCAGGCGTCCACCTGGCCGTTGGCGAGTGCGGTGCGCCCGTCCGGGTGCTGAAGGTTGACGATCTCCACGTCGTCGCGCGAGAGGCCTGCGGTATGCAGTGCGCGTAAGGTGAAGAGGAACGGGTCCGTGCCCTTGGTGGCGGCGATCTTCTTGCCCTTCAGGTCCGCGAGGGTTTTAATCGGCGAGTCCTTGCGCACGACGAGCGCGGTCCATTCGGGACGCGAGAAAACATACACGGCGCGAATCGGATTGCCGTTGGCTTTGGCGAGCACGGCGGCAAGACCCGCCGTTGAACCAATGTCGATCGCGCCGCTGTTCAGATATTCGAGCGCGCGATTGCTGCCGAGGCTCAACACCCATTTGACCTGAGTGTGCTGTGGCGCGAGTTCCTGCTCGAGCCAGCCGTTGCGCTTGATGACGAGGCTTTCCGGTGAATAGTAGGCGTAGTCGAGTTTCAGTTCGGCAGGCGGCGCGGCGCGTGCGATACCCGGTGCAAGGAGGGCGAGCGCGGCCGTTGCCGCGATCAGCAACGCGCTCAGGCCGGCTTGCCGACGTTTCGCATGCTGCGGGTGTGAGGAAATCGAAGAAAGCGAAAAGCGCGCCGTGCCCCGCGGGATTTTCATTGACTGGTCCTGTTATGGTCGTTTAGTTGTGACCGGTCAATGTAGTCAATGCGCATGCTGAACTGAACCAATAAAAACTCACAATCAAAGCAGATCGGCCGCTATGGCGGATGTAGGCCGCTCATTTTTCGTCCTCGGCTGGCTCGACTGGGTGAGACATGTTTCGCGCTGACAGGCAGCGGCACTGCAATGAATGTGTTTCGCCTATAAAATACGAAAGCGCACGCGGGGCGGAGCCCGGTATTAACCACTTAGAACAATGTGGGCCGGGAGTATTTTTCTTAAGGTTTCCTTCAGCTTTGCTCCGTAGTATTTGCGCGATTCGCTGTGCCCGCGCGCATCCCCACGGGCAATAGTTCCGATAGTTTTCCGACAGAAAACTGAAAGCGCCGATCAAAGGCTTGCTGGAGCATTAATGAAAACCCTCTTCTTGCAAGCGCCGTCGTACGACGGCTTCGATGGTGGCGCGGGTTCGCGCTATCAGGCCAAGCGTGAAGTGCGCTCGTTCTGGTATCCGACGTGGCTCGCGCAGCCCGCCGCGCTCGTCCCCGATAGCCGCGTACTCGACGCCCCCGCCGACGGCCTGTCCGTCGACGCATCGCTCGACATAGCACAGCAATATGACCTGGTGGTGATCCACACCAGCACACCGTCCTTTCCCACCGACGCCCTGTTCGCCGAAGACCTGAAGAAGCGCAAGCCTTCGGTGCTGATCGGCATGGTCGGCGCGAAGGTCGCGGTCGATCCGCACAATTCGCTGACCGCGAGCGAGGCGATCGATTTCGTCTGCCGTGAAGAATTCGACTTCACCTGCCAGGAAGTCGCCGAAGGCAAGCCGTTCGCCGGGATCAAAGGCCTGAGCTATCGCGCGGCAGACGGTTCGATCGAGCACAACGAAGCGCGCCCGATCCTGGAGAACATGGACGAGCTGCCGTTCGTGGCGCCCGTCTACAAGCGCGATCTGAAGATCGACAACTATTTCATCGGCTACCTGAAACACCCGTACGTATCGATTTACACGGGCCGCGGCTGCCGTTCGAAATGCACGTTCTGCCTGTGGCCGCAAACGGTGGGCGGGCATCGCTACCGCACGCGTTCGACCGAGAACGTGCTGGAAGAAGTGAAGTGGATTCGCGACAACATGCCTGAAGTCAAGGAGATCATGTTCGACGACGACACCTTCACCGACTTCAAGCCGCGCGTCGAGGAAATCGCCCGCGGCCTCGGCAAACTGGGTGTGACGTGGTCCTGCAACGCAAAGGCGAACGTGCCGTACGCGACGCTGAAGATCATGAAGGAAAATGGCCTGCGCCTGCTGCTGGTCGGCTATGAATCGGGCGACGACCAGATTCTGCTGAACATCAAGAAGGGCCTGCGCACCGACATTGCGCGCCGCTTCAGCGAAGATTGCCGCAAGCTCGGCATCAAGATTCACGGCACCTTCATTCTCGGCCTGCCTGGCGAGACGCAGGACACGATCCAGAAGACCATCGAGTATGCGAAGGAAATCAATCCGCATACGATCCAGGTGTCGCTTGCCGCTCCGTATCCCGGCACGACGCTTTACAACCAGGCGGTCGAGAACGGTTGGCTGGAAGAGAACAAGGTCATCAACCTCGTCAGCAAGTCGGGGGTGCAGCTCGCGGCGATCGGCTATCCGCATCTGTCGCGTGACGAGATCTACCACCAGCTCGAAAACTTCTATAAGCGCTTCTATTTCCGTCCGTCGAAGATCTGGGAAATTCTGCGCGAGATGCTCACGAGCTGGGACATGATGAAACGGCGCCTGCGTGAAGGCGTCGAATTCTTCCGCTTCCTGCGCGCCCACGAGGCGTGAGCGCCGTGCATCTGCTCGCCGTCACGCTGGCCTATGCGTGTGCGGCGGGGGCGGTTTTCGGCATCGCCTACACGGTGTTGGCGGGTGCCCTGATCGGCCGGTTCTTCGCGAGAGCGGTGTCCGAGCCGACCAGCTTTCCGCCGGTCACGATTGTCAAACCGCTGCACGGCAACGAGTGGGCGTTGCTCACTAATCTCTCGAGCTTCTGTCAGCAGGACTATCCGGGCCCCGTGCAATTCCTGTTCGGCGTGCATGATTCGGCCGACCCCGCGTTGCAAGCCGTCGAGGATCTGCGGCGGCTGCATCCGGAAGCGGACATCACCGTGGTCGCCGATGCGCGTCTGTACGGCCCGAACCGCAAGATCAGCAACATCCTCAATATGCTGCCGCAGGCCCGGCACGACGTGCTGGTATTCGCCGACAGCGACGTGAGCGTCGGTCCGGATTATCTGCGCAATGTAGTCGGCGAATTGCAGAAGCCTGGCGTCGGTCTCGTCACCTGCGTGTATCGCGGTGCGCCCGATCCCGGTTTCTGGCCACGATTGTCGGCCAAGGCCACCAACTACCAGTTCCTGCCCGGCGTGGTGACGGGGCTTGCGCTCGGTCTCGCACGCCCTTGCTTTGGACAGAGCATCGCGATGCGACGCGACACGCTCGAAAAAATTGGTGGCTTCACGCCGTTCGTGCAGCACCTGGCCGAGGATCACGCGATCGGCGAGGCCGTGCGCATGATCGGCGAGAAAGTGGTGATTCCGCCGTTCACGATCTCGCATGCCTGCGTTGAAAACAGCGCGACGAAACTGATCGCGCATGAACTGCGCTGGAGCCGCACGATTCGCAGCATCGATCCGCTTGGCCACCTCGGCTCGGTGCTGATTTTTCCGCTCGCCTTTGCGTTGCTCGCCACCGCGTTCTCGGGTGGCGCATGGTGGGCGTGGTCGCTTGCGCTGGTCGCCGTCTGCGCCCGACTCGTTTTGAAACTGCTGTCCGACCGCGCGTTGCGGCAGGCGCATCGCGACCTGTGGCTGTTGCCGTTATGGGATATCGTATCGTTTTCGATTTTCGTAGCGAGCTTCTGGTCCTCGCGCGTGATCTGGCGCGGTTTCAGTTTCAAGGTGGATGGCGACGGCCTGTTGTCGGCGACGCAGGACGGAATGACGGATGAACAGCAGGCTGGGTAAGCAATGAAGCGCGGGTATCTGGAAGGGAGTTGCGAGGACGATGCAGCGTGCCTGAAGCACGCGCGAAGGGTGGCCCCATGATGAAGCATCTCGGCCGCCTCGCCGCGCTTGCCGGCTTGCTGGTGTCACTGTGGCTGGTCTGGCAGGACAATCCCGGCGCCGTGCTTGGTGCACTGCGCGCGGCGGGCGCCGGCCTCTTGCTGGCGGCGATCGCGCACGTGCTGCCGATGCTCGCCAATGCCTGCGACTGGCGCTCGCTGATTCGCGGCCCGAACCGGCCCAGCATTGCCAACATGCTGCATCTGGTCTGGGTGCGCGAATCCGTCAATTGCATGTTGCCGGTGGCGCGTATCGGCGGCGAGGTGGTGTCGTTCCGGATGCTCAAGCGCTGGGGCGTGCGGCCGTCTACGGTGGTCGGCAGCATCATCGTCGATATGCAGCTCACGGTGATCAGCCAGTTGCTGTTCACGATGGTCGGCATCGGTTTTCTGTTCGCGCATGCGCACTCCGACACGCTGCGGCTCGCCGGGCAACTGGCGTGGGGCGTGGTGGTGCTCACGCCGCTGCTGGTGCTGTTCGCACTCGTGCAGCATGCCAGCCCGTTCGAGCGCATCACACGCGCGCTCAATCGGATGACGAGCGGCAAGCTTGCCGCGCTCGTCGGACAATCCGCTCAGATCGACCAGGCCATCAAGCTGATCTGGCGCCGGCGCGGCGTGGTGCTGCGCTATCTGTTCTTCTGGCAACCGCTGCAGTGCTTCCTGACGTCGCTCGAAATCTGGCTCGCGCTGTACTTTCTCGGCGTGCACGTCACGCTGGTCGAGGCGGTGGTGATCGAATCGCTGATCCAGGCGATCAGCAGTGCGGCGTTCTTTGTGCCGGGCGGTCTGGGCGTGCAGGAGGGCGGTTTCATTCTGATCGGCGGCGCGCTGGGTCTCGATCCTTCCATCTGCCTCGCGCTCGCCGGCGCGAGGCGCATTCGCGATCTGCTGGTCTTCGTGCCCGGACTCATTGCGTGGCAATTTGCCGAGTCGGGCAATCGCGAGCCGAAGCGGGCGGAATCAGCAGGGCGGACGGTCGTGGGCGAAGCCAGCCAGCGCTAGTACAACACCTTCATTCTTCCGCTCCCGCATAAGCGGGAAACGACACTTCCACCGCCAGACCGCGCTCGCCGATCCCTGTGCCGAGATGCAGGTTCGCACCGAAATGCTCGGCGATCCTCGCGACGATCGACAGGCCCAGCCCGCTGCCGGTGGCCTGATTGCCGGTCGCGCGGAAAAACCGGTTTGTGAGGCGCGCGAGGTCGCTAGGCGCGACGCCGGGGCCGTCGTCGCGCACGGTGAGCTGCACCCGGCCCGCGTCATACTGCACCGCGACCTCGATGCTGCCGCCGGTGCGGCCATATTTGATCGCGTTATCGAGCAGATTGTCGAGCAGGATACCCATCAGCACGGGCTCCGCATTGATCTCTGCGCGCATGTCGCCGGTGAGCGCCACGCGAATGTCCTTTTGCTGCGCATTGGGTTCGTTGGCAAGCAGCGCGTCTTTCGCCACGGTCGCGGGTCTGAGTGGCGACGTGGCGAGCGTTTCGTGCGCATCCAGACGCGCGAGCAGCAGCAACTGCTCCGCGAGCCGCGCGCTGCGGTCGACGCCTTGCACCACGCGTTCCATCGCCAGCCGCTGTAACGCGGTATCCGATTCGGCCAGCGCGACCTGCGCCTGCACCTTGATGGCGGCGAGCGGCGTCTTCAGCTCATGGGCGGCGTCGGCGGTAAACGCGCGCTCGCGTTCGATAGAGTGCCGCAAGCGCGACAGCACCAGATTGATCGCGTCGACGAGCGGGCGCACCTCGGTCGGCGCGCGGCCAATATCCACCGGTTCCAGCCGGTTGATATCGCGCGCGCGAATGGCGCCGGAGAGGACCTTGAGCGGCACCAGGCTCCAGCCGATGCTGAACCATACCAGCAGCGCGAGCACCGGCAGCGCGAGCAGCGTAGGACGGGCGATCCGGCTCGCGACGCCGCTCACCAGATCGCTGCGGGTATTGGCCGGTTCGAACACGCGCACCGTGTGGCCGAGCGCGGTGTCGCGCAAGGTGAACGTGTGCCACATCTGACCACCCAGCGTCATGTTTTGTGCGCCGCTGGCGGGCGGCACCGGTAAATCCCATGCTTGCAGCGCGCGCAATTGCGGGCTGCCCGCCAGCACCTCGCCGTTCGCGCCGCGCACCTGGAATAGCGCGTCGCGCGGCAGGGAATCGTCGTCGTCGCTGTCGTTCGCGCCGGGTTCGCCGCCTTTTTCTTCTTCGCGCACGTCGATGCGCGCATTGGCCAGGGTGGTCAGATTGCGCTCGTCGAGCAGCGCGAGGATTTGCGCGAGCTCCGCGAGGCGCGCTCCTTCCCATTCGCCGACTTCGCGCGTGGCCTGACGATAGCTCGAGATCAGCGCGATGCCCCACATCAGCACGATGCTGGCCAGGACCAGCATCATCAAACGGCGGCGTATCGATGCCGACATTACGCTTTCTCCACCACGTAGCCGATATTGCGTACGGTTCTGATCAGCTTGGCGCCGAGCTTTTTGCGCAGGTTGGACACATGGACCTCGATCGCATTACTTTCGATTTCTTCCTGCCATCCATACAAACTCTCTTCGAGGCGCGAGCGCGACTGGGGAATGCCCTGATTGGTCAGCAACTGCATCAGGATGGCCCATTCGCGCGAGGTGAGGGGCACGCGCGTATTGCCGACTTCGACGGTTTGCGCGGCGGGATTGACCGTCAGATCCTGATAGCGGATCAGCTCGACGCTGCGCCCCTGCGCGCGGCGCAGCAGGGCCCGGCACCGGGCAATCAGCTCGGTCAGGTCGAAGGGCTTGCCGAGGTAGTCGTCGGCGCCCGCTTCGAGGCCGCCGACGCGGTCCACCACCGTGCCCTTGGCGGTCAGCACGAGCACCGGCACGTCCTTGCCGGCGTCGCGCAGCCGCCTCAGCAGGTCCATACCCGAAACCCTGGGCAAGCCGAGATCGAGCAGGACCAGCGCATAGGCGGTGGTGTCGAGGGCGAGACTGGCCTTGTGGCCGTCGCGGGCCCAATCGACCGTGAAACCGGCTTGACGCAGTCCCGCTTCAATACCGCAGCCGATCAGGTCGTCGTCTTCTACGAGGAGTACGCGCATGGGGGAGAGATTCCGTTTTATGTCTATTGCATGGTGGTGACAGTTTTTTTAAGCAAGCGCCGAGTCACACACCCGAAGTGTAGCTATCATGTTCATTGGACGCTTTATACCTCTTTCTTGCTTAAGGTTTCCTTCAGCTTGAATCGCTACTATCGCCCCTCAGCAGGTAACTGTCGCGTGGCTCGACATGAGCGCGCGAACTACGTCATGTTGTCAGGTCATCGCAACTTAATCGTAAGCACATCGATGGAATGTACGGTTGGCGCTTCTGTCGGCGCGTTTTACCGGCGCAGGTGCCGGCGAATCGCGCCACTGCACGATGCCGCGCGTTCCTTCAGGTCACGAGACCACGCCATGAAGCCAGTCACCACCGACATGCTGCGAGCCCATCTAATGGCGGCTTCACTTACGGCCATGGGTACCGAAGCGCTCGCCTTACTGGCACTGCTGGTGCTGCCGGTTTCGCAGCAGGTCTTCAGTTCCACGGGGTTTCAGACTCTTGCTCTCGCGCTGATCGTGAGCGGTGTCATCGTGATGCGCCTATTCGCGCAGGCCGCTTTCGACCTCGCGATTCAGGGCCAGTACGCCACGCTCGCCGGCCGGCCCGTGTTGATTGAGGCGGACTGTCCGCGGCGCTGGTTCGTCGTTCTTCATCTACGCTTTACCGGCAAACCGTTCGTGCTCGCCGGGCACTGACGGCTACAGGCGATGGTGGCGCACGCATTGACAGCATGCCAATGGATCCTGTTATCCGGCTGCGTCTCGGCCTCGCTCTATGCGATGCTGGCAGCGGTGGCGATGCCGTTCTTCACTGTGCGCCGCGGGGCGCGCGCAACGGTCGCTAGCGTCCCGGCTGCCGCCAGTGCCGCCGCCCGGGCTTCGCATTCTCTGCCTCCTTTCACGAATGTCGGCGTCAGCGTTCTCAAGCCGCTGTGCGGCGCCGAGCCGCGTCTCTACGAAAATCTCAGAACCTTCTGCGACCAGCGCCACGGGCATTTCCAGCTCGTCCTCGGTGTATCTTCGCCGGACGATCCCGCCATCGCCGTGGTGCGCCGTTTGCAGGCCGCCTATCCGATGCACGACATCGAGCTCGCGATCGATACGCGCGTGCACGGCAGCAATCTCAAGGTCAGCAATCTGATCAATATGGCGGAGCGGGCGCGCCATGACCTGATCGTGATCGCGGATAGCGACATCGCCGTCGAAGCGGACTATCTCGACACCGTGGCGGCGCCGCTCGCCGAACCGCGCGTCGGGGTGGTGACCTGTCTCTACGTGGCGCAAGGCGTCGGCGGTTTCTGGCCGCGGGTCGGCGCGCTGTTCATCAACGAGTGGTTCGCGCCGTCGGTGCGGGTCGCGCATGCGGCCGGGTCGCGCCGCTTCGGTTTCGGCGCGACGCTTGCCTTACGCCGCGCGACGCTCGAGCGCATCGGCGGTTTCGCCGCGCTGAAAAACTGCCTCGCGGATGATTACTGGCTTGCCGAACACGTGCGTGCGCTTGGGCTGAGCACGGTGCTGTCGCGCGTGATGGTGGCCACCGATGTCATCGAGCCGACTTTTTCCGCCTTGTGGCAGCGTGAGACGCGTTGGCTGCGCACGATCCGCTCGGTGAACACGCTTGGCTTTGCATTTCTGTTCATCACGTTTCCGACGCCCTGGCTTGTGGCCGGCGCGTGGCTTACATGCAGTCTCGCGAACGGACCGTCCGCCGGCGTGCATCTGTGGGCGGCACTGGTGAGCGGCGCCAGCACGGCGGCCGGGTTTGCTGCGCGCATGCTGATGCATCTGCGTTCCGCGCGTCACGAACGTACTTTCTGGCGCGACTTGCCGCTCGTGCCGTTGCGCGATACCTTGCTGGCACTGCAATGGCTCGCGGGCGCGTTCGGCTCGCATGTGGTGTGGCGTGGCGCACGCGTGCCGGTTGAGGCCTCCGCATCGACGACGCGCGCGAAGGCATTGGGTGTGATTGATGTCATGGAGACTTCGGATGGCGGCTGAGCCACGCGGCCTGATCGTCACTGCCGACGATTTCGGCCTGCATCCCCGGGTGAATCTGGCGGTCGAGCAGGCGCACCGGCACGGCGTGTTGACGGCCGCGAGCCTGATGATCGGCGCGCCTGCCGCGGCCGATGCGGTGGCGCGTGCTCGCGAACTCCCGGGGTTGCGGGTCGGTCTGCATCTGGTGCTGGCTGATGGCGACGCGGTTACGCCGCGCGCGGGGATTGCCGCGTTGCTCGACGAGCATGGCCGCTTTGGCGACAACATGGTGCGGGACGGGGTGCGGTTTTTCTTTTTGCCGCACGTTCGCAGACAGTTGGCGCGAGAGATTCGCGCGCAGTTCGACGCTTTCGCGAGCACGGGGTTGACGCTCGATCACGTCAACACGCACAAGCATTTTCATTTGCATCCGACGGTGCTTGGGTTGATTCTGGAGATTGGCCGCGAGTACGGGATGCGGGCGATGCGTTTGCCGTTCGAGGTTGGTGCGCCGCTATGGTTGCGGCCGTGGATTTCATGGGTGCGGGCGAGGTTGGATCGGGCTGGGATCGTGCACAACGATTATGTTGTTGGGATTGCTAATAGTGGGCGGATGGATGAGGGGGTGTGGCTTGCTGCGCTTGCCGATTTGCCGCGCGGGGTGGGGGAGATTTATTGTCATCCTGCGTTTGCTGGTGATCGGGTTTTGAGTCATGGGATGAGGGATTATCGGCACACCGATGAGTTGCAGGCGCTGTTGTCGCCAAGGGTTGCCGATGCGATTCGGCATTTGGGGGCTCGGGTCGGTGGGTTTGGGGATGTGCTCAGGGTTTGATTTCTTTGCCTGCGCGGCGCTTTTGTCCGTGTTCTTAGGGCGTTGGCCTTTCCTTGTTTTGTTAGTGGTCTATTAGCGTTGCC
>NZ_JALQCK010000085.1:0-12432 GCF_030464835.1 Paraburkholderia sp. WS6
TAAGTCAGGCACGCGCGCACTTGCTCGCTGCGGCTTTCGCCATACAGGCACCACGTACAGAAGTGCTCGCAGTTATTGGTCAGCAGCCTGTATCGATTCTCGCCAAGGCGCGAGCGCGCCCGTTCTACAACTTGCCGGTCGGCGTAACCTGGACGATTGCCCGGCTTTATCCACACTTCGCTTCCGGCAGCGAAGCATGCAATCGTCACCTCCTCGACAGGTCCGCGATGCAACGACCGGGCAAGACCCGCATAGTGCACTACCTTGCCTTCGCCCACATAGATGCCGTGGTGGCGGTACGCGCCGCGAGGTGTCACGAGATGTGCGCCGAGAGCCGGTTCGCTTCCAACTCCGAGATGCCACAGCATCTGTATCGTCGCACTGGTGCGCGACGCGATAGTGGCGTGTCCCATGATTCGACTCCCAACTGCAACCTGCATGAGCCAAGCATAGAACCGGAGATGCATTCACGATAATTAAAGATTTTTTTTAATTCCATAGCTGATTGATTATGGGTGGCAGTCTTGTTGGCGCAAGTCACCGTCCAAGTGAGATAGGGCGATCAGCATGTCCAGATGTCTGCGCGACAGCCGCTTCGCGCGGCGCTCGCTGAGGTTGTATGCGGTCTGGAGGCAGAAAATTCGCACGCGGGCAGGCGGCCAAGACTTTGCATCTGCTCGCCCGCGGGTGATAACGATGAGACGCGTCCGTTCGCTCTGGCCGATGACTTGTCGACCGACCTGAAGGGATGAATGACCGCTGCACCCACATAGCGACCGTCGAGGCGGTGAGGCGCACGCTCATTCCCGCGTCGCTATCGACTGTAGTTGGCTATCACGGCGCGTACCGCCGGGTCATTCCTGTTTGCGCGTGTCACCGTCACCACGTCGACAAATATCGTTGGCCGAGGCGGATGGCCCTGCAAGGCAGCGACCAGCGTCTCGATCGACTGATAACCCATACGGTAGGAATCCTGCACAACGTCCGCGTATATCATGCCGTGTTCAAGCGCATCCAGAAATTCCGGGCGCCAATCGAACACGACCAGGCGAGGACGAGTGCTGACCGGCATCTCTTCGACGACGTGCAAGGCCCCATAGGCCGTCGTCTCGTTCGGAGCGAAGACCGCGTCGAGGCGCCCTACGTCACCGGACAGGACCTTGCGCACCTGTGCCTCCGTCTCACGAAACTGATACCCGACATAGGGGGCGATGACCACACGCCACCCCTTTTCACGTGCGACGGTCAAAAACCCCTCCTCGCGCGCAGTCGTCGAACTGATATTCGGCGCGAGTCTCAGTACTGCAATTCTGGCGCCCTGGTGCAGAACGGGTACCAGACTCAGGGCCGCAGTTCTACCTGCCGCGAAATTGTCGGTGCTTACTGTGGAAATCGCGTTGTAATCCGTGCTGCTCCGGTCGACAAGTACCGTGGGAACTGCGATCGAAATCGGCGTCGCTACACCTTGCAGTGACTCGGGCGCCAACACGATACCCGTTACGCCGCTCTTCACCAGGTAGTCGATCATTCTCAACTGGACATTGGGTTGTGGGCCAAGTGACATTCCATCGGAAGGACTGCGCATTACCAGTTCGACATGGAGATCGTCAGCCGCACGGTGCATACCCTTGCTCATCGTCGCCCAGAAATCCAGGGCCGAGCCAGCGAGCACCACACCGATCTGGGTGGCAGGCGCCGCCTGCACTGCCCCCGCCAATGCAGTAACCACTACAAGAAGTGAAAACGTTCTGCGCATTGAGTGTTGCCGTGGTACCAAATATGCGTTCTGCTGCGTACGCAGCGCGGCCCAAAGGGCCGCAACTGATTTAGCCCGTGTCATCGTGGAATCACCCGGATGACCAGTCCCAAGCATTGGGAAATTAATTGCGCCCGACGGATGTGTCAATGCATTTCGGATATCCATCTCCCCGTCTGCAGCTTGCCTCGACGACCTGAAAGACCTGAGGGCACTCCCTTAGCTGCAGTGCGCAAATCATGTCCTGCATTGCGAGGACGAAAGCGTTGGCCATGCCTTGTCAGACAACGCGCGTCCCCCGGGGCCTTGCAGATCTCACCCGACCGCTTTGAGCCGGCCATGCTTGCATGGCGACATCTGCGATCGCCTTCAGCTTTTGCGGACCGCCTCCGTCTCGTGCCTGGACAGCCATTCCGCGGGTCACGGCGCTGTAGAAGGCAGCAAGTGCGGGCACGTCGGTGTCAGCCGGTAAGTCGCCGTCTTCGACCCCCTTGCGCAACCGCTGCGCCATCATCTCTTCAGCGTTTGCGCGGTGCTCGGCCATCGTCTCACGAATAGATGCGAGTTCGGGGGGCACGTGAGTGCCGGCCAGAGAGATCATGCAGCCCGATGGGTGGCTGTCTCGAGTGAATTCCGCGACGGTAGCATCGAGAAGCTTCTTGAATGCTTCTCGCGTGTCGGCCGTGCCGAACAGTCTGCCAGCGAACCAGACTTCGGACATGCTCAGGTATGCGTCCGTCGCTTCCTTGTAGAGCTGCTCCTTGCTGCCGAACGAGTTGTAGAAGCTCGAGGGGCTGATCCCCATGGCCTGGATCAACTGGTCGAAGGAGGCTCCTTCGTATCCGTGCTCCCAGAAGAGCTTCATGGCTCGGTTCAGCGCTTCCGTACGATCAAAGGTCGAGGGCCTGCCGCGGCTGCGCCGGGGTTGCGTATCGTTTTTTGTAGTCATGGCTCCAAAATTAATTGACATGCTGTAGAGATGAACCTATTCTGCCATAACGGAGCGATCGCTCCAATAATCAAATCCTTGCAGAAGGAGTCTGCGATGCAGCGAATTATTCACACTAGCCACGGCGAGCCTGCCGAGGTGCTCAGGCTGGAAGCGCTTTCCGATGCCCCTACTCTTGTGAGCGGAACGGCGCTTGTGCGCGTGTCCGCCGCACCGGTTCATCCGGGCGACTTGCTGGGCGTCTCCGCTTCCCCCGCCTTCGGGGCGGCTCCCCTCATCCCGAGGGGAGGTCGAGTGCCCGGCGTCGAAGGTGTAGGGGTGGTGGAAGCGCTGGCCGCTGACATCGACCCTTCGCACCGGATTCAGGTCGGCACACGTGTGGCCTTCTTTCCCGTCAACGGCGCCTGGAGTTCCAGGATCGCCGCGCCTGTCCAGTCGCTGATACCCGTGCCCGATGAAGTGAGCGACGAGGTCGCAGCGCAGATGTTGGTCAACACGTTGACTGCACGCCTTGCGATGCGGGCTGGTCACAACGCGTTGCCCGAAGACAAGCGCGAAGATGTCACCGTTATTCAGACGGCTGCCAATTCCGCCGTCGGACAGCTGCTCACTCATCTGCTCGTCGAAGTGGGCGTCAATCCGATCCTGCTCGTCGGCTCCGCGGCGAGCGCGCAAGCACTTAAAGCTGCTCGCCCCAACCTTTCTGTCATCGGCACGGAGAACCAGGGCTGGAAGGACGAGCTTCGCGATGCGCTTGCGAACAAGCCCGTCTACGTGGCGTTCGATGGCGTCGGCGGCGCGCTATTGCCCGACGTAGCGAGCTTCCTCGCTCGCGGTGGAACGATCGTTAGCTACGGCTCCCTCGGCGGTGCTACGGCGGACATTCGTTCCATCGCCCCTCGAGCGCTGACCATTAAGGGGGTGTCGTTGTTCAGTTGGCAATTCGAAGCTGCGGCGGTGCACGATGCAGACGTGGCCAAGGCGCTCGAGCTCGCACGCAACTTCCCGAGCCTTTTTCCCGTAGCGGAACGATATCAGGCGAGCGACTACCAGCGAGCGCTCGAACATACGCACCGCAGGGGACGGACCGGCATGGTGCTGCTCGCGTTCTAGCGCTACGCGTCCTGAGCAATGTGAAGCGCTCCTCGTCATGAGGGGCGGCTTGATAGCGTTCACCCCGGTCTTTGCACGATTTCGAAATGAACCCCGAGTGCCGAAGTATTGCCTCCCGGCTTTCCAGCCAAGCATCTTATGAAAGGACGTAAGCCATGCGTGCTATCCAGAACACCGCTTTCGGCGACCCCGTCGAGACTCTGAAACTCGTTGACCTTCCGGAGCCGGCCAACCCCGGCCCGGATGAAGTCCTGATCGAGATGGAGTATGCCCCCATCAACGGCAATGACCTGGCCGTCATCACCAATCGCTTCGCCTACTCGACTCCACTGCCCTCTGTAGTTGGCAACGAAGGCGTCGGGCGAGTTCTGCAGGCAGGCTCGAATGTCTCCAACGTGAAGGTCGGCGACCGCGTGTTACCGCCGCTTTATGCGTTGACCTGGCGCGAGCGCCTGGTGGTCCCCGCCAAGGGGCTGATTGCGCTGCCTGCAAACGTCGATCCACGTCAACTGGCCATGCTGCGCATCAATCCTCCCACGGCCGTACTTCTGCTCGGGCGCTTCGTTGACCTCAAGGAAGGCGACTGGATCGTGCAAAACGCGGCCAACTCCGGCATCGGCCGCACGGTGATCGCGTTGGCGAAGAAGCGTGGCCTGCGGACCATCAACTTCGTACGACGTCCGGAACTGGTCAAGGAGCTGGAGGAAGCTGGTGGAGACGTCGTTCTCGTCGATGAGCCGGGCGCCATCGACAAAGCCAAGGCCGCGGTCGGTCCGGGCAACGTCCGTCTGGCCATCGACGGCCTGAGCGGTTCGGCTGCGGTGCGCCTGATCGACGTGCTGTCGCAAAACGGTACGCTGGTGAGCTATGCGTTCACAAGCGGCGAGCTGGTCACGCCGCTCAAGGTCGTAGACCTGCATCTGCGCGGCATCGTCGTGCGCGGCATATACATCGACCTTCCCGAATACCTGCCGTACATCGTGGACGCAATCAACGAGTCTGCCGAACTGATGGCTCGCGGCGAGCTTGACCTGCCTGTGGCTGCCGTCTACCCGCTTGCGGACTACCCAAAGGCCGTCGCTCACGCAATCAAGGGCGGCAAGGTGCTGCTCGACTTGCGCTCATCGAACTGATCTGGCTGTTCTCCCAAGTGCCGTGCTCCTGGACGAGCATGGCTTCGTTGACTTACGTTGCCGCTGAGGTGTCGAAATGAAGATTGGTTTTATTGGAGCCGGTGCTGTAGCGCAGTCCATCGCCAGGAGTGCCATTCAAGCGGGACATGAGGTTGTCTTGAGCGCTCGTCGTGGGCCGCAGGCTTTGGGCGATATCGTGGCCGGACTCGGTCCGAACGCGTCGGCAGATACGGTCCAGGAGGTGGCCCGGCTCGAGCTGGTCATGCTCGCCGTTCCATGGCTTCAAGTCCCGTCGGCCCTGGATGGGCTGCCCAATTGGGCAGGTCGCATTCTGGTGGATACCACCAATCCTTTTACGCAACTCGAGCCTGAGCTCGTTCTGGCGGACCTGGGGGGCACGGGCGCCAGCGAGATCGTCGCGGCACACGCGCCAGAGGCTCGCGTCGTCAAGGCGTTCAATGCCATCCGCATGGAGCACTACGACAAGGGCCCGAAGTTTCATGACGGAAAGCGCGTCATCTTCGTCTCCGGTGACGACAAGGACGCAAAGGCGGTGGTGATCGGACTCGTCAACGATTTTGGCTACGCACCGGTGGATCTTGGCGGTCTGGTTTCGGGCGGTCGCATGCAGCAAGCGGGTGGTCCGATTGCCGGCCACGACTGGGTCGTCGCATAGGACCGCAAGGTATGCAAACCAATGTCGCGTTATTTCGGGAAGCAGAGCGGCTGGATGTCCTGTTGTCTTTGTGATCTGCCGTTGGCGGGACGCCACTTCTTCAGGAGCCGCTGCCGAATCCATTTTTCTCAAACACGACCGGAGGCGTCGCCGCTTCGTTGACATGCAAACGGAAGATGTCCGGACGCGAGTAGTGACCCGTGACGTCAAAGTCATATTTCGCCCGGGCAAGGTCGTTGAGGTCAAGATCGGCCACGAGCAATGCATCCTGCTCAAAGATTGGGCCGGCTATGAGCTCGCCAAGCGGGCTGACGATGCAGCTTCCACCGCTCATCAGGCATGCTCAGTCGCAACCCATGTGAGCCGGCGGAGTCCGTCAGTCGCAACTAATGCGAGGTGGAAAATTCGTTGATTGCGAGCACTGCCAGGGTGGAATACAAACCGCTACCAGTATAGGTTGCTAACAGGCAAGCTTCCTGCCTGGAGATCGGCGGCAACGGCAGCCCTAAAACGGCCGGACATTTCGAGTCAGGTTACGCCGGTCTCATGGGACTCCACGCGACCATGAACGACCGATCGACATACGCCCTTGAATTGTTGACAATCGCTATCCTGAGCGAGAGCAGCTACTGGCTAAACTACGGTTTCCAAGCAGTGGTGTGACAGACGCTGAATGACCTAAGCCGCACTAACGCGGCGCCCCGGAAGATCCTCTGACCATGGAAGGAAAGGAGAGAACTCATGCCGAGCCTTGAATGGGTGCGACCGGCTACGCTTATCGACTCTGTCTGGCGCATGGTGCTTCGCCTCGGATTCCGGTTCGCTCGCGCGTGGTGGTACCTGCGACGGCCTCGCCATGAGGGCGCGCTAGTAGCAATCTATGTCGGGCGGGCGCTGTTGCTTGTAAAGTCATCGTACCGGGCCGAGTGGAATTTTCCTGGCGGTAGTCTCCGGCCCGGCGAGACACCTGATGCAGCGGCGCAGCGCGAAATGGAGGAAGAGATTGGTCTGTCGTCGTACACGTTACTCCCCGCGGGCAGCGCCTGTGGCACTTGGGACGGGCGAAGAGACCGGGTGCATTTCTTTGAACTGCACCTCGATTGCATACCCGAGCTGCGGCTTGATAATCGTGAGATTATCGCCACGCATCTGGCATCGCCGGAGGAATTGCACGGCATCGCGCTGACAGGGGCGGTCGCTGCGTATCTCCGCAAAGATCTCTGTGACGGATTCAACGGTGCCAGGGTGGTGCCTTGAAGGGTTGAATCAGTACCGCCTTCAGCGTCACATGTAACGGCGAGCTTTGGATTAACGCCGCAACGAGTGAGCGCTCCGGGTCGATTTCGGCGGTTCGTCGGGAGCCCAGGTTCGCCAGCAGCAGATCGGCTAACTCAGCTATCCGGTGAATGGCATTCCGCGTCCGTCGACATTAGCTGGCCCAACCGATTGATGCCGATCCCCTGCATCCGATATTCTGGCGAAGACGTGCTTATCGCGATCGGCGGTTGTGATGAATCTAGATTTTCGACAGGCCGCACCTGAAGACTCGGAATGGCTATTTGACACGTACCGGCGAACGATGGAAGGTTTCGTTGCCTCAGCGTATGGCTGGGACGACGACTTGCAACAGGCGGGGTTTGCCAAAAGCCTTCGCCAAGGCGCTTGTCAAATAGTTACATGGGAAGGCAACCGATGCGGATTTGTGCACTGGGACGTCGAACCGGATCTCGTATGGCTGAGAATGCTTTGTATCGTGCCGGAGATGCAAAACAAGTCGATCGGCAGTGCAGCGATTGCCAAGGTGATGTCGTTGTCCAGTGACTTACAAAAACCGGTGTACTTGAATGTCTTCGTATGCAACCGAGCTGCCTACGACTGGTACAGCAGAATCGGTTTTGTCGAAATCGAAAACGACGGCAAGGTCTCCACTTTGGTGCTTGCTCCTACCGTTTGAAAAGCGAATTGGCGCCCCTCGTCGTGGATGGAAAGGTGACCGGGGAGATGGTGTCCAACATCATTGTGGCCCATGCCTGAATTGCGGCGCGCGAGATAACGAACGTCGCCCACCTCCGTCAATCTTTCGAGCGCATCCACCACCGTTCCCAGATACGGTCGTGATAGCTGACGAGCCGCTTTTCTCCTGCGATGTGGATCAGGTGGCGGCCGTTCTGACCGCAGGCTCCTCCGTCAAAACATCATATGTAATGCCCATCACACTCGCCCGCGCGCCCAGTCAACCCAAACTTTGACTTCCCTCCCCCCTGCCATACACTAGATTCGAAGCACGCTACTCGTCACGGAGCATAAGGAGAACAACCATGACTCCCTGGGAAATCCAAGGCACCGAACTGATCAACTGCAATTGCTCATACGGTTGCCCGTGCCAATTCAACGCACTGCCGAACAACGGCTTCTGCGAAGCGATGGGCGCCATCTCGATCAGCAACGGTTACTACGGCGACGTGCGACTCGACGGCCTCAACATCGCGGTCGTGTTTCAGTGGCCGGGACCGATCCACGAAGGCAAGGGAAAATGCCAGCCGATCGTCGACGAACGGGCCAGCCCGGAACAACGCGAAGCCATTCTGAAAATCATGACGGGGCAGGACACCGAGCCGTTCGCCACGATGTTCTCCGTATTCGCATCGACGCTCGAGCAAGCATTCGATCCGATCTTTACGAAGATCGACTTCGATGTTGATGTCGATACCAGACGCGGCCGGATTCATGTCGAGGGCGTATTCGACGTTGTCGGCGAACCGATCCGCAATCCCGTAACGGGCGACGAGCATCGTGTCCGAATCGACTTGCCTCACGGCTTCGAATACGAGCTTGCCGAGATCGGCTCCGGCACCAGCCGCTCGCACGGAAACATCGCACTGGATCTCAAGGGGACTTACGCCCAGTTCGCGCGACTGCACTTGAATAACAAAGGACCGATCCGGCATCGCGCTGCCGCATGAGCAGCGTCGAAAATATCCTCGGACGTGAGCGTGTCATCACTGCGCTCGGCATCGTCGCCGTCGTCGCGTTGTCGTGGGCCTACTTGTGGACGGGCGCCGGAATCGGCATGTCCGCGCTCGAGATGACGGCCGTCGCACTGTTCCCGCATCGACTGGCAGATGGCGGCGGGGGAATGGATCCGTCGCTACCCACCGTGATCCTCATGCGGTGGGTGATGATGATCGCGATGATGACGCCCAGCGCGGCGCCGCTCGTCCTGTTGTATCGACGCGTATTGCGGCACCACTCCGCGATCGAGGCCAGGTCGGCCATCCCGTGGTTGTTTCTCCTGGCCGGTTACCTGATCGCATGGCTGGCATTCTCGATCTGCGCGGCATCGCTGCAGAAGGTGCTGCAACCGACCGGCCTCATTTCGGAAATGATGTTGTGGTCGAAGAGCGCGCGCCTTTCCGCGATTGTTCTGGCTGCGGCGGGCGTCTATCAGTTCTCGCCGCTCAAGCGCGCCTGCCTGACGCAGTGCCGTTCACCAGTGAATTTCCTCACCGCGCACTGGCGTCCTGGCGTCGCAGGCAGCTTCCTGCTCGGGATGCGCCATGGCATTTACTGCGTGGGCTGCTGTTGGCTGCTGATGGCGTTGTTGTTTGTCGGCGGCATCATGAATCTCGTCTGGATCGCCGCGCTGTCGCTAATCGTTTTCGTGGAAAAAATCCTGCCCGGCGGTGAGCGTGTCGGCCGCGCGCTGGGCATCGTGCTGATCACCTGGGCCGGCGTCACCCTGTTGGTGTGATCGGATTCTCTCTTCTCACACGGTCATTCAAATGACCGAACAGCTAAATCTGTCAATAGATGTGCGTCCCGTAACACAGGGGCTCATTACACGAGGCTGCGCACCCCGCCGTCGATCTCGAGCTCGGCCTCGCACTCGACCGGCACGTTTAGAGGAAGCGCCACGCCGACTGCCGAGCGAGAATGCGCGCCAATGTCGGGTCCAAACACTTCAAGAATAAGGTCAGAATAGCCGTTCGCGATCTTTGGCATCTGATCGAAGCCAGGCGCGACATTAATCATCGCAAAGACGCGCAGCCATGCCGTAATGCGATCCAGGTCTCCAAGCTCTTTCTTCAGGCTTGCCAACTGAGCGAGCGCCACAAGGCGTGCCGCTGCGTAGCCTTCGTCCACTGAAACTTCAACGCCCACTCTGCCGACCGGTTGCGCAATTGTTCCGTCGAGGTTGAGCGGAACGTGTCCCGAAACAAACGCTCGTGCCCCTCGTACTCGAATCCATGCAAGAGGCAAGGACATGCGTACGTTTTGCGGCATCTGTAGCGGCTGAGGCAACGTCAAGCCTAATTCCGCCAACTTCGCTTCGATTCGCGCCATGATTGCCTCCTCAGCGTTTTTGAAAGCCGGCATTCTTCCGGTCCTGCGGGCGCAGGATGATCTATGCTGAATGACTGATCGTCAGCGCCTGGCTCCGGGCATCTCGATCAAGGAACCGCGAACTCGACCGCTCTCTGATCGAAGTGCACCGATACGTGCGAAATATGATGAGCCGGGCACGTGAACGAATGCGCGATGACCCGTCGGAGTTGCCACGTCATCTCCTTGAAGCGATGCTGGTCATGCGCGACGCGCCGGAGTCCGATGTAACCGACGACCAGGTCGCTGCAAATGTTCTCACGCTACTGCTTGCAGGCGAAGACACGACGGCGAATTCGATAGCGTGGACGCTGCTATACGTTGCTGCCGATTCCGCCTTGCAACAGAGACTCTTTGACTCGTCACGCGGTGTGCTCGGCTCAGCTCCCGTTTGCCCGGACTTTACGTCGTTGAAGCAGTTGGACCTGCTCGAGGCGGTTTGTACGGAAACCGGAAGGCTGCGTCCTGTCGTTGCGATCAACTCGTTTGAGCCATTGGAAGACGTGTGTCTCGCCGACATCATGCTACCGGCTGGCACGAAAATGTTTTTCCTGAATCGGCCGGCCACACTCGACGCGCGCAATTTCCCTAATCCTTTGCGGTTCGACCCTGATCGCTGGCTGCATGACGGGAGCCGCGCGCGCACCGCACACGACTCACGTGCGTACCTGCAATTCGGCGCCGGGCCACGTGTGTGTCCGGGACGTTACCTGGCCGCTGTGGAAATGCGCCTGGTATTGTCGATGCTGATGGCCAATTTCTCGATCCGAATGGCTGTCAACCCAAGTACGATTCGAGAGGTCACTGCCTTCACTATGGTCCCGAGTGCCATGCCGGTGCATCTGTCGGCACGGGCCACGTGAATTTCCTCGGTTCGCGCGCGCACTCGAAACACCAATGCGTATTGGCCTGAACCAGAATCCTTTGTGAACCTCAGGGATGAAACTTGCTCGCTCTCGATCCTCGTACGGACGAACTGTTCGTCTACACCAGGAGCGCAGACCAGACGCAGAACCAGGTGGGCGTTTTCACACGGCCTCGGCCAGTTACCGACATTCGCTTGCTGGCAACGAATGTCCGCGGTTCTACCGCAATTCGGACGTTCTCCATCGGCAAAAGGACACCCGCTCGTCGGCCGTTGCGGCCCTACAAGCCGCGAGCAGGCGATCCAGCTTTGAACGCCTTCCTCCACCGATCAGATGCCAAGCCATGCGTGCGAGCGTATCCAGTAGGGGGCGATGAGCGCTCCCTCTCCACACCTTCCGACCAACTACATCCCATGTATCAGGCCGTGCGCCAACACGCGCAGCTCCTGGAACTGGGTCGCCAACTCGAAACTAAGCACGAACGCGGCGCCACAAAACAAGCCGGGATAGCGCTGCGCGAACGCCAGCATCGGTGCTGCGATGCGCGTGCGTATCGCCCTGGCGCTCATCACGTATGTGATGCCGATGCCGAGCGCTGCACCGGCCAGCACGTCCGTCGGGTAGTGCACGCCGAGATAGATACGCGGCAGGCCGATCAGCACCACCGCGTGCAACAGCGCGTAGATCCCCACGGGCCGCGAGGCCAAGAAAATACCCATAGCGACCGCGCACCAGAGCATGGCGTGATCGCTCGGAAACGAACTCCACGTGCGAAGCACCGGCTCGTCCACGTTGGCCTCAGGAAAGAACGCACGCAATGCCGGTTCATACATCGGCCGCAGGCGAAACGGCAGGTAGTGCGCAAGCAGGCGGCCGGCCGCCAGCGCGATGAGGCCGCTCACGATGGCGATCACGACGAGTTCGCGCTGGCGTCGCCGGACGGCCTCGTCGTCAGGTCCTTCCGCACGTTCGCGCCTGAACCAGACCCACCACAGCAGTGCAACCAACACCACGCCCTTCGGCAAGTACGCGTTCACGACTGCTTCGACTACATGGGTGAAGCCTTGAGAATGAATGGCCAGTTTATTTATGGACGCGATGGCCCACGTATCGATGACGTTCATTTGTCTTTGCTCCCCTACGTGCGGCAATCGACATAACTTCATTCGGCCGCAGCCGCTATCACGCCGCCGCATCGCAAGCATCGCTAGTGCCCGGCTACGCGGCGAAGCGCTCGACGGCCGGTAACGACAATCATCGTATTGACATGAAGATATGGTATGTGCGCTGGCGCGTGTAGTGTCCCAGCTAATTGCCGGATCCCTCGCTCAAGCCTCTTCCAGTGCCAACAACCGCTGTTATGACCCCGCCACAGCCACCAGCACCGTCGTTTCCCGCCTCCGGTGTAACGTTATTGGGCATTCAAATACCGGGTTGACTCACTGGCGCAGCCATCGACCGTCGACGGCAACGCACCGGCTGCTGGCCGAAATGGTCGATGGGACTAAACCGCTCGCGCGGTAAGGGGCTCCGGCACAACTCTGGCGGCGAATGGG
>NZ_JALQCK010000086.1:0-11955 GCF_030464835.1 Paraburkholderia sp. WS6
CGGAGCTGCCCGTAGTAGTGTTGAAGCCGTTGTAATGACGGTGGAGCGAAGGGGCAGCGTTATCCGGTTGACGAAGGTCGCCAACCTGCTTTGCGGGGATGAGTGACGTGACATCAACAAAACCTTATTGCATTGCGAAGCGTACGGTGTGGGAGGCGTACCAGCTGGTGAGGGCCAACCGAGGCGCTGCAGGCGTGGACGATGAAACGATCGCCATGTTCGAGCAGAACCTGTCGGGAAATCTGTACAAGCTGTGGAACCGGCTGTCATCGGGGTCGTACTTCCCGCCACCGGTGAAGCAGGTTGAGATACCGAAAGCCAAGGGTGGTACCAGAAAGCTGGGAATACCTACCGTGTCTGATCGCGTCGCGCAGACCGTTGTCAAGCTCATGATCGAGCCGACACTCGATCCGATATTCCATCCGGATTCCTATGGATACCGACCTGGAAAATCGGCAAAGCAGGCGATTGCCGTGACGCGCGAGCGTTGCTGGAAATTCGACTGGGTTGTTGAATTTGACATCAAGGCGGCGTTCGATCAGATTGATCATGGCCTCCTGCTCAAGGCGGTACGCAGGCACATCAAGGCGGACTGGATCCTGCTGTATATCGAGCGGTGGCTGACTGCGCCGTTTGAGACTGCGGATGGAGCGAGACTGGCGCGTGTGCGCGGTACACCCCAAGGTGGAGTGGTCAGCCCGATGCTGATGAATCTGTTCATGCACTATGCGCTCGACACCTGGATGCAGCGACACTTCCCGCAATGTCCCTTTGCGCGTTATGCCGATGATGCGGTGGTCCACTGCCGCAGTGAGGCGCAGGCGCAGGAGGTCATGCATGCCATTGCCTCGCGGCTGGCGGAATGCGGGTTGGAGATGCATCCTGAAAAGTCAGGCATCGTGTATTGCAGAGACCGAAGCCGTACTCAAGCCTACCCGAATGTGACCTTCACATTTCTGGGTTTCCTGTTTCGTCCGCGAAGGGTGATGACCAGGTCTGGGCAGCTCTCAACGAGCTTTCTGCCCGGGGTGAGTCGTGATGCCCTGAAACGGATGAGACAGAAAGTGCGGGGGTGGCGGCTACCTCGTCAGACGTTCAGGTCACTGGTCGAACTGGCCGATCAATGCAATCCCACGATACGTGGCTGGTGGAACTATTACGGGGCTTTCTATCGGACGGCCATGAACGGGCTCGGTCGGTATCTGGACCGCAAGCTCGCGCGCTGGGCCAGGTGCAAGTACAAGACACTACGACGGCATAAACGGCGTAGCGACGAGTGGTTGCACAAGATGAGGAAGGCATACCCGCGACAGTTTGTACACTGGCAGTTTCTGGGAGTAAAGGTTGGATAACGGGAGCCGTGTAAATCGAGAGGTTTACGCACGGTTCTGCGAGAGGCTCGGGGTGAAATCCCCCGGGCCTACTTACCTGTTCGTGATGCTGCGCGGTGAACCTTATGTGCTGTGGCGAGCCGTCGACGAGCACGGCGCCGAACTCGATATCCTGCTGCAGAAGCGGCGCGACACGGCCGCAGCCGAACGATTCTTCAAGCGCGTGCTTCGTTCGTGCCCGGTGCTGCGCAAGATCGTCACTGACCAGCTGCGCAGTTATCCGGCCGCGAAGTCCAGGATCCCCGAGCTGGCAAACGTCAAACACGTGTTCGTCAAGGCTGCGGCCCGCGTGAACAATCGGGCCGAAAATAGCCATCAACCTACGCGTGAACGTGAGCGGCGCTTGCGCGGATTTCGCGACCCAAAGCGCACCCAGGCGTTTCTTTCGAGCTTCGGACCGATCCGGCAGCACTTCGCGCTCAAGCGACATTTGCTGCGCGCGTCTCTCTACCGCAAACAACTCGCTCAACGTTTTGACGCGTGGCATCGTTTCACCGAGCTCGCCCAGAATCCGTCCGCCGTCTGAGCAAACACACGTCCCCAGCAGTTTTTATGCCGTCGCCCCGTCAACGTGACAGCGCCCGAGCGGGCTCTGAAAACCGCGATCTATGTTGAGGAGCGTGCTCGAAAGAAGCAGATCAAGGGTAGCGCGGGTGGCTACGCGCGTACTGTATCCGAGAAGGGCAGCGACATTGGCATGACCCAGGTTGATGGGGAGCAAGCGCAGAAGAAGAAAGAGGCGTCAGCAGAGCGCGAGAAGGAGAGGGCGCGCGAAGACGCAGCGGATGCACGAGCCAAGCAGACGACGGCCGCCATCAAAGCGCTTTCACTCGACGAGCGGCGGGAGTTGGCTGAGGCATACCTCGCCGATGGAGGCAAAGGGAAGACCTACCAGCAAGAAACTGCGACGTTCAAAGACGCCGTCGAACGCACGGCTTTCACCGCCTGGTTGCGCGCCACAATCTCGAGCCGGGCGAACGCGCGGGCGTGACGACGAAGTACCTCGTCGGCGACGGGGTGGCGACGTGCGTTCGCTTTGCTACAGACTTGAACAATGGTTTGCCTTGAGCGAAACCGCGAAACTACCCCGTTGCCAGCGCGGCCCGGACGGGCGGTGCGAAGAAATCCTTCAAGCTGAGCGATGTGCGGGAACAGCCGCCGAATTTCCTGCGATTCGATACTGACCGCCCGTCTGCTAGCAACGTACTCGCGGCGTGCCACCGTCTTTGCGGGTCGATTGTGGCCGATATAAAAGCGTCCACGGTCATCTTTCGCGGTCTTAGAGGCCGGCCATTCGTACGGCGAGATTTAAAGCAGTCTCTATCTCGTGCAAGCGAGAAATCATCTCTGCAATGTCAGGCGACTCGATCCGAATGTACCGTCCCCCTCGACCGACAGACATTCTGATTGATCCCGGTACGAGGTTTGGCCGGTCTCCGCGGACTAAGGCATCTAAAACCTGAGCGACAGGCAGGTCCGATCGCTCGCCGAGTTGCCCCGCATGCTTGACCAATCTTTCAGCGCCCATAACTGCGGTCAACTCGTCTAGGGCTTCGACTACTCGAAACGATACGCGTCGCTCCGGTCCGAACGTACGAACGACCTCGATCGGTAGACGCGCGGCTTTGATAGCCTTCGACACGTGACCCTTCGAAACGGACAGTCCGTCCGACAACTCTAACTGCGTTGACCACACGCGCGATTCAAGCAAGCGCTGATAGAACCGGCCATATGTGAGGGCAGACGCCTTTTGACCTCGCAAATGCATCTGATGTTCGAGTGCGCGTTTGCGCAATTCCACCGAGTTGCTTTCTACAACGATCATTGTTCACCCCTGTTCTTTCATAAGACGGCCCCTCTAGGTCGACATTTGCATTGTCCGGTTGGCGCGTCGTTGTCAAGTAAGTGGCACGCGCAACTAAAAAATGCTATTCGCACCAAAGATGGTGTTGTGCGCCACCTAACTAGACGATTGTTTCATTTATTGAATTAAGTCCGTCAACCGGTTGACGGTCTAAATCTGAAAAATATGACGTAAATTACTGATTATAAAGAGATCGTTGTCATGGCTTCGATTGCGAAAATGTGAAACCATGAAACAACTTGGCGCGGATGATAGTTCGAATCGGACGTAGATTTTCCCTGAAAGCTACCCGAATTAGCGCATCATTCCGGCGTAAGCCCGTCAACCGGTTGGCGAGGCTGCCGGGTCAAAAACCAGCAAACAGCGAGTGACCGGAAAGCACCCAAAAATCACGGTCCTTTTGCATGACTGGCTTCCCATGCGGGCTGATTCAATTGAGTCGGCCTAATTGGATCAACAGTCATGCGTCTTTTCAGAAGCAAAAAGCAGATCGCCCTTGCCGTCGCCCCTGGCGGCTATTCCGAAGAAGATCCCGAAAAGATCATCTTCGATAACGGCGCTCGTCTGCGCGTCGAGCCGATCGAGCATGTCCATCGCTCACTCTCCTTTCAGTTTTTCAGATGCGACATGCGCGATATCGCCGCAATACCAGCCTGCCACGCAGCAGGCGACGAACGCTGCAATTCCCAGCCACGCGTGCGGATCGTGGAGTTTACTGGCAGCCATCTGGATCAATTCAGTCATACACCCTCCGCTTTATGCACCGGTGCACGACGCGTCGCGCCATGAACACCGATGCATGACCCATCTTCGCATCTGGCAGGCAAAGTCAAGTCGTCACTCAGTAGTACCCCGCGAATTCGTCGGCGAGCATTTGTGTGTCGTGCGAGCCGGACTGTTCCTCGTTGGCAACAGGTTGTCGATTTATATCCTGGCCAGGATCGGCCGAGCGGGAAGCTATCGGCGTCGGCCGTTCACTCGCGATCGGAAGCGACGCCACGGCGCCCATATCCGGTAACCTGAGAGAGACGTTGTCGGGATGAAAGACGACACCGCTGCTCGCCGACCGGAGAGCCGATTCTGCCAGAGAACGGAGCAGCGCAGCCCGCTCCCGGGGAGATCGCGCCGCGCTCAGCCGGGCGTGCAGCAGTGGCGTGGTCACCTCGTCAATGACCAGCTTCATGTCAAATTTCTCGCTCATGCTTTAGCAGTGGATCGCTCCCGCGCAAGACCCGCTTCGCCGACTACGAGAAAGCCCTTGGCGTTCGCGAGACATGGCGCGTCGATCACTTCCAGAGTCACACGCGGGAAAGCCTTCCGGATCGCAGACGCATAAAGTGCTGCACCGCCACCTGAGAGGATGATCGACCGGACATTCGTGAGCTGGCCGACGTTGTTCTGCATTTCCTTGACGACGCCCGCAATCAGCGGCTGCGACTTCTCCAGATACGGATCGAGATCGATGTCCGAGCCATAGTAGAAGAAGGGCTTGCGCTCGCGCAACGCCTTGTCGATGCGCTCGAGGTCATCGACCTGTTCGTCCTGGTCGCGCGCGAGGAGGCCCGCGATACGCTGATAGATCTGCGAAGCGCCGCCGGGCATGCCACCACTGCGCTTGTCGTCCATCGTGAAGCCGTTGGCGTACACCCAGTCGGTGGTGAAGTAGCCGACGTCGATGACCAGGTGTGCGCTGTCGCGACCGAACTCCTTCTGCCGGTTGCTCGACGCGGACACGAGCGAGCCGAGCGGCTGGGGGATAACGACGACCTTGTCGACCCGGACGCGCGCTACGCCGAACTCCAGATCGCCAGTGAAGCGCTGCTTCAGCGCGTCCGAATACTTCTGCATGTTGTGGACAGGCAGGCCGAGGACTAGCCGCTCGATGTGTGTGACGCCAGCAAAGTGCATCGCGCCGGCCAGCAGCGCCGCGTAGTTGTCGGAGAGCACGAAGTCGTTGGACAGTGCGCGGCCGGTATTGCCGTATGCCGCAGTGAGCGCGACGTCGGGGCCGACTTCATACTCGATTTCGTCGATCACAATGGTGGCTACCTTGCGCGATGCGAGCACGCTATCGCCGTAACCCGAAAGCGAGCGGCTCGCGGAAAGCGGTGCGAGCGAGGGAAACATATCCGCCGCGATGGTGCCGCTGGCCGCGCGGTATGCGTATTTGGTGTTGCCATAGCCGACATCGACAGCAAAGACGGAAGTTTTCAAGACGACTCCAAAGATAAGGTAATGGCTTCGCGCCGAAGTGTCAGATAACTGATACTTAAGTGTCAGTTTGTCCGCCCCCCTCGGCGTCCGAATCAGCGAACTGACACTTTTCTGTCAGTTCTGCCTGGTTTCCAGTCTAGCCAGCGCGTAGCAAAGTCAAGTTAACGAAAGCCATCAGGTTCCGGGCAGCTTTCAACAGCTGGTGCGGGACGAAACCACCTATTCTTGGTTCTACCTACCGCGTCCACGGACGCATCGAAACGGAGTGCAAGGCACCCGTTCGTCTTTTCCCCAGCCCGCAACGGGCAAGTAACACCCGAGTGACCAGGCCGCACAGTGAGGCGGCCTTTTTCTGAATCAGATCAAGTCCAGAGTGGTCCACAGTGAGGACCCCCGGACAGTGCGATATCCATACGATCAGCGGCGGTTTGTCGCGATGTGCACGGATGAGGACATGTGGATGCGGACAGTTGGACAGTTCGCGTCGCAACTCATCCGTGATGTACACGCCCTTTCAGCACACCAAGCTGGGTGCACTCAGGAAGCCCGACACACGGCGGCGGACATGAGTGTGCTTTGGGGCGGGGGAAGTCTTGCGAACTCGGGTAGAACCCGAGCACTCGCGATTCCCTGTACGGAAGACAGAACGGTAGGCGTAGCCGGAACCAGAATGCGCAACGGATTTGCCCGGCATCAGCCCGGAGCCGTCACCGCCACGCGGCGGGCGGCCCGAGACGCGTGAGCGTCAGGCTGGCAGGGTGGCCACGAAGCTGCACCGTGCGGGAGTCATCCGCGCAGCGCGACGGCAGTGATGCCACGCGAACGTGCCGGCGAGAGATTGCGCGAAGCGCGATCCCCGCCGGCGCCGCAGCAGGTTGGACAGTCGGACTGCATGCTCTTCCCATGCAACGGGCTGATCAGATGGAATCGCTAAAGGACAGGAAGGCAGGAACCCCGCGCCGGGGAAATACGGCGAAGCCGCAGCAGGAGCGGCGCACCCGGGCCCGCGCAGGTCGGGAAACGGCATCAGGTAGGGATGCTGCGACCGGACGTGGCTCTAACCGAACAGCGAGGAAGCGGATCTCGCGAAGCGATACCGTATGGGGTAATGGAATGGCAGCGATTTTGAATGTCCGCGCGATCGTCCGCGGCTATGGCTTGGCGCCCGAATTTCGGGACGCTTTGCTCAAGCTGCTCGACCAGCATGTTGCGGAGATCCACAGCACGACGCGCATCAGCCGCAAGGCTCTTTCGATCAAAACGCAGGAAAAGCGTACGACGGTTTTGTGCAAGGCCTTCATGGAATTGAAGGCGGGGGGCTACGACTCGTTGCTGGGCGGCCTGCGGCTCGCCGCTGGTCTCGACGCGGAACGCCGATAGGAGACGCCATGGAAATCGTGGATATCTTCGTCGAATACCCGTCGGGTATGAGCATCGCCGACCGTGCGACGTTCATTCATCAACTCGAAACGGTGGCGCCGTCCGAACGGCTCGCGGCGATTCTGCGCGAGTTGGCTGCGTCCGAAGCACCGCCGGCAGTGACGGCGGTGATCGGTGGCGTCTCGGTGCGCCTCGACGCGCGGTTGGACGGCACGTTTTCTGTGTCGCGCGAGAGCGCTTCATCGAAAAAGTCTCGTTCCGGGTTTCGTCTGTTCAACCTCGGACATTCGTGGAGCAAGGATCAACGCCAGCAGTTTGGGCGCTTTGCACATACGTTGTCAGCAGCTTCAGCCGCGGGCGCCATCGGTTACGGGCATTCGACAACAGTCTGGACGCTGGCTGCCGCGTTTAACGTTTCGGCGCTCGTCGTCCTGTTTGTGTTACTGTTTTTCATCGGCATGGATTCCATGAACGGAGAATGAACATGGGTTTAGGACTTTTTGCATTGGCCATTGGCCGGCGGTTTGTGCGTATGGCTCGTACATGACCAACCGGGGCCGCAAGGCGGATCGCGAGCGCAGTCATTCTCGTGTTTCCCACTAGACCAAAAACTGACTTTGGGCTGCGCCATGCAGCCCGCCATCAATCAAAGGCTGCACCTTCGGGTGTGGCCTTTTTTCATTTCAGGAACCCATTCATGTCCCAACTCATGGACTTACCAGTCGAGCTTGCTGCGGCCCCGTTTGACCCGGTCGGCAAGAGCGTCGCAAAGGTCGTTGATCAGGTTGCTCGAGCCTTACGACGTACCGAAATCGAGCCCGAGTGGGTGTCAATAGCCAATTACATGGACGACCCCAACGAGAAGCAGTATGGTCTTCGCCCCGCGACCGAATGGCCTGCTACGTTCGCCCGGCGCCACCGGATCAGTCTCTCGGTTGAACGCGGCACGTCGGAAGGCTGGATCATCCAGGCGGACTTCGTTCGTGTCGTTGACGAGGCCGATGGCGGCGGCTGGCAAAGCATTCCACTGATGCGCATCAAATCGCTGTCGCGCTCGCAAGCCTGGACGGTTGCGGCGATCGTCGCACGGCTACTCGATATCGACTGAGCACCACCAGTTTCATCCTTTCCCACATGGGGCAATCGCCCCGCGGGGTGATTGCCTCTCCATTTTCCGCACGAGGCAAGCATGTACACCCTGACCACACCGATTTCCCAGTTCACACTTCAGACGTTGATCGAAGTGTTCCAGTTATTCCAGAGCGAGCCGACCTTCAAGACGCTGGCCACGGCGGACGTGCAGCTGTTCCGTGAAGGCTGGCCGGTGAACGTGAGACATCGACAGCCAGCGCATGACGCTGCGCATTGAACAGGGTAAAGGTCAGAAGGACCGCTACGCGATGCTGTCCCCGGTGCTCCTTGAGCGCCTGCGGGTCTGGTGGCGAGTAGCCCGGGCCCAGGGCAGGATGCTCGACGGCGGCTGGCTCTTTCCCGGGCTCAACCCGATTGAATCGCTCAGCACCCGCCAACTCAATCGGGCGGTCCATGCGGCCGCCGAGGCCGCTGGAATCGACAAGCGTGTGTCCATGCACACCTTGCGCCATAGCTTTGCCACCCATCTACTGGAACAGAAGGTCGATATCCGCGTGATTCAGGTCATGCCTGGGCACAAGAAGCTCGAGACCACAGCGCTTTATGCCCAGGTCGCCACCGATATTCTGCGCGAGGTGGTCAGCCCTCTCGATGGTCTGGATCCTGCGTAGGTCGCCGTCGTGGCGCATTGCGCGCTCGAGGTGGCCGACGTCTTTCGCTCTCTTGGTCCAACGTGGCGCCAATCCGCCCACCTGAACCTCGGGCAACTGAAGGTGATGTCAGCGATCGAACAGTGCCGCAGCGCGGCGCTGGGAGGGCACGTGCTGCGTTGCCAGGGATGCGCCGGGATCGAGATCGCCTACAACTCGTGTCTTATGGGAAGTATTGTCTAACGGGGAGTACGAGACCAAGTTCGGTGCGATGCCGACTGAACGCTTCTAACTTGCGCCCTCCGAGACGCATTCCGACTCCCCATAAAAACGCGCTCCCCCTTGCTATCTTGGTCTAGCTTTCACGGGAAATCATCACAGGAGGATGTGATGCTAGACAGATACCTGGTAGCACCCAAAACCTTGAACCGCCTGCGCACAGGACCGGCCGGCGCCTTCATGGACAGCTTCGCTGATACGCTCGAACAGGAGGGATACTCTGCGGCCAGTGCTGTGCGTTACATACGGGCCGGCGATCATTTGGGCCGCTTCATGCTGATGAATGGTGGAACTCTGGCCGAAGTGGGTCCGCCGACGTTGGAGCTGTTCCGTCGACATCTTCCAACGTGTTCCTGTCCAGAAGCAAAGGGCGGTAAGGCGAACCACCACGTTTACTTCGGAGCGAAGCGCTTTCGGGAATACCTGATTGGGATCGGTGTCTGTGAAAGCGACAATCCTTCAAATGCCGAGACTAGTGAACCAGCCATCGTGAGCGGTTTCCGGCGACGGATGCAAAAGCATCGGGGCGCGAAGGCGTCGACCCTTCGGCTCTACTGTCGCGATGCCTCGGCAATGCTGGAAGCGCTTGGTAATGATGTGAGCGAGTGGGATCCAAAGCGCGTGCGCACGTTCCTGCTGGACAGTGCTCGCAACTGCGGCATCAGTACCGCCGAGAAGCGTGTCACCAGCACGCGGGCCTTCCTGCGTTATCTGGGTGTTCAGGGCCTGTGTCGGGCCGGTCTCGATCAAGCGGTTCCGGCGCTGGCGCATTGGCGTCTGGCGACGCTCCCACGGTGTCTGACCGCTGACGACGTTGACCGCCTGATTGCCGCGTGCAATGGCGATTCACTTCGACGCATTCGCGACCGCGCGATCATCCTGTTGCTCGTGCGACTCAGGGTGCGCGCGGGCGACCTGGCGAGCCTTCGAATGAAAGACATCGAGTGGGAAACCGGGACCCTGCGTGTCTCAGGTAAGGGGCGTTATGAAGTTCGACTCCCGCTGCCGCAGGATGCTGGTGAAGCACTCCTGCACTACCTCGAATCCCGGCCTCGGGTTACAGGACACGACCGCGTCTTCATACGCAACATTGCTCCGTTTAAACCGTTTGCTTCAGGCGACGGCATTTCGTCGGTAGTGAAGCGCGCCCTCAACCGGGCCAAGGTGAGCTCACCCGCAAAGGGTGCACATCTGCTGCGACACACTGCGGCGACTGAGATGCTGCGTCACGGTCTTCCGCTCGAGCAGATCGGCGTGCTCCTGAGACATCGCGGCATCGACACCACAGCCTATTACGCCAAGGTTGACGTTGCATTGCTCAAGCGAATCGCACTGCCTTGGCCGGAGGTGATGAAATGATGCCCGCCGTGGAGTCCTATATTGCCGCTCGTCATGCCGCCGGCTTCAAATTGCTGAACGCAGACTACCTGCTGCGCAGCTTTGCTCGCTTTGCTGTCGATCGCGGAGAGACGCACGTCCACGCGCAGACCGCGATTGACTGGGCCGCCGCGGCTGCGTCGGTGGCTCAGCGTGATGCACGGCTGAAGACCGTATGCCGGTTCGCCCGGTATCTACACATCGAAGATCAGGACCATGAAGTGCCGCCAGCGCGGTACTTTGCCTACCGGAAGACACGTAGGGTTCCGTACATTTACTCTTGCACGGACATCGAGTGCCTGATCGACGCAGCGCTGAAACTGGGACCCGCAAGCGCGCTGAAACCACAAACATATGCGGCATTGATCGCTCTCCTGTCGGCCACTGGCCTGCGCGTCTCGGAGGCCCTGGATCTCCGTATTGCCGATGTTACGCCGGACGGACTCGTCATTCGAAAGAGCAAATTCCAGAAGACCCGCCTGGTTCCCCTACACGACACGACGGCAGCAGGACTGCAAAAGTATCTAACACTGCGTCGGCGGGTTCGTTCGTGCGACGACCATGCGTTCGTTGATGACGACGGCCGCCCGCTCAGATACACAGTCGCCTACAAGGTGTTCCAGAAACTACTGAAGATTGCCGGCATTAGCCATGCCCCCAATGGCCGCCGTCCCCGAATCCATGAGCTAAGGCACTCGTTTGCTGTCCACGTGCTGGAGGCGAGTCCAGAGGGGCGGGACCGCGTCGGACAGCACATGCTGGCGCTTGCAACGTATCTGGGGCACGTCAACATCAAGTCGACCTACTGGTATCTTGAGGCCACTCCGGAGCTCCTGCGGGACATTGCGGTCGCCGCAGAGCGTTTCCTTACCGGAGATCAAAAATGACACCGCTCGCACCCCACGTTGCTGTGTTCCTTCGCGAGAATCTCGCGCATCAGAGAGGCGCCAGTCAACACACCTGCGATTTCTATGCATGCAGTTTCCAGCTCCTGTTTGAGTTCGCCGCAGAACGGCTCAAGGTGATCCCCTCGTCGCTTGCGCTGGAGCATCTCGATGCCGGGATGATCAGCGCGTTCCTGGAATATCTTGAAGATGCACGCCATAACTCACCGGAGACTCGCAACGTTCGACTGGCCGCAATCAGATCCTTCTTCCACTTCGTTGAGCATCGCGAGCCCGCGATGCTCGAACAGGTCCAGCGTGTACTCGGCATTCCGTACAAGAAGACTGATTCCAGCCTCGTGCCGTATCTTGTTGAAAACGAGGTTCGGGCTCTGCTCGATGCCCCCGACCCGACAACACGTGAAGGAATCCGGGATCGTGCAATGCTGCATCTGGCCATATGCGGTGGCCTGCGTGTCTCAGAGCTGACGGGACTACAGACCGCAGATGTTGTACTACCGTCGATGAGCATCCGCGTTCACGGCAAGGGCCGGCGTGAGCGTACGCTCCTCCTGTGGAAAGCCACCGCCAACGCATTGCGTGCATGGATAATAGTACGGGGAGTTGTTGCCGTACCGGAATTGTTCGTCAACGCTCGTGGTGAAGCGATGAGTCGCTGGGGGTTTGCCTATGTCCTCAAACACCATGCCGAGGCGGCGAGTCAGGAGTGCCCGTCGTTGTTACGGAAACGTGTGTCGCCACACGTCTTGAGGCACTATGTGCCCTTCCTGACTATGTCTTGTAATTGAACAATAGCCCGTATT
>NZ_JALQCK010000087.1:0-9450 GCF_030464835.1 Paraburkholderia sp. WS6
TGGGCGACATCACGCGCTTGATCGTGTTCTCGTAGACCCAGTCGGGGAAGCAGGCAGTACGATGGGTCGGATAGACCTCCATCCGGTATGTCTTCGGGTATCGCCTGAACAATTCCTTCTGCCCGTCATCAAGCCTGTCCGCATACTTGTCGACGTTGGCCGCCGAGATCGAGAACAGCGGCTTCTCGTTGGCAAACGGGTTGACGTAGGGCGCGCCGCCGTCGGCACTGCTCGGCTTGTATCCGGCCGGCGCCTGGCACAGGCCGCCCGTCCACTCAGGAATCTCGCCGTCCTTGCTGCCCGCCTGTTCGGCGCCCAGTGGCGTGAGCGTCTTCCCGAGACGAGCCGCATCGGCCGCGCTGGGCGCAGCGTTCACTTGTGTACCGACGAGCGCCATCACGCCTGCCGCTGTCAGTGTCAGCAGAAGTTTCATCTGTCTCCTCCAATTCATTGCACCGATGTATCGTTCCAACATCACCGTCGCCACAGGTATGTGCCTGCACGCTTTCGTCGTCGTGCCGGGGCGCCAACCAGGATCGATCCAATCCGCCATTCATCGACCGGGCAAACCCATTCTGTATTTCGCGGACGCTTCGCACGTCGTCGAAACCGACGAAATTGCATGCGCGCATCGTGACTGGGCGCGTTCACGGGAAACAAAGCGGGAGGATTCGCTGGCGACAAGATGCGGCGGCCTGTTCGGCCGCTCGCACTTTCACGCTTTAATCCACCCGGTATTTCTGCACGACATCTTCGAGCAACGTGAGACCATGGCCGGGACGTTCGCTCAGGTGCAGCACCCCGTCGGTCAGAATCGGCAGTCCGTCGAACAGCATGGTCGACCAGTCCATCCATTCGGCGATGAGGCCGTTGGGCACGGCGGCAATGCAATGCGCGAAGACCTCCGGCATCAGATGGCTCGCCACCGGAACCGCGAACGACTCCGCCAACGCGGCGGCTTTCCGGAATTGCGTGATGCCGCCCATCCGGCACATGTCTACCATCAGGTAGTCCACCGCCCTCGCTTTGAGCAGCGGCAGCAACGATACGGGGTTGTAGTGGTACTCCCCCGAACAAATTGGGACATCCAAGGCCTGTGCGATAGCCGCCTGGCCCTCGATATCGTGCATCGCCGTCGGGTCTTCGAGCCAGAAGAGCTCGAATTCTTCCAGCGCGCGACCCACTCTGATTGCCCGGGAAGGCGTCCAGGTCTGGTTGACGTCGTACATCAGGTCAATGTCATAGCCGATCGCTTCGCGAATCGCGCGGACACGGGCGACGACCTGCTCGATCCGTGCGTCGCGCTCTGCGTACGGTCTGATCTTGATCGCGCGATGCCCTTGCGCCACCAAGTCGGCGGCCTGGCGCTGCAGGACATCCGGTCTGCTGCCCACTGCAATGCTGCTCTGATATGTTCTCGCGTGGTCGGAAAATCCGCCCAGCAAGCGCCAGAGCGGCTGCCCCGAGTCCTTGCCGACGATATCCCACAACGCGATGTCGATCGCGGTCGCCGCAATGTTTAGGAGACCGCCCGGACCGACAAAATTGGCGGGATAAACCATTTTTGCGAATAGATGCTCGATCCGGCGCGGATCTTCTCCGACGACCTGCTCGCCAAGTTCGCGCACCATCGCGGTCAGCGAACGTTGAAAATCTGTGGTCACGGTGAAAGTATGGCCGATGCCATCTATACCGGTATCGGTTTGGACACGAACCACAACCACCGGCATCTGGCTCTTATAGCGTCCGATGGCCTGCGGGATGACAGTCGTCACGACCTCAACGCGCGTGATTTTCACCGGGGAATCTCCTGTTTCGTGTGTCGAGGATGCCAGCCGGGTACCAGCGTGCGGACCGTCGCGTTGGCATGCCGTGATGCGCTTTGACGACAGCCACGCGCACTAGCGGCAGCCCGACTGTCGATTGTGCAGCGCGCTCAGCGAAGCCGCCCCTGCTCACGCAACCGTATGCCGATCTCGCGAATGCGCGCCTCCCCTTCCTCCAGGGCAGCTGCACTCGTGTGGACGGAGTAATAGCCGAGCACCAGATCGTGAGGGTGCTTGACGGCCGAGCCGAATACGAATTCGGCATCCGTCTCGGCATGGAACTCGATTGCGCCTTCCGACTCGTCGAACACCACGAGTTCGCCGGCTTGCACTTTGTCCGGCACCAAAAGTTCTCCGATGCTGACAGCGGCCCAACCGACGGCATGCCCTTCGGGCGGCTCGTAACGCCAAAGCTCCCCGGCCTTCAACTTGACCGACAGATAGTTGATCGGCGAAGGCGCCTGCAGCGGACTCCTCGCTCTGCCGTATCGCCCCAGCAGCACCGTCACTGGACCATCACGTTCGATATCGCCGGGCTCCAGATAAATGCTTTCCGCCCCCCCCAGTTCCATGTCAGGCGGCAACGCGACCCAAAGCTGAAACCCGCGGACGCGATCGGCATCGCCAAAATCGCCTCCATGCCATGCGCCGCCTCCGGCCTGCATCCACTCCACCCCGCCCTGCGGAATCGTTCCGCTGCGGCCCAATGTATCCTCGAAACCCACATTGCCCTCGAGAATCCAGGTGAGCGTCGCGATACCCGAATGCGGATGCAAATGCACGCCATGCGGTGTCGTACCCGTCAAATCGATCAGGTCGAGAAAAACGAACGGTCGCAACGTCTGGCCCAGATCCGATGGGCTCATCAGGCGCGTGACTGGTCCCTGCCGATGACCGCGGGTGCGCGTGGCGACGCGGCGTAGGCGAACAGCGTGGTCATTCGACGAGGACTGAGACATGGATCGTTCCGTGGGCTTAGAAAAAGACAAACGCATTTGGATGGAATCGATGGTATGCAATCCCTCTTCGGGCGACTAGGGCTCCAATGTGGATTTCACCCGTCCGCGATCGGACACAATCGCGACGCGACATGTCAAGGCTCGCGTGCGCAGTATGCAAATCGTCACAACCGACGATGACCGCCATTTCGTCGACGCCTACCATCTGCCACGCCTGATACCGTGGCCGCCTCCCTACCTGCCATCGGCTCCAAGTGGGCGACGCGATGTCGGTATCGCCCGGTCGTTCGTGCGTGGCTTGCCCGGTCCGCTCCGCGTGTCGAGCAATGACATCAATCGGTAGCTCGGGCATGGCGCAGTCATGCATGGCGCTTTTATCCAAAGAGATTTCGGAGGCAAAGAGATGGATTTGCAATGGAGTGACTCGGATCTGGCTTTTCGCGACGAAGTGCGCGCGTTCTTCGCCGCCCATTTGACCGACGAACTGCGCGCGGCCGGCCGTCTGATGACGAGCGTCTACGCCGATCACCAGGCGGCTATGCAATGGCAGCATATCCTCGCCGCCAAAGGATGGGCGGCGCCGGCCTGGCCGGTCGAGTACGGAGGCTGCGGCTGGAGTGCGGCGCAACGCTACCTGTTCGCCCGGGAACGGGTAGCCGCATGCGCGCCGCCGCTGTCGCCGATGGGCATCCAGATGTGTGCGCCGGCATTGATCAAGTTCGGAACCCCTGCTCAGAAGGCGTACTTCCTGCCGCGCATGCTGAGCGGCGAACATATCTGGTGTCAGGGTTATTCCGAGCCGCAATCGGGCTCCGATCTCGCGTCGCTGACGATGCGTGCGCGTGAAGACGGCGACGATCTCGTGTGCGACGGCTCCAAGATTTGGGCAACACATGCGCAAGATGCGAACTGGATCTTCTGTCTCGTCCGGACGTCACGAGAGGAAAAACCGCAGCTCGGTATCACCTTCGTGCTGATCGACATGCGCACTCCCGGCATCAGTATCCAGCCAATCGTGATGTCGTCGGGCGAGCACATCCAGAACCAGGTGTTCTTCGATCAGGTTCGCGTACCGAAGGCCAATGTTATCGGCACGATCGGCGCCGGGTGGACCGTCGCCAAATTCGTGCTCGAATTCGAACGTGGCGGTACCGCCTACACGCCGGAGCTGCACGACATGCTCGACAACCTGCGCCAGTTCGCGGAAACCGTGCCAGGCGAGACGACAGATCGACTGATCGGCGATCCGCATTTCGCCAGCAAGCTCGCCGCTGCGCGCATTCGCATCGCGGCGCTCGAAGTGTATGAACTCAGGACAATGTCTGCGCTATCGGCGGGACGATCGCCCGGGACCAACGCATCGGTCATGAAGATCCTCGGGACCGAGTTGAGCCAGCACTTGACCGAGCTCGGGATGGAAGCGGCGGGTCATTACGGTCGCGCATTTCAGCCGCAGGCGGCGTGCCCCGGTGGCCCAGTGAAGTTGTGGCACACCACCGGGCCACACGTCGGACCACAAGCGGCCGTGCTCGCCCCGCTGCGTTATTTCAACGATCGGGCCGGATCGATCTATGCCGGCTCAAACGAAGTCCAGCGCAACATCCTGGCCAAGGCGGCATTGGGTCTGCACTGATAAGACGTTATTGGCTCCGCACTGGGGCCAGGATGGCGATGCATCGATTGCGACGATGCTTCTCCAAAGAGCTGACGACAACTCGAGAGGACCGCAATGGTCCTCATGAAAAGCGAGTCGGTCCGTACCTTAATGAGCATGAGGAGATCAAACGTGAATTTCGATTTTACGGAAGAGCAGAATTTGCTGCGAGGAACCTTGCAATCGTTCCTGCGCGATCACTACGATTTTGAGGCTCGGCGCGACGCCACACTGTCCGACGCGGGCTGGCGCCGTGACATGTGGCACGCACTGGCTCGGGACCTGGGCCTGCTTGCGGTCACGCTGCCCGAGCAGGCGGGCGGTTTCGGCGGCGGCGCCGTCGAAACAATGATCGTGATGGAAGAACTCGGTTCGGTGATCTTCGTCGAGCCGTTTCTCGAGACCTGCATCATGGCCTCGGGCGTCCTCAAACGCGTTGGCGGGACGCTCGCCAACGCCGTGATGGCCGATATCGCCGCAGGAGACTCGATCATCGCATGCGCGTGGTCCGAAGGCGGTGCCGGGTATCAGCTATCGAAGGTTGCCACGAGTGCGCGCCGCCGGACAGGCGGTGGCTGGCGGCTCGACGGTCGGAAAACCGTTGTCATGGCCGCACCCTGGGCGTCGAAGCTGCTCGTAACCGCGCGGACGTCAGGCGCCCCGGACGATCATGACGGCATCTCGCTTTTTTTGGTCGACAAGGATGCCGCCGGCGTGTCGACAATCGATTACCCGACCATCGACGGCAAACGGGCGTCCGACATCGTGTTCGAGAATGTCGAACTATCGCCGGATGCGCTGCTCGGTGACGACGGCACTTCTCTGCCGCTCATTGAACTGGTCAGCGACGAGGCAATTGCCGCGATTTGCGCGGAGGCAGTCGGCGTGCTGAAACGCATGCATTCGGACACGGTGTCGTACACGCAGGAGCGGCGCCAGTTCGGTCAGCCTCTGGCGAGTTTTCAGGCGCTGCAACATCGCATGGTCGACATGTATCTGCAAGTGGAGATGGCGATCTCGGCGACGTACCTCGCGACCTTGTCGCTGTCAGACGCCGCGTCGGATCGCGCGCGTGCCGTGTCGGCGGCCAAGGTGACGATCGCGAAGGCCTGCCGGTTCGTCGGGCAGAACGCGGTGCAGCTACACGGCGCGATGGGCATGACCGATGAGCTGGCGCTTGGTCACTACTTCAAGCGTGCGACCGCGCTCGAAAACGAGTTCGGCGGCATCGACTTCCATCTGGCGCGACATGCACGCCTCGAGACGCTGCAGCAGCAGTCAACAGACCCCGACGCTAGACTTGAATAACGCTTTGAAGCCCGATCACCGGAGTACGCACATGCTGTTCCGGCGAGCGGCGCTTGTCGCGAGGTTGCGCCGCCCCGCCCTGGATACAGGCTCGTCGGCGCAACCCCATCAACCACGCAACGGACCCAACGATCGCGCCAAGGCAACTACACAAGCACCCTGGCGCCGATCTCGTGACTGAGCTAGAACGTGGTCTGCAGCGTGAGGGAAATCCACGGCTTGTCATTCCACATGAACGCTCCGTTCCCGCCGGCGTAAAAGGCAGGGCCACCGGGCGCAAAACTGGTCGATCCGCTCGTATGGCTGTGGTACCCGTTGTATTGCAACGTGATGTTGTATTTGTTGTAGACCGCTGCGTGCAACCCGACCGTATAGATGAGCGCGCCCTGATTCCCGATGGCGGTGGATAGGGACGGCGTGTTGCCGTAAAGCCCGTACATCACGAACACCGGCATATCGAGATCGACTCCGGGAAATACTTGTAACCATTGCGGGTCGAACTGCATCGCCGCGACGACCGAACCGTTCGTCGAACAGCCGTCCCATTTGCTTCCCGTCGGGCACGCCGCCAGGTTGCTCGTTCCGTTATAGAGCGCCGCATTCTTGATCGAGCCGACCCTTTGGGTAAAGGCGACTTCCGCCAAGGCGAAGCCCCCTTCGTAAAACGGCGTCTTGCTCAACGGCATCATCGCATTGCCGATCAGGTTAATCGTATCCCCGCGAGCTCCCGAGCTACCGGACAGGTCGGCAGGTTGAGGACCTGCAACCGAATTCAATGCCGTGTTGTGACGATACGAAACCTCGAACCCCGTACTCAAAATGCCAATACCCGCTTCCGCACTGACGCCGAACAACTGCGTGCCCTGGTTGTACGCAAGATGGTAGTTGGACGCCCCCGTTGCCGGATTCTGACCGAACAGCACCCACGGCTGCGCCTCATCGAGTCGACGATAGTAAAAGCCGAGATTGCCGCCCGCGAGAAACGACGGGCTCCAGGTCGCTCGAACGCCAAAGTTGTTGTCGACGTTCTTCGGCCTGAAGTCGTCGCCATGAGGAACGGCTCCCAGCAACTGTGAAGGTCCGTAGAACAGGAAGTCCGACAGGCCGAGATAGGTTCCGCCTTCCGGCAGCAGGTTGTGCTCGAACTCGAAGAAATATTGCGCCGCCAGCGAAAGCTCCGGCGTAATGGCGGTCTGCACATAAAACTGCGCTCTGGGAAGGGCCAGTTCCTTCAACGTCGAGCCAGGCGATGCGGAACCCTTGATGCCATCGACCGGATTCTGCGCGTAACTGATGCTCTGATCACCGAAGAAGATTGCCGTGCCCCAGATCTGGGTCAGCCGGCCGAGCTTGATGGCCGTCGAGTGCCCGCCAATATCGAAGTTGCCGTAGGCAAAGGCATCGAGCGGTTGCGTACCATTGACGTAATAGCTGCGCGTGTATGAGGAATACTTGTTTCCCGGGTATGTGCCAAGCGCCGAATAAGGCACACCCGGCGCAGCGAGGCCGGGATTGAACTGGACGGAATCGGTATAGGCGAAATCTTTAAACAACGACGCGCTGACGCGGAATCCATATTCCTGACGGTAAGACAGGTTGAACTCCGTCAGATCGGACACGCGGTTGGTGACGATGCTGCCAGCATGTCCGTACTTGTAGTCGGATTCGTCAAAGAACGGACTGTTTCCGATGCCGGAATCAATACCCTGTGCGCGCATGCCACCAATGTATTGAATCGTGTTGTCCCAGCGACCGGTAATATCCGGGCTCAGATTAAATTCAAAGGCATTTGCCGAAATGGATCCGGCAAATGCCAAACCCCCACATGCCAGCGCACGAATTCCGGCACGAGCACGAGCTGCGAGCTTTCTGCGGTTATATCTCACATCCATCTCCTCTTATCCTTCTGGACTTTGAATTTTTGGCACGCCTTTTTATTATCAAAATTCATTGCTCGACGAGGAGCGAGAGAATCGCGGGTTCAGACAGATAGGTGCCACAGAACGGATTTCCGAATATCCGCTCGTGCTTCGGTGGCGCACATTTGAGGCTCAAATCGTCTGTTCGTATAACAAATTTTTCTCGTTCTGGGAACGTAGAAAGACCGCGACATCAATGGCCTCATGCGATTCCGGCACCTGCACGGTCCGCCTCAAGGATCCCACCCACTTCCACTCGCCGCACTGCATTTATATTCTTTAAGTAATACTTTTTGTATTTACGTTCAATTCTGATTTCCAGATCATTGGCGAGGCGGAACGCAGCAGACCACCCCACTCCGCAAAAACCCCAACTGCATCGACAGATGTGTATTGCACGTGAATTCGAATCGCAAGGCCACCGCCAGAAAACGTGCACCCATTATGAAACGCGCAGTTGATCAGTCATCGTCGAAAAAGACGATTTTGCCCGTGTCGCCCCAGGAACCATTCCGGTCTCGCTATGAGTTTCCGGCATGGTGGGTGTCGCCGGACCAGCAACGGTCAAACAGCCAGGATACAGGCGCTGTTACGTTAAAGCGTTAGTGACGCATTAGCGTGAGGACGCGCATTTGCTCAGAATGCAGACGGATTTGGGGTGATCGCAGTGAAGCGATGCCACGCGACGAAACGTGCCGCAAGGTGTTTGCGATAGAGCGAGGCGCGCAGGAGATGTCGCTTGAGTGCGAAGTGTTGCCGGATTGGACCGAAGCGCGATAAGAAAGCCTGCGTGCGTTCCGGATCGCGGAAGCCACGCACGTCCCGCAAGAAGTCCCCTTGAGGGATGCGTCGCTCGCGTTCGCGCGTTGGTTGGTGACTGTTTTCGGCCCTGTTGTTCGCCCGCGCGCTGGCTTTGACGAAGACATGCTTGACGTGAACCCGTTCGGGAATCTCGGCGTTCGTCGCCGGACAGGTTTGGGTACGGCTTCGGACCTTGCAATAAACGATCTTTGACTTCTCAGGGTGCATCTGCAACCCGCATTCCGTCAGCTGCGAGGCGATGGCATGCATGACCTCCTGCGCCTCGCTGCGGCAAGCAGGGTGGAAGGAGACATGGGGCCAACGAAGATCAACAAGATCCTCATTGGCCGCCGCGAAGCTTGCTTCCCATCACGTGCGTTCTTAAGTTGATTGAGTTCCGACGCGGAAGACGGGCTTAACCGGGTGGATTGGCCCCATAGGGCAGTTAGCAGTAGGCTCACACGATGAAAAGTGACGGGGGGCACGAATCAAGGGAATTCCTCTTTTTTGCGAAGTTTCCCTTAACGCCGTAGATTCGATGCACGCCCCCTCATTGATCACGCTGACCTTCAATGGCTAGCAACAACCGACCCTGCCGGCGACGCACTAGCCGGTGCACTGGTCTGCGAGGAACCAACCTGCAGCGTCGCGGCAGCTTGCTGCTGATTGTCCTGAGCCGCGATCTTCGCTTCTGCTGCCTGGATATCGCTGGGGTATGTCGAATCATTAGACATGGCCGGGTTATAACCAGCCTGCTCGATTCGGACGAGATCCGCAAGAACCTGCGCGCGCGTAAGCGGAGCTGACGGCGACTGTGCGAAGCTCAACGAGGGGCCAGCCAGCACACCGGCGGACAGCATAAGACATACAAGGGTCTTCATCTTGAGGTATTCCTTTGTGGTTGAAAAAGATAACCAGTCGACACCATCGTAAGCGGCTCGCCTAGGCCGTTCGTCCACGCGCGTGCACGTGAAGCATGATGG
>NZ_JALQCK010000088.1:0-9428 GCF_030464835.1 Paraburkholderia sp. WS6
CGTGCGCGCCGGTGCTGACAATGAAGGAGCTGGCCAACGACCCGTCGTTGCGCGCGAGCGGCACGATCGTGGAAGTGCCGCACAAGAAGCGTGGCACTTACCTAACGGTGGGCAGCCCGATCAAGTTCTCCGACCTCAAGCCCGAAGTCACCGCTTCGCCGCTGCTGGGCGAGCACACCGACGAGGTGCTGGCGAGCCTTGGCTACAGCAAGCAGGACATCTTCAACCTGCACGAAGTCAAGGCCGTTTGACGGCGCAAGCAGGTAGAACTAGACGTATCTGAAGTTTCATTTTCGGAGCCTGCATGGACGGCGCGCGAGGCGGGCGCCGTCTGCACTTGAACCGCCGCTTTTTTCAAATTCCGGTTTCGCTATGCAAACAGCCATTGATTTCGAGCAACTGGTCGCAGCCGTCGGCGATGCGATCATCATTTCGGATGCCAAAGGAAATATCACGCTATGGAATCCGGCCGCTGAGCGCATGTTTGGTTTCAACCAAAGCGAGACGCTGCTGCATTCGCCGGAACATGAGTTGACCGGGATCGTTTCGGTGATTCGCGATGAAACCAGCCGCTTCCAGGAGGAGCGCAATCTGCGCAAACGCATGGCCGAACTGGAAGCCCGAGCGGGAGCGTAACGCAACGCCAGCCGTGTCGATCCGGTTGACTTTCTCTTGTGACGATCTATCAGGAGGCATCCGATGCACGTCGAAGTACTTGGACAATATCGGCTCGAGTTGTCCGCGATGCAATTGATCCACAACGGCGGATGGACCGCCTACGTGGCGATTCGCACGGCCGAAGAAAATCATCCGGCGCAACCCGATCTCCTGCCGTACCAGCAGGTCGTCGACGAGGCCGTCTTTGAAAGCGAGGAAGCTGCCATCGCCGGCGCGCGTCGCGTGGCGCTGGCGCTGCTCAGTCCGGCAACCCGGTAGCCCGGGCGTGCGGGGCGGGTACGGATCAATACAGGGAGACGTGAGATGGGCAAAGCATTGGAGGATGTGCGGATCCTCGACTTCACGCACGTGCAATCGGGGCCGACGTGCACACAGTTGCTGGCGTGGTTCGGCGCGGATGTGATCAAGGTGGAGCGCGCCGGTGCGGGCGATGTCACGCGGGAGCAACTGCGCGATATTCCTGATGCGGACAGCCTGTACTTCACGATGCTGAACCACAACAAGCGCTCCGTTACGATCGATGCGAAGAACCCGGAAGGCAAGCAGGTTCTCGAAGCACTGATCCAGAAATGTGACGTGCTGGTGGAGAACTTCGCACCGGGCGCGCTCGACCGGATGGGCTTCACGTGGGAGCGGATCCAGGAGCTGAATCCGCGCATGATCGTCGCGTCGGTCAAAGGCTTCGGCCCCGGCCCTTATGAAGACTGCAAGGTCTACGAGAACGTCGCGCAATGCGTGGGTGGCGCGGCGTCGACCACCGGCTTCGACGACGGTCCGCCGGTTGTCACCGGCGCCCAGATCGGCGACAGCGGTACCGGGCTGCATCTTGCGCTCGGCATTGTGACCGCGCTTTATCAGCGAAAAACGACAGGGCGTGGTCAACACGTGCTCGCGGCGATGCAGGACGGCGTGCTGAACCTGTGCCGCGTGAAGCTGCGTGACCAGCAGCGCCTCGAACGCACCGGCGTCATGCGCGAATATCCGCAACATCCGAACGGCACCTTCGGCGAAGCGGTGCCGCGAGCGGGCAATGCGTCGGGCGGCGGCCAGCCGGGCTGGATTCTGAAGTGCAAGGGCTGGGAAATGGACCCGAACGCGTACATCTACTTCATCACCCAGGCGCCGGTGTGGACCAGGATCTGCAACGTGATCGGCAAGGAGGAGTGGGCCACCGATCCGAACTACGCGACGCCCGCCGCGCGCCTGCCGCATTTGAAGGAGATCTTCGCCGAGATCGAGCGCTGGACCATGACCAAGACGAAGTTCGAGGCGATGGAAATCCTCAATAAGTACGACATTCCGTGCGGCCCGATCCTGTCGATGAAGGAGATCGCCGAGGAGCCGTCGCTGCGCAGGACCGGCACGATCGTCGAGGTCGATCATCCGGTGCGCGGCAAGTATCTGACGGTCGGCAATCCGATCAAGCTGTCGGACAGTCCGACCGAGGTCACGCGCTCGCCGCTGCTGGGTGAGCACACTGACGAGGTGATGGCCGAACTCGGTTACCACCCGGATCAGATCGCACATTTGCATGCGGTCGGTGCGATATGAGCGCATAGACGAAACCTGGCCGCGCATCCGACGCGCCGCAGTACGCCGTACAAGACATCGCCGCGCGACCGGCCTGATCGGTCGCTTCATTGCAGCAAAAAAAATCGCAGGAGACATTTCGATGAAATCGTGGATACGTTTTCGGCTCGCCCATGGCCGGATTGGTTTCGGCGTGCTGGAAAACCATCGCGTCACTGAATACGAAGGGGACATGTTCGGTGACGCCGTCCCAAGCGCCAACGTCCTGAGCGTCGATGACGTGACGCTGCTCAATCCATGTGTTCCTACCAAGGTGGTCGCGTTGTGGAACAACTTCCGCGCGCTGTCGGAGAAACTCGGCAAGGTCGCGCCGTCCCATCCGCTGTTTCTGATCAAGCCCTCCACTTCGGTGATTGGCCCGGGCGAACCCATCCAGCGGCCGCAAACCTACGCCGGCAAGATCGCCTACGAAGGGGAACTCGCGATCGTGATCGGCAAGCGCTGCCGCAACGTCCCGGTAGACGAGGCGAACGACTACATTTTCGGTTACACGTGCATCAACGACGTGACGGCGGCCGAACTCCTGAACGAAGACCCCAACTTTGCGCAATGGTGCCGCTCGAAGGGTTTCGATACGTTCAGTTGCATCGGTCCTGCGATCCAGCGTGATTTCGACTGGCGGAATGCGCACGTCGTGACGCGGCTCGACAACGTCGAGCGGCAGAACTATTCGCTGTCGGACATGATCTTTTCGCCCGCCGAACAGGTGAGCCGGATCTCGCACGATATGACGCTGTTGCCCGGCGACGTCATTGCAATCGGCACCTCGATTGGCATCGGCTCGATCAAGGACGGCTCGACGGTCGAGGTATCGATCGAAGGTATCGGCGTGCTGTCGAACACGCTGTCATCGGGGGCCTGACATGGCGATGACGATTGCAGTGCCGCGCGAAGTCCGCGCGGGCGAACGCCGCGTCGCGGCGACGCCCGAAACCGTCAGCCAGTTGCTGAAGCTCGGTTTCGCGGTGAACGTCGAAGCGGGCGCGGGCCTTAGGGCGTCATTCGACGATAACGCGTATCGCGCGGCCGGCGCACAGGTGGTCAGCGACACCCGGGCGTTGTGGGCCGATGCCGATATCGTGATCAAGGTGCGCGCGCCCGAACTGAATCCGGCGCTCGAGGCCGACGAAGCGACCTTGCTGAAAAAAGGCGCGATGCTGATCAGCTTCATCTGGCCCACGCAGAACCCGGTGCTGCTCACGCAGCTCGCCGACGGCGGCACGAGCGTGTTGGCCATGGACTGTGTGCCGCGCATTTCGCGCGCGCAGAAGCTCGATGCGCTCAGCTCGATGGCAAACATGGCCGGTTACCGCGCGGTGATCGAAGCCGCGCAGCATTTCGGGCGCGTCTTCACCGGACAGATCACCGCTGCGGGCAAGATGCCGCCCGCAAAGGTGATGGTGATCGGCGCGGGTGTCGCCGGGCTCGCTGCAATCGGTGCGGCGCGCGGCTTGGGCGCGATCGTGCGTGCGTTCGACACACGTCCTGAAGTCGAGCAGCAGGTCGAAAGCATGGGCGCCGAGTTTCTCAAGCTCGATGTCGAAGAGGAAGGCAGCGGCTCCGGCGGCTACGCGAAGCAGATGAGCGCGAAGTTCATCGAAGCAGAGATGGCGCTGTTCGCCGCGCAGGCGAAAGACGTCGACATCATCATCACCACCGCGCTGATTCCGGGCAAGCCGGCGCCCAAGCTGATCACCGCGGTGATGGTGGAGGGCATGCGGCCGGGCAGCGTGATCGTCGACATGGCCGCGGAGCAGGGCGGCAACTGCGAACTGACGCAGCCCGGCGAGGTGGTGTCGGTCAAGGGCGTGACGATCATCGGCTACACCGATTTACCGAGCCGGATGGCGACGCAATCGAGTCAGCTTTACGGCACCAACATTCGCCATCTTTTGACCGATCTGACGCCGCAGAAGGATGGTGTGGCCCGCATCGACATGGATGACGACGTGATGCGCGGCGCGACCGTCGTGTATCAAGGCGCTGTCAGCTGGCCGCCGCCCCCGCCGAAACAGGCCGCGATCGCCGCGCATCGGCCGCCGCCCGAGAAGCCCGCGGCGAGCCCCGTCGATCCCGAGGAACAAGCGGCCGCTGCGGCTCGCTCGCGGTACACATCGCTCGTCTTGCTGGCGATCGCGGCGTTCGCGCTGCTCGCGCTCGGCGCGGTCGCACCGCCCGCATTCGTCGCGCACCTGACGGTGTTCGTGCTAGCGGTGTTCGTCGGCTACCAGGTGGTCTGGAATGTGACGCCGGCGCTGCACACGCCGCTGATGAGCGTGACCAACGCGATCAGCGGAATCATCGTGATTGGCGCGCTGCTGCAACTCGGCACGCCGAATGTGCTGGTAACGGTGCTGGGCGGCGTCGCTTTGCTGGTTGCCACGATCAACATCGCGGGCGGGTTTCTCGTGACCCAACGCATGTTGAAGATGTTCCAGCGCAACTAAGGAGTGGTCATGCTGAACGGAATCGGCAACATTGCGTATTTGGGCGCGAGCACGCTGTTTATACTGAGTTTGCGCGGACTGAGTCATCCGACGAGCGCGCGCCGCGGCAATCTGTATGGCGCGGCGGGCATGCTGATCGCAGTCGTTGCGACGCTGATCATCGCACAGGGCGCGGGGATCGAAGTCGTATTGGCGGCGGCCGTGATCGGCGCAGCGGTCGGCGCGCTGCTGGCGCGGCGGGTCGAGATGACCCAGATGCCGCAACTGGTCGCGATATTGCATAGCTTTGTCGGGCTGGCCGCGGTGCTGATCGGCTTTACCAACTATCTGATGCCGGCCGGCGAGTTCGGCGGCGCGGAGCGGGTGATTCACCTGTCCGAGATTTATCTTGGCGTGTTTATAGGCACCATCACGTTCACCGGTTCGATCGTCGCGTTCCTGAAGCTGCAGGGCACGATTAGCGGCAAACCGCTTGTGATACCGGGCCGGCATCTGCTGAACCTGCTTGTGCTGGTGCTGTGCGTGGCAATCGGCTACCGGTTTCTCTCGGTGCCGTCGGGCGCGGAAGGCATCGGGGCATTGCTCGTGATGATCGTGCTCGCCGCGGCGCTCGGTGTGCATCTGGTGATGGCCATCGGCGGCGCGGACATGCCGGTGGTCGTGTCGATGCTGAACAGTTACTCAGGTTGGGCCGCCGCGGCCACGGGCTTCATGCTGAGCAACGACCTGTTGATTACGACCGGCGCGCTGGTCGGTTCGAGCGGCGCGATCCTTAGCTACATCATGTGCCGAGCGATGAACCGCAGTTTCATCTCGGTGATTCTCGGCGGCTTCGGCGCGGCGAGCGGAACGAGTTCGGCGGATATCGCGGGGGAGGTGGTGGCGACCAGCGTCGACGAAGTCAGCGCGATTCTGCGCGACGCCTCCGAGGTCATCATCGTGCCGGGCTACGGGATGGCCGTGGCGCAGGCGCAGACGACGATCAGCGAAATCACGCGCAAGCTTGACAGTCTCGGCGTGCGGGTGCGTTTTGGCATCCATCCAGTCGCCGGACGCTTGCCGGGCCACATGAACGTGCTCCTTGCCGAAGCGAAGGTGCCGTACGACATCGTGCTCGAAATGGATGAGATCAACGAAGACTTCACCAACACGGACGTGGTGCTCGTGATCGGCGCAAACGACATCGTGAACCCTGGTGCGCTCGAAGATCCGGGCAGTCCGATTGCGGGGATGCCGGTGCTCGAAGTGTGGAAAGCGCGCACGGTGGTCGTGTCGAAACGCAGCATGGCGACCGGTTATGCGGGCGTGGACAATCCGCTCTTCTACAAGGACAACACCCGGATGCTGTTCGGCGACGCGAAGGGCAGCGTCGACGCATTGCTCAGACAACTTGACGCTTGACCGGCTGTTGCCGCGCTCGCTCGCCCGCCACCTCACCTTACTGACCCGTTATGATCCGCCTACGCAAAGCAAAGATCGTCGCGACCCTCGGCCCCGCGACCTCCGATCTCGAAACGATTACCCAACTTTTTCACGCCGGCGCCGATGTATTCCGGCTGAATTTCAGTCACGGCTCGCACGAGGACCATCGGCGGCGCTATGAGCTGGTTCGCGAGGTCGAGCGTGCTTCGGGCCGGCCCATTTCGATTCTGGCAGACATGCAGGGACCGAAGCTGCGCGTCGGCCCGTTCGCCGAGGGCAAGGTGATGCTCGTGACGGGCGCCGAATTTGCGCTCGACCGGAACCCGGCGGACGGCGACGTCAATCGCGTATGCCTGCCCCATCCGGAACTCTTCGACGTCGTCGCCGCCGGCCAGTCGCTGCTGCTCGATGACGGCAAACTGCGCCTGGAAGTGCTCGACAATGACGGCGAGCGGATCCGTACCCGCGTATTGCACGGAGGAACGCTGTCGGATCGAAAAGGAGTGAATGTTCCCGACGCGATTCTGCCGATTCCCGTGCTGACCCAGAAAGACCTGATCGATCTGGAATTTGCGTTGTCGCTCGGCGCCGACTGGATTGCGCTGTCGTTCGTACAGCGTCCGGAGGATTTGATCGACGCGCGCGAACTCATTGGAGCGCGCGCCGGGCTGATGGTCAAGCTGGAAAAGCCAGCAGCGCTTGATCGGCTCGATGAGATCGTGAATGCGGCCGATGCGGTGATGGTCGCTCGCGGCGACCTCGGCGTCGAGCTTCCGCCCGAACGCGTGCCGGGCGCGCAGAAGCGCATTCTTCGATCCTGCCGCAGCCACGGCAAGCCGGTGATCATCGCGACGCAGATGCTCGAATCGATGATTTCAGCACCGGTGCCCACGCGCGCCGAGGCATCGGACGTCGCGACGGCGATCTACGATGGCGCGGATGCCGTCATGCTGTCTGCGGAGTCGGCCAGCGGCGGCTTTCCTGTGCAGGCCGTGGCGATGATGGAGCGGATCATCAAGGAGGTCGAACATGATCCGCTCTACCGGAGCCTGCTCGATGCTCAGCATGAACTTCCGCTGGGCACCCCGGGAGACGCAATCTGCGCGGCACTGCGCGATGTCGCGCAGACCATCGCTGCGGTTGCGACGGTCACGTACACGACGTCCGGACACACCAGCCTGCGGGCCGCCCGTCAGCGTCCGGTCGCGCCGATTCTCAGCATCACGCCGAAGCTGTCGACGGCGCGGCGTCTTGCGCTGGTGTGGGGCGTGCATTCCACAGTCAGCCCTGACGTCGAATCGGTCGACGAGATGGTGAGTGCCGCGTGCAGCATCGCCGTGAGACAGGGCTTTGCAAATTCAGGCGACCCGGTGGCGATCGCGGCAGGCATGCCGTTCGGCGAATCTGGTACCACCAATTTGCTGCGAATCGCCAGAGTCTAGCCGACGCCGCACGCAAGGTGGAAGGGTAGCCGGAGATAAATGGTCGGAGCGCTTGCGATCGTGCGCGGGCGCGCTCGCAGCGACTGCAACGTTTCGGGGAGGTATTAACGATAGCTAATATAACGCAGAAGAAACTTTAACTTTTGTTAATTGTTGAAGCCGCCCATCATGGTTCAAGCGCCATGACAGTTCAGCCTTGACATGCAGGTGTTTTGATCAGGCAAGCAAACAAGTCAATAGACGGAGACAGAGAACGTGTTACAGACTGACACAGCCTTCAACGGCTATACGGCGCGGCGGCATAACCGCTGGGTCCAGCTGGCAGCCGGCATCGCCTGCATGGGTCTTATAGCGAACCTTCAATACGCATGGACCCTGTTTGTCATCCCGATGGACGCCAAACACCACTGGGGGCAAGCCGCCATCCAGCTGGCGTTTTCGATTTTCATCGTCACCGAGACCTGGCTGGTGCCTGTCGAGGGTTGGCTCGTCGACAAGTTCGGTCCTCGTCCTGTCGTCATCGGCGGGTCGATCTGCGCGGGTTTGGGCTGGATTCTCGACGCCTATGCGCCGAATCTGCCGGTGCTCTACGTCGCCGCCGTGATTGCCGGTATCGGAGCAGGATGCGTCTACGGCACCTGTGTGGGCACGGCGCTCAAGTGGTTTCCCGACCGGCGCGGTTTGGCCGCCGGTCTGACCGCGGCGGGCTTCGGCGCCGGCGCGGCGCTGACGGTGATCCCGATCTCCAACATGATCCAGAGCGCCGGGTACGAGCATGCATTTGTGTTCTTCGGCGTGTTCCAGGGTGTCTGCATCCTGCTGCTGGCAACCTTGCTGGTGCGCCCGAAGCCGCCGGCGCATGCGGCTGGGGTCAGGCGCATCGTCGCAACGAAGACCGATTACACGACGAAGCAGATGATTCGCGCACCGCTTTTCTGGGTGATGTACGCCATGTTTGTGTGCGTCGCGGCAGGCGGCATCATTGCCACAGCGGAGATCGGTCCGATCGCGAAGGAGTATGGCTTTGCGGCTATGCCGGTCAGCGTGCTGAGCGTGACGTTGCCGCTGCTGACGATGACGCTGTCGATCAACAATATGTGCAACGGTTTCACGCGCCCGCTATGCGGTTGGATCTCCGACCGGATCGGCCGTGAGAACACCATGTTCATGACCTTTATCGGCGAAGCGCTGGCGCTGCTGGGGCTGATGCACTTCGGTCACAACCCGTACCTGTTCGTGCTGTTTTCCGGGCTCGTGTTCCTGTGTTACGGCGATATTTTCTCGAATTTCCCCGCGACGTGTGCCGACACGTTCGGCGCCAAATACGCGGCGGGGAATGCCGGTACGCTTTATACCGCCAAAGGGACTGCCGCCATGCTAGTGCCTGTGGCTTCGCTGTTGTCCGCGCACGGTGGATGGAACGCGGTGTTCATCTTCGTTGCGTGTATTTCCTTGATGGCCGGTGTGTCGGCGAAGTTCATCCTGTATCCGATGCGACGCCGCTGGATTCTGAACTCCGCTGCGCCCAGCACGGCACCGGAAAGCCGCTTTCGACCGTCGCCTCTCGGTTCGCACGAGTGAGCGCCGCTGAAGCAGTGCGTGTTCGGCGTGCAATGCGGGATCAGAACGTGAAGGCATCTCAGGGCCGCTCTGCAGGAGACTATCTTGGCCGATTCGAATGAGTTGATTGAGCGGCATATCCGCCGTGGTGGCTCCCTGCTTGCCGTGCTGCACGCGATCCAGGACGACGTCGGCTTCGTGCCGCCTGCCGCCGTCGCGCAGCTGGCGCGGGCGATGAACCTGTCGCGCGCGGAAGTGCACGGTGTCATCACCTACTACCATCACTTCC
>NZ_JALQCK010000089.1:0-9165 GCF_030464835.1 Paraburkholderia sp. WS6
GACGCCGCTACCACCTATGCGGCGAGCACAGCAATGGTAACGCTGTCTGCAACTGTTGGAGTTCAGAATTGGTGCTAGCCAGCGTTCATAGCACCGCTAGCATGTCCATTAATTATGCTAGCGTGCCTTGCATATGCTGATAAATCATTTCGAGCATCGCGCTTAACCTTGCAGCCACAGCACCGCTTTTCGCACAGGAAACGTCTCGCGGAATGTGGCCCCCGCCGAACACGACCATACGTGCTAATCAAAAATAGCTCTTTGCACAAGAGTTAAAGTTATCGTTCCTTAAACCAAATCAGAAAATACAGAAGCGCTTTCTGACTGCATGCGGCCGGTGACGATCCTGAACTCCACCCATGAAAAGTGTCTTTCGGATCGCATCGTCCGTGAGACTTGATATCCAGCACCGATGCGACGCTAGCAGAGTTACTGAACAAGCATCATCACGATTGTTGTACCGTCGCAACAGGCGTCGAATGGCGCTGATCGCACGCAACGCATTGCGCAGCAAGCCATCCCGGCGTTTTGGCCGCTAGCATTCCTGTGAACATGGCTAGTGGCATTTGTGAACACCAACAGCTGCTTTGCGCAGGCGAGCGATATCGACATCATCGTCGATACGGACGAACTCGAAAACGCCCGCTGGTTCTCGCGCCAGGAGGTTGCGGCGATGCTCGCGGGAACGCATGCGGACGGGCTGTCGACGCCCAAGCCGTTCGCCATTGCCCATCATTTGCTGCAGGCGTACGTCGAGAAGGGTGGCTCGGTATTGCTCGGCTGAGCGTCTCGCAAAAGGAGCGCTTGCAATTGCACGGAATCACCTGGTGCGCGAGGCCAGAAGCTGGATCGATCACTCCGGCGTAAGGCTTCGGTGGGGACCGATTCTCGCCGCCCCTTAATCTTATCTCGTCGGCCCGATTCGAATGACGCGCGACGACCCTATATAGCGGCCTTACGCGCTAGTGCAAGGACGACGGCCGGTTCCAAGGTACTTCGGTCATTCAACGCCGCCGGTAGCGGGCAGATGTAACGCCCTACCGAAGGATGCGGCGTTCTGCGGGAACTGGGGCACGCCAGTCCGCCCCGCGGACCAAGTGCCAGGGGCATACGTCGACGCACTTCGCGCATGTGCGGGGTACCGAACTGTCGGTACGCCGCAGACATCTCGCCGCGAGGCTGTCGGCGTGCCCCCACCACTCGCGATCGCCTTCATGCCCGCGGCTGCCGCGCAGGCCCGATTCGATCGTGCAAAGCCGCGTGCCGTCTGGGGCGCGGCACACGGTGCGAACATGGCACACCATGTGCGGTAGGTATCGCGGGTCCACAACACTCTGCAAAAGAATCAACGGACCCAAGGTCATCGGTTTTTTGCACCGCTTAACGCATAGAACTCAAATGGATCTGCTTCGATTCTACGAATAACATGCCTCCGTTGGGCGATAAAAGACGGTGGGTAGCTCAGACCGCCCGCAGGCGGAAAGCTCTCTCTCCGTCCTTCAAGGTTCTGCGGCCTCGCTCGATATGCTAAGCTGTTAAGCAATGCTCCGCACAAACGTTGCGCGTGATCGATTGCTTTTCTCAGACGTATTAAGAGGAGAAGCGACCATGAAAATCCTATGGGTCGATGACCACGAAATTCTTTGCGTTGCTCTTTCCGAATATGTCCAAACACACGCGTCGGAGCTGAGCGCAACCCCAATCGACATCACGCCCGTCTTTACGCTTGCCAGCGCGCTTGAAGAAGTCAACAAGACACCTCCCCCGGACCTGGTATTCCTGGATCTTAATCTGGATGGTGAGAACCGTGGCGCCACGACACTTGAGCATTTCCAGGCCGGAAATCCATCCAATGTTCCCGTGGTCATCTGCACAGGACTTGCTCCTGGAAACGATCATGAAGTTGAAATTTTGCGAATGTGCATGCGTGACTACGCCGCTCGAGGAATCCTGTTGAAAGGAGGCGCGCACAAAAAAATGTTCATTGGACTGAGCAGGATCTTAGGAGGTGAACTCTGGATTCCGGAAGAAGTCTTGCTCCGCTTTGCCTGCTCGACGCAAACGCCCTCAGCTAGCCGGAATCAGCATCATCTTGGGCTTTCTCCGCGAGAGTGGGACTTGGCGCGTTGCATTGCACGTGGTCTCTCAGGGAAACAGATCGCAAGAGAGCTTAGCGTCTCCGAGGGACATGTCAGACAGGTTTCTTGTGTTATTTACGACAAACTTCAAGTCAGAAACCGCGTTGAAGCTGCGCTTCGAGTCAATGCCGAGCTGGCCCTTGGAAGGGGGGCGCCAGATACGCGACTGTCGTGAAGATCTCTGCTACACCGCTCTTCATGCTCCCCCTGCCATCACTTTTAACCGCCTTCGGTCGACGTTTTTGGCTTATGTTTTGCAAGTGTGGTCAATAAGGTTTGTTCCGAAACCGGTTTCGACAAAAGCTTCATGCCGCTGACGGCTACTTTTTTGAGCACAGCTGACGAGGTGTCCCCCGACCACAGGATTGCAGGGATCGAAGCGTCCGTCACAGCGCGGACCGCCGCAATCGCAGCAACACCGTCCTCGTTTTCCAGCCGGTAGTCGGAGAGGATGAAATGCGGACCACTTGCCAACGCTTCAATGCGCAACTGCTCGATGACGTCGGATGATGATTCCCCCGCCACGACATAGCAGCCATGCTCGATCAGGCGCATCGATATTTCGATTCTCAGGTCGCTATTGTCCTCGATGATCGCCACGACCATATCGGTCAGGTCCGGGTTGTCGTTTTCAACCGCTTGAACCTCGAGNCATATCCACGACTATGCCGCGTAAAAGGGAAGTCAGCGCTACCTCCTGAATTTCCACATTCCATGTGCGGGACTCGAGGCGGCAGATATCCAGTGCCCCGTTAATCATCCCTTCCATCGCAGCCACTTGCCTTTGCGCAATCGAGACGTCTTCGACCAGGCAGGTCGATCTAATGCATCGCTCGATAAAACTTAACTTCAGGCCGAGCGTGGTGAGCGGCTGGCGCAAGTCATGGCTTATGGCAGCCATAAACTGGCTCTTTTCCAGCATTGCCGCTACTGCCTGAGCTCGCGCCTCGTCGAGAACAACCTCTTTTACACATATGAGTTGCTGATCGTTGCAGATGTACCAGGCGACGACACAATAGCCAATCAATTGAGCCGTATACCAGTCAAACTGTCCTGGCCGGTAAATAAATAGCAGTGGTGCAAGGTTAAATGCGAATGGGATAGTGCCGACCAACAGTGCACCTGAAGCCGCACGAAAACTGGGTGCGAGCAGCAGCAAGGTAAATGCCTGGCTGATCATCGTCAGTTCCACGAAGCCATATCTGGCAAATCTGAAGTAGGGGCCATGTATGAACCCGCTGATGTAGATGGGTGGTTCTAGCCCAAAGCTGGCCGCCGCCCACCAGAACGATGTGAGCATGACCAATGCAGCCCATGCCCAATGTAGCTGCTCGACCGCGCTGACGCCGGCGAGCTTCGGGAGCAGCATCGTTTTTTTCAGTAAGTATGCTGCGAAAGGAGCGGCCAGCCCCCAGAGTCCCACGATCCAGACGACACGGAACCAGGGATAGATATCCGACGATTTGGTCCAGGCTCCAACTACGAACCAGAACGGGCTTACGACCAACAGTAGCGCGATCCAATATACCGATCGGCGGGACAGCGATTGCAATAACTCGCGTTTGACGAGGAGATTCTGCTCAGCACTGAGTGCTGCAACCGGTCCCACAAAAAGATTCACAAAATCAGCGAATCTGCGGCGCTCGATTGTCTGAGTCGTTTCACCCGCGCGCAGTGATGTTCTGGCCCCGGGCTTTTCGCCCGCGTCAGAATCACGTGGTGTTTGAGTACAGGACGCCATAACAGGCCTCCGGGAATCAGGTGCAGCTACACCCCATTGTGCTAGCGGTCCGCCAGCAAGTCGATGGACAAGTGTTCTGTTTTTTGCCGAACAAAAGTTCGTGATCCAAGCAGGTGGTCCCTACCTGAGATTTGTGCCCGCTGTGCCGAGCATTGGGCGGAAGACCGTCAAAGCTGCTGAACGAGGGTAAGTATGAGGCTGAACTCTCGCGCTGCGCAGTACCAGTAACTCGCAGTTATTCTGATCAAGCACGGTTCGCCCATTGCGATATCGGGTGCCCGCTTCGTGTGTGCCGCGTCGAACTGCATCCGTAACCCGGCGTGCGCCGTACTCTCAAGAAGTCACTCTAACGAATAATCGTAAAGCGACACCGAACATTTATTCGCCCGCAAAGGAACATTTAATGCCGAACAACAAATTATCGACGTAACTACAACTGACATGGTTACACGGCGTAATAATGCAGCATAATTCGACACAAGGAGGGCGTCAATCACCGCACAATGGCTCGCGTTCTTCTCTTGCCGAATGCCTGTTACGAGTACGGCTCTATAATCGGCCGATGCGGAAAACGCAGTGCGTACCTGCGCGACGTTTCGACCTCACTTTCAGGGAGATTGACATGATCCGCAATACGCCCCCGAGTTAAGCCAGCTGAGTCGCGGACGACCCACACCCCATATCAACCACAACTTCCAGTTTGCCTGCAGAACTGACTGCAGTGTGCTATTAGATATCCTGATTGTTATGTTAGCCATAAATCAAGGAGCTCCATTATGAAAACCCTTGCATGCCTTGTTCTCGCCAGCTGTGCGCTTGCCAGCCCAGTCGTCAGCTTCGCTCAGAGCACCGCGCCCGTCACCCGTGCGCAGGTGCGTGCGGAACTGATCCGTCTCGAGCAGGCCGGCTATCACGTCGGCGACGGCGACCAGACGACGTATCCCGCGCAAATTCAGGCTGCTGAAGCGAAGATCGCTGCACAGGACAGCCAGCAGGCGGGCAACAGTGACGTTGGCGGCACGACGACCAACGGCACCTCAGCTTCCGGCAGTGCCCAGCATGTGTCGAAGCCCTCGCCATCGTCATGCGTCGGCCCCGCAAGTTACTGCAACCTTTTCTTCGGTAATTGACCGCGCGATGGCGCAAATGGGCGACGCCTCGGTAGGAGGCGTGCCGATGACGGGAACGCAAACAGGTACGCGCAGCCAGTACGAGACCCCGTGTACGATGGGGCTGTCCTGCGATATCTACCAGGTGACTGATTGGGCCCGTACGTACGGGCCGTCGCCGAGGCCGGGTCGGGATTATCCGACCCCTCCTGCGTGGTTCGAGCGACCGAACCACATTAGATGGAGTACATGGATATGAAACCGTTCAAACTGGCAGCATGTAGTGTCGCCGCTCTCGCATTCGGGTACGTTCAGGCTCAGGAGACGTCGCCTGCAACGCAGGCCACCAGTCCTGCCGCGTCTTCGACAGACTCTGTTGGCGGTGTCTCTGCCACGACCAGCGAGTCAGGCGTGTCAATGGGCAAAACGCGGGCCCAGGTCAAACAGGAACTTCAGCGTGCGCGCCAGTCGGGTGAACTTGACCGGATAAACGCGGAGTATGGCGGGCAATAACGACAGTGGTGTGCGATTCCGGGGCAGCGGTCAGCCGCCAGCCGCTGCTTCGTAACCGTCGACAAGCTTGCAATCAGCTGCTGCGGATTGTCTCTGCGTTGTCCGCATGTTCGGCGGCTGGCGTCACAACCATCGCATCTTTTTGTTACACCTGGACCGAAAGTGGCAGCCGGTTACGCTAGTGTTGGGTCTAGGTTTCGCTGCACGAAATCGGCAACGAGTGGCTCGGAGAGTCGAACCAGTATGCGTTGCCTCGTCGCCAGATCTTACGAGGGTCCGTTGTCCAGGCGGAGCCGCCGTTCGAGCGTTCGACCGTCCGGGTGAAGGCGTGGGCAAGCGTCCGTAGTTGGCCGATCACTGCCTCATGCGGTCGGCCCCCTGCGCAGATTTTGCAGCCCGGCCAATGAGGGTTTTTCCTCCTCCTGCCTTGATTTTCATTGCCTAACATTCAGCGCGGGGTTTCCGACCGCCCCAAGGGGCCCAAGCGCTCGTCTGTGGGACTGGCAGCAGGAATCGTTCCAACGGCCGCAGTACAGCGGCACCCTAGCTCAGGTTCGGCACTGGAATCTAGGAGATGATATGACATCGAAATCGTTGAAGCGGTTGTCTGGCGCGGCCTTGGCGCTGCTGGCGTTCACTGGGTCGGCTTACGCCGAGGGAGAGTGTTCGGTCGCCAAGTTGAAGGGGACGTTCGCGTTCAGTGCGCACGGAAATCTTCTCGGCATCCTCGAGCCGGTTACCGGCACACTCCATCCTCTTGCTACGCCTGCCATCATCGACGGTGTGGCTATCCAGACTTTCGATGGAGCCGGAAGCATTTCGAGAAGAACTGATTTCCTCAATACGAACGGTGCGCCGAGAGGTGGACAGACCGACTTCAATCCCAACCAGTCAGGCACCTACACGGTCAAGTCGGACTGCACGGGTACGATGCACATCAAGTATGACAGCGGGGCGGTGCTTGACGCCGAAATTGTCATCGCGGACGACAGCAGCACCATCAAGGGCATTCTGAGCAAGGAGACAGTGCCGTCTTTCAATACCACCCCGGACGGCACAACATGTACGTTCGGCTGTGCCTTGGGTGTGCAGGTGAGCCTCGACGGCAAGCGAACGGAAGGGTCGAGCGAGCGGCAACGAGACAGATAGCACTTCAGCGCCGCCTCGACGCTATCCGTTTGCGGCCGAACAAGGTGTGGAATCGGTCGCAAGCTACCGCCGCTCTCCGCGCCGCCCCAACACTTGGGGCGGATTCGCTCTGCTCCCACGCGGCGCTCAGCTAAGAGTCAGCGATTCTACTTGAAGTAGTGGACGTCTCAACTTTCCCCCTCGACCTGGTTGAAACGAACCAACGATTGACGCCGAAGGTCCGTTAACCGAATGAACGTGACGTTTGAGTGTCCGTGGGAGCGCCCACGCGACAGGCTGAAACTGGCCGAACAGGGTCTCATGATTGACAGTCGCAGCCGCCTCCCGGCCACCCCTTCGTTAAGGTGCCACTCGAGAAAGGGGAACCTATCCACATGAGCTTGGACAACCGCGTTCGGCCGTGATTTGAGCCATGGCCATCGACATCATCCTCCCTTCGATGTTGACCTTCGCCACCGTGAACATGAATTGCCACCGGGGCCGGCGAGGCGAATGAGTCGGCGCAGCGACGGCTACAGATAAGTGCAACAATAAAAAACCGTCAGCGCCCTTTGAAACTCATCCAGTGACACGGAGGCGAACATGTTGGCGATCGCGAGGAAACGGGTTGTGGCAACGGTGAACAAAATTCTCGAAACAGAGCTGGCACCGTGGTTTGCGTCGGCTCTCGCGAGCGCTGCGCTCACCATCGGCTCGGCGCAGGCGCAGCCGCCGTCGTTCGAGACCTTCGCCGTCCCGACCGGAAGTGCGCCGCATGACGTCGCGCCGTCGCCGGACGGCGCCGTGTGGTACACCGCACAGGCGCTGGGCGCGGTCGGACGGCTGGACCCGCGTAGCGGCAGGATCGACAAGATTGCGCTCGGCACCGGATCGGCGCCGCACGGCGTGATCGTGGGTCCCGATCGCGCGGCGTGGGTGACTGACGGCGGCCAGAACGCGATTGTGCGCATCGATCCGAAGACCCTCGCCGTCACGCGTTTTCCGCTGCCGAAGGAGCGGCCAGACGCCAATCTGAACACCGCCGTGTTCGACAAACAAGGATATCTGTGGTTTACCGGGCAAAGCGGCATCTATGGCGAACTGGATCCGCAGCGCGCCCGCATGCGAGTCTTCGATGCGCCGCGCGGGCGCGGGCCCTACGGCATCTGCGTGACCCCGGGCGGTAGCCTGTATTTCGCGTCACTGGCGGGGAGTTATCTCGGTCGCATCGATCCTGGGAGTGGGGCGGCGCAGGTCATCGAGCCGCCAACGTCGAAGCAGGGCGCGCGCCGCGTATGGTCCGATTCGAAGGGGCACGTCTGGGTCAGCGAGTGGAACGCAGGAAAAGTCGGCGTATTCGATCCCGTGACGCATCAATGGCGCGAATGGCGATTGCCCGGCGACGATCCGCACGCGTACGCAATATTTGTAGACGACCAGGATATCGTCTGGCTCAGTGAATGGAGCGCCAACGCGCTAGTGCGCTTTGACCCGCGTGACGAGCGGTTCGACGTGTTTCCGCTGCCGCGCCCGCACGCGAACGTACGTGAGATGATGGGCCGCCCGGGCGAAGTCTGGCTGTCCGAATCCGGCACCGATCATCTGCTGCTCTACCGGTCCCGCGCAGCCGATGCGAGCGGGAATTGACGACTCACTGTGCCGACAGTGAAATTCCGAAGTCCGCTCCGCCACGCGCGTGGATAGCGTCAAGCAGGAAGTCCGACCGGACGTAGTCATTGTCGCCGCCCACGCGCGCTAGTCCAGCGCAAAAAACGGCCTAGAGCAGCTGCAGAGTTTGCGGATCGGCTTCACCACCGAAATACTTGCGCAGCGCTTCCACAAATACATCGTTGTCGCTCGTGGCGCGCGCGAACAGGCTGATCGACGATCGAAACTTCAGGTAATCTGGATATCCGAAAATTTCCTCGATGGAATGCTCTTCGACGAGGTTGACCAGTCGCGTCGATTCGCGCAGCCGTGGGCCGAGTAACGGGTGGCGCAGATAGGCTTCGGCCTCGGCCAACGACGAGATCGCGAACCGCCGCGCCATTGCGCTTGCCCCGAGGCCCTGGATTTGCGGAAACACGAACCACATCCAGTGGCTTCGCTTACGTCCATCCGTCAATTCATCGCATACCTGTGCGAACACTGGATCCTGGGCGTCGACAAAGCGCTGAAGGTCATATGGATCGTCCATTTCGTATTTCCTTGATACCGGCGTGGAAATCCAACCGTGAACCCGATTCTCGCACCTGTTTTCCACCTCGACCGCCGCCCGCCGCAGCAATTACCTGCTACCCAATGCGGCATCGAGAGTTGCGCTTTTAACGATAGCGCATCGGCGGCCTTCGCGCTCCCCCACCGTCGGCAGCGCGGTGCGGCCGGCTGAGTTCGACCCACAACTGCCGGTCGCGCTGTCTGGGGTTCAACGGCGGTTAACTGAGTGGTCCGGTCATCCAAGCCAGCTCGCCGGGGGCAGCGGTTCTTGAGGTTTGTTCGACGCCTGCCCATGTCCGCGGGCTCGGGGGCGCGCGAC